>NZ_CANRPM010000032.1 GCF_947632445.1 uncultured Bacteroides sp. | reverse complement strand
GTGCGCTTAACGTACTTTGTTTCTGTCTTTTCCATAATGTTACTTTTTGTTGTAACGCTATTTCAGGACTAGACAGATAGCTGATAAAAAGGGAGGATGTCTGTTGTCCTCCCTTTTTTATGATCATCCGATATCTATTCCCAATAAATCTCTATAACTTCAGACTCTGAAAACATAGTGACAATCGTTTAAATGTGATAGCTTGCTTGTCCGGTAGCCTATATCGGAAATTGCTTGTCGGGACGGGAGACGGATGCTTTCGCGTACAGACGAAGAACGGCCGTTCCCATTGAAAGGAACGACCGTTTTCTTAGGAGAGATGCGGTATCTTCTTACTCTTCGAGAGTGAAGTCCAGCTGCTTTCTCTCCAGATTGGCACGGGCCACGCGGATGGTGATGGGGTCGCCCAGACTATAGGTGCGGTTCTTGCGGCGGCCGCGCAGGCAGTAGTTCTTCTCGTCGAACTCGTAGTAGTCGTCGTCGAGGTCGCGGATGGGTATCATGCCTTCGCACTTGTTTTCGTTGAGTTCCACATAGAGCCCCCATTCGGTGACGCCTGAGACGACGCCGTCGTACACCTGGCCGAGGTGTTCGGTCATAAACTCCACCTGTTTGTACTTCACGCTCGAACGTTCGGCGTTGGCGGCCAACTGCTCCATAGCGCTGGCGTGTTCGCACAGGGCTTCGTATTTCTTCTCGCTGACCGTGCGGCCTTGCTCGTCGAGATACTTCGTAAGCAGACGGTGCACCATCATGTCGGGATAGCGGCGGATGGGCGAAGTGAAATGCGTGTAGTAGTCGAAGGCCAAGCCGTAGTGGCCGATGTTGTGCACGGAATAGCGCGCCTTCTGCATGGCGCGGATGGAAACGGTCTCGATGAGGTTTTCTTCCTTCTTTCCCTGGATGTCGTCCAGCAGGTGGTTGATGGATTTCGATACGTCGGTCCTCGTGCCTGTGGTGCGCAGCTTGTAGCCGAAGCGGGCGATGAATTGGGCCAGCGTGTCGAGCTTCTCCGGGTCGGGCAGGTCGTGGATGCGGTAGGGGAACACCTTGGCTTTCTTTCCTTTGGGTACGCGGCCTATCTTTTCGGCTACAGTGCGGTTGGCCAGCAGCATGAATTCTTCGACCAGTTTGTTTGCGTCTTTCGACACCTTGAAGTAAACGCGGACGGGCTTGCCCTTTTCGTCTATTTCGAACTTCACTTCATAGCGGTCGAAGTTGATGGCCCCGGCGGCGAAGCGCCGTTCGCGCAGCTGCTTGGCGAGGCGGTTCAGCCGGAGAAGTTCTTCCTTGCAGTCGCCTTCGCCCGTCTCGATAATCTGCTGGGCCTCTTCGTAAGTGAAGCGGCGGTTGCTCTTGATGACGGTGTGCACCACGCGGGCGTCTTTCACCTCGGCCTTATCGTTCATTCGGAAGACGACGGAGTAGGCCAGTTTCTCCTCGTCGGGGCGGAGGGAGCAGATGTAGTTGCACAGGCGTTCGGGCAGCATAGGGATGGTGCGGTCTACGAGATAGACCGATGTGGCACGTTTCTCGGCTTCCTTGTCGATGAGGCTGCCTTCCTTGACGTAGTGAGTCACGTCGGCAATGTGTACGCCCACTTCCCAAAGGCCGTCCTTCAGTCGGCGGATGGAGAGGGCGTCGTCGAAGTCCTTGGCGTCTTTGGGGTCGATGGTGAAGGTCGTGACAGAGCGGAAGTCTTCGCGACGGGCCGTCTCTTCGGCAGGTATCTCGTCGGAAATGCGTTCGGCGGCCCGTTCTACGGTCGTCGGGTAGCTGTAGGGCAAACCGTATTCGGCGAGGATGGCGTGCATCTCGGTCGTGTTGTCGCCCGCGCAGCCTAAGATGTCGACGACTTGTCCGATGGGGTTCTTGGCTTTGTCGGGCCATTCGATGACCTTCACTACGGCCTTTTCGCCGCTCTTGCCGCCTTTCAGCTTGTCGCGGGGAATGAAGATGTCGTTGGCCAGGGTGCGGTTTTCGGTGACGAGGAAGGCATACGACTTAGTCACTTCGAGTGTGCCCACGAAGGTGTCGTTGGCGCGCTCCAGTATTTCGACGACTTCGCCCTCGGCGCTCCGTCCGTGGCGTTTGGCATAGAAGGCTATCTTTACGCGGTCGCCGGCCATGGCGTGTGCCGAGTTGCGTTCGGCGATGAAGATGGGGTCGCCTCCGCCGTCGGGGATGAAGGAGTTCTTGCCATTGCTCTTGCGCTGGAAGACGCCTGTCATTTCCACCCCGTGCAGGTTGAGCCTGTATTTGTTCTTTTCCGTTTCGTTGATGTAGTCGTCGTCCTGCAGTTCGCGGAGCACGTCCATGCAGAGCATTTTCAGCGGATGGGTGGTCAGATGAAGCTGGTCGAAGATGTACTTCAGGGGCAGCACTTCGCCCTGTTTTTGGTGGAAGAAGTCGAGCAGAGCCTTTACGAGTTCTTTCTTGGTCATACGTTTGCCGGCCTTCTTCTCTCTCTTTTCTTTTTTCTTTCCCATAATGCGGTAAATCGTTTTATCAGGTTTGACGGGATGAGCCGCTGCAAAGGTAACAAACTTTTGGGTTCGGCAGCTCAGGCTGTCTCTAAATTCTTGTCTTTGTGCAGAATTTGCAGGACAAAAGGAAAGGGATAACAGATTTGTCGTATCTTTGCGTCTCCTTTCAGAAATTAGGTTGTAACGATGAAAGACAAAAAAGAAAAGTCCGAAGAGGCAGTCCGTGAGGCCGGTATCCGTCGGGTGACTCTCGTGGGCAGCGTGATCAATCTGCTGCTGCTCGCGTTCAAGTTTGTAGCGGGCATCCTGGGACACAGTGCCGCCATGCTGGCCGATGCCGTCCATTCGTTGTCCGACTTCGTGACGGACATCATCGTCATCGTCTTCGTGCACATTTCGTCGAAGCCGGAAGACGAGAGATACGACTACGGTCACGGCAAGTACGAGACGCTGGCTACGGCCATCATCGGCCTGATACTGTTGTGCGTGGGCTTCGGCATCCTTTGGAACGGAGTCATGTCCATCCGGCACTTCTGGCAGGGAGGCGAACTGAAAGAACCGGGCATGCTGGCCCTGTGGGCGGCGCTGGTATCGGTTGTATTCAAGGAACTGCTGTACCGATATACCGTGCTGAAAGGCCGCCGGCTGAATTCGCAGGCCGTAGTGGCCAATGCCTGGCATCATCGGAGCGACGCGCTCTCGTCCGTCGGTACGGCCGCCGGCATCGGCGGTGCCATTCTGCTGGGCGAGCAGTGGCTCATCCTCGACCCGCTGGCGGCTGTGGTGGTGAGTTTGTTCATTATGAAGGTGGCCATCCGTCTGCTGGTGACTTGTGTCGAGGAACTGCTGGAGAAATCGCTCCCCGCCGAGATGGAGGAGAAAATCAGGCAGGAAATCCTGTCCTTTCCCGGTGTCACCGCCCCGCACCACCTGCGCACGCGGCGGATAGGCAGCAGCTATTCCATCGAGGTGCACATCCGCATGGACGGACGCATCACGCTTGAGGAGGCCCATCGCACCGCCACCGCTATCGAGAACCGCCTGAAGAGTGAGTTCGGAAGCCGGACTTACATCAATATACATGTAGAACCTGTAAAGTAAAAGAGCATGAAACAGAGTATTCTGATAACGGGCGCCAGCGGCTTCATCGGCAGCTTCCTGGTAGAAGAAGCCCTGCGTCGCGGGTTCGATACGTGGGCCGGCGTCCGCGCGTCGAGCAGCCGCAAGTATCTGCAAGACCCCGGCCTGCACTTCCTGGAGCTGGACTTCGCCCACACCGACCGCCTGCACGGGCAGCTCAAGGCCCATCGGGAAGCCTATGGGGCGTTCGACTACGTGGTGCACTGTGCGGGCGTGACGAAGTGCATCGACTCGGCCGACTTCGACCGCGTGAACTGCGGGCAGACCTGTGCCTTGGCCGATGCCCTTCGGAGCCTCGGCATGACGCCCCGCCAGTTTGCTTTCATCAGCACACTGAGCGTCTTCGGGCCTGTCCACGAAGATACCTACGAGCCCATCCGCGAAACCGACACGCCCCAACCCAACACAGCCTACGGACGGAGCAAGCTGAAAGCGGAGCAGGCTTTGCTGGCTATGGACGACTTCCCCTGCGTCATCTATCGCCCTACGGGTGTCTACGGCCCCCGCGAACGCGACTATTTCCTGATGGCCAAGTCCATCAGGCATCATCTTGACATGTCGGTGGGCTACCGGCGCCAGGATCTGACGTTTGTCTATGTGAAGGATGTGGTGCAGGCCGTGTTCCTCGGTATGGAACGGGGCGTGAAGGGACGCGCCTACTTCCTGTCCGACGGCCGGGTGTATGCCAGCCGCACGTTCTCCGACCTGATACGCCGCGAACTGGGCAATCCGCTGATTATTCGCATCAAATGTCCGCTGTTTCTGTTAAAAGTCGTATCTTTGCTGGTTGAAAGGTGGGCTGCCCTGCGGAAGACGACGAGCACGCTCAACCGCGACAAATATAATATAATGAAACAACGCAACTGGCAGTGCGACATCGCGCCCGCCGTCCGCGAGCTGGATTACCGGCCCGCCTACGACCTGGAGCGCGGCGTGAAGGAGACTATTGCCTGGTACAAGAAGGAAGGATGGCTTTAGATATATTCAAGATGGTGGATACCCGCAAGGGGCTTTTTGCAATAGAGAAGGTGTCGCTCATCTACAACCTGCTCACGTCGATACTGATACTGTTCCTGTATCAGCAGATGGACCATCCCCTGCGGATGCTGTCCGACCGTGTGTTGATAGCGGCCGTGACTTTCCTGCTGATGTATATCTACCGTCTGGCGCCCTGCCGGTTTTCGGCCTTCGTGCGCGTCACGATACAGATGTCACTCCTGTCCTACTGGTATCCCGACACGTATGAGTTCAACCGCCTCTTCCCCAATCTGGATCATATATTCGCTTCGGCCGAGCAATGGCTCTTCGGTGGGCAGCCCGCCATCTGGTTTGCCGAACGCCTGCCCTATATCTGGGTGAGCGAACCGCTCAACTTGGGTTACTTCTCCTATTATCCCATGATGCTGGTCATCGTGCTGTGGTACTTCATCCGCCGCTTCGACCTGCTGGAGAAGGTGTCGTTCGTCATCATCTCCTCCTTTTTCCTTTACTATTTCATCTATATTTTCGTGCCTGTGGCAGGCCCTCAGTTCTATTTCCCGGCCATCGGTATGGAGAATGCCCTGAACGGTGTTTTCCCCTCCGTCGGCGACTACTTCAACTACAACCGGGAACTGATGTCGGGGGCGGGCTACGAACATGGCTTCTTCTATAACCTTGTGGAAAGTTCGCAACAGGTGGGCGAGCGTCCTACGGCCGCCTTCCCTTCGTCGCATGTCGGTATATCGACCATTCTGATGATTATGGCCTGGCGCGGAAGCCGCTGGCTCTTTGTCTGCCTCATGCCTTTCTATCTGCTGCTCTGTTGTGCTACGGTCTACATCCAGGCACACTACCTCATTGATGCCGTTGCAGGCTTCGTCTCGGCTTTCGGGCTGTATGTGTTGGGCACGTGGATGTTCAAGCGCTGGTTTACGCAACCCATGTTCCGCTGATTGTATTCTTCTTTGGATGTATTCGCTTCGGCCTTTTCAGAGGCTGAAGAACTTCCGTCCTATCTCGTCGAAGATGGCGTAAAGCTCTTCCTCCGTCTCGGCGCGGAGCATGGCGATGCGGGTGTCTCGGAAGTTGGGCAGTCCCTTGAACAGCGGACTGGCGGCCAAGTGGCGGCGCACGTGGAGGATGCCGCGACGCTCGTCCAGCAGGTTGACGCTGTCTTTCACCTCCTGCCGGAGCACGTCCATGCACCATTGCGGAGTGAGCGGGGGCAGCTCCTCGCCCGTCTCCAGATAGTGCTTTACTTCCTTGAATATCCATGGGCGTCCGAAGCTGGCGCGGCCTATCATGATGGCATCCACACCGTAGCGTTCGAAGCACTCGCGGGCGCGTTGCGGGGTGGTGACGTCGCCGTTGCCGATGATGGGGATGTGCATGCGCGGGTTCTTCTTCACCTCGCCGATGAGCGTCCAGTCGGCTTCGCCCGTGTACATCTGTGCGCGGGTGCGGCCGTGAATGGTCAGGGCGCTGATGCCGCAATCCTGCAACTGTTCGGCCAGGGTGACGATAATCTTGTGTTCGGCGTCCCAGCCTAAGCGCGTCTTCACGGTGACGGGGATTTTGACCGCATCGACTACGGCGCGGGTAATCTCCAGCATCCGCGGAATGTCCCGCAGCATACCCGCGCCGGCTCCCTTGCCCGCCACACGCTTCACGGGGCAGCCGAAGTTCAGGTCGAGGATGTCGGGCCGTGCCTGCTCCACGATGCGTGCGGCTTCCACCATAGTGGCCGTGTCGCGTCCGTATATCTGGATGGCTACGGGGCGTTCTTCGTCGCTGATGTGGAGTTTCTGCTCCGTTTTGCTGACGGAGCGTATCAGGGCGTCGGCCGAGACGAACTCGGTGTACACCATGTCGGCGCCGAAACGCTTGCACATCAGGCGGAAGGCAGGGTCGGTCACGTCTTCCATCGGGGCGAGGAAGACCGGTTTTTCTCCTAAATCGGTATGATGTATCTGCATAATCTTTCTATTCCGGTGCAAAAGTAAGGAAAAAAGAGGTCGCTTCGGACATTTGGCGGCACGGAAAGTGAACAACCATCCGGGAAATAGCGTATTTTTGCGTTGGCAAAACGCCCGCAGCATACAGCCGGAATTGTCGTATCATCCTCCGTTTCGACAATTTTGTTTTGTATCTTTGCATAAGAAACAAAAATTCTTCCATAAGAGCGTTGCATTGTCAAAAAGAAAACCTACTTTTGCAGTGTCTTGGCGGAGAAATCTGCCGGGATGTTTTTTGAAAGAAAGCGTTTTCTGCTTTATCCTATAGAACAAAGTCTGGTAAATTTTGTGCAAGAAGGATAGAGGCGATGTGACGCTCATTCTGTGTGTGTTTGTGTACAAGCCCCCGTAAGCACGGCTTGTCGCATATACTTCAGCGTGGGATTTTTGTTTCTCGGCTCATTTCTTGTAAGGCTTTTCCAGACGCCCGTTTTATGATGAGCAAGACAAGTCCTACGCTTTCTGTATGGGAATACTCACTGTCTGTTTCGGGGACTTGCGGGCAGAAAACGAACGTTCTGAATGAAAACAAATGCCACCCTTTCCGTTCTGCCCACCCGGTGGAGCAAGTCATGTCATCCTTTATCGGATGAGACCTTAAAAAAGACTGCAATATCAGTAGTCATAATCAGTGTCATAGTACAAATATTTGTGATGATTTATTATTGGGATGTGCCTTTATATTCCGATGCAGGTTCTTATATAGAAAGAGCAAAGAAGTGCTATATGCAAGGAACATGGTATCCCAATAGCGACAATATTTATGATTATTATATATGGTCATTAGGCAATATCAACTGGCTTATTCTTCAGCTGAAGCTATTTGGAACCACCGCATACAATGCTGTTTTCAACTTATTATTTGAATTAGGTATCGTGTTCAATATCTATTACATAAGCAATTTCTTCTTTACGAAAAGAGTATCTTACGTATCTATTGCCTTATATTCCATTTTATATTCGAATTTGATAATTGTAGTTCCTACCCTGACGCAACTTCCCTATTTGCTTTTAGTTATTTCAGCTTTCTCTTTATGTCTTAAACCTACTTTTATAAAACTCTTTTTGGCAGGAGTGCTTTTTACATTAGGCAATAGTGTTCGTCCATTAGCCGTTTTATTTTTGATTTCATCCGTCGTCTATTTGATATTCTTTTATCGTTTAAAGTATAAATATTATTTCTCCCTTTTGATTAGTATATCGCTCTGTGTTGTTTTAATAGGATGTTGGACGTATAAAAATACCGGCCATTTCATTTATCAGTCGAGTACGTCAGGATATAATCTAATCATGGTTGCTAATGACGAAGCTACCGGAGGCGTGATTAATGTTTTTGGCCCAAACGATGCGGGATGGATTGAAAACGCTGATAAGGTGACGTATGAAGAAAAAGATAAAATCTTTAGAGAACGGGCTGTTGCTTGGATTATTGATAATCCAGGCAAATACATTCTTGGATATTTTAAGAGATTGTTTCTACTATATGTCGAAGATGCATGGAGTGATCGCTATTTCGCTCCCCACATAACACTTGGAGAGATTGGAAGACAAAACGGATTTACTGTAGAATTTATTGTGGAAAATATAATTCCCAGAATATTGAAAGGTACTTGTTACTACATTGTTTTGTTCTTAGGAATATGTTCTCTTTTCTCTATGCGGAAGGAAGATTGGAAATCTTCTAAAATCGTGTTGCTATTATTGTTTGTTTTGGGAACTTGTGCAACATGTATTTTCCCTCCCTGCGCTGCATATCATCATCCATACGTATTTATTATTGTAATTTGGGCAGCTTGGTATATCGAGAAACTGGTAGGAAAAACTGGCTTTAAGAGCAAAGAAGTTAAATAGGGCAGTCAATATCCTATATATTGTGTGACATGAAAGACAGTTATTTTGTTCAAATCCTCCTCCTTCTCCGCCCCTACCAGTGGATGAAGAATCTCTTCATCTTCCTGCCGCTGTTTTTCGACGGGCGGCTGTTTCAGGCCGACAGCCTGCTGGCCTGCATGACGGCGTTTGCGGCCTACTGCTTTGCCGCCAGTTCCATCTATTGCTTCAACGACATCTACGACCGCGAGGCCGACCGCCTGCATCCCAAGAAGCGGCTGCGGCCCATAGCCTGCGGTGCCGTGACGGTGGGAGCGGGCTACGCGCTGATGTCCGCAATGCTGCTTCTGGCGGGCGCCACCGTGCTCCTGCTGCCGGCGGGAAGCCGTTGCGGCGTGTGGGCGCTGCTGGCTTTCTACTACGTGATGAACATCGCCTATTGCGTGCGGCTGAAGCGCATCGCCGTGGTCGACGTCTTTGTCATCGCCACCGGCTTTGTGCTGCGCATCGTGGTGGGCGGCGTGGCTGCAAGCATACACCTGTCCCACTGGATTGTATTGATGACGTTTCTGCTGGCGCTCTTTCTGGCCTTTGCCAAGCGGAGAGACGACGTGGTGATATACGAGAACACGGGCGTCAAGACGCGCAGCAACATCAACCGCTACAACCTCGCCTTTATGAACCAGGCCATCTCCATCGTCGCCACCATCACGATGGTGTGCTACATCATGTACACCGTCAGCGAGGAAGTGATGCTCCGCATCGACAGCACCTTCCTCTACGGCACCTCGGTGTTTGTGCTGGCGGGCATCATCCACTACCTGCAACTCACCATCGTGGACGTGAAGAGCGGAAGCCCCACCCGCGTGCTCCTGACCGACCGCTTCGTGCAGCTCTGCATCGCGGGCTGGCTCCTGTCGTTCCTCGTCATTCTCTATCTGTAAAAACGGCGTGCGCATGGAAACAAGACAGATAGCCGTCTTCGACTTCGACGGCACCATCACCAAGGGCGACACTTTCCTGCCGCTCCTCCGCTTTGCCTTCGGCGACGTGAAGCTGCTGTGCGGCCTGCTGTGCAACCTGCCCTGGCTCGCGGCATACAAGTGCGGCTCTACCCGAACGGGAAGGCCAAGCAGCGGCTCTTCGGCTGGTTTTTTGCAGGCATGACGCTGCGGCGCTTCGACGAAGTCTGCACCCGCTTCTTCGCCGTCCGGGGTGCCGGCATGATACGTCCCGACGCCCGCGCCCGCATTGCCGACTGCCTGAGCCGGGGAGCGGAAGTGCTGATTGTCAGCGCCAGTGCCGACAACTGGGTGCGCCCCTTCGCCCGCCATCTCGGCATCGCCGAAGTCATGGGCACGCAGGCGGAAGTCTCGGCGGAAGGCATACTGACGGGCCGCTTCGCCACGCCCAACTGCTACGGCCCGGAGAAGGTGGCGCGCCTCGCGGCACGCATCCCCGACCGGACGCATTGCCGCATCGAGGCATACGGTGACAGCCGGGGCGACCGCGAACTGCTGGCCTTTGCCGACGAGCCTCATTACAAACTCTTTAAAGACTAACCAACTCCCGTTATTTTTTCTGTTATGAATATTCTGTTAATCATCATCAGCGTCCTGCTCAACTGCGCCGCGCAGCTCTGCATCCGCAAGGGGATGCTCCTCGTGGGCGAGGTGGGCCTGTCGGGACTTTGGGGCCACATCGGCGCGATGCTTTCCAATGTCTGGCTGTGGCTGGCCATGCTGTGCTATGCCGTCAGTATTCTGATGTGGATGGCCATTCTTTCCAAAGTGGAAGTCAGTTTCGCCTATCCGTTTCTCAGCATAGGCTATGTCGTGGCGGCCCTTGTAGGCTATTACTTTTTCGGCGAGTCGCTGACGCCCGTGCGCATTGCGGGCATCATCGTCATCTGTTTAGGCGTGTATTTAATTTCAAGAAGCTAAGAAAAAAATGAACCATTGGATTTTCGGAGGAAACGGATTTGTCGGACGCTACCTGGCAAACGCCCTGCTGGAAAGGGGCGGCGACGTGTGCGTGTGCGACCTTCAAGCGTGTGCGGACGAGCGCATCCATGCAGGTTGCCGCTATTATAAGGCCGACATCCGCGACAAGTCATGCTTGGAAAAGCTCCCTATCGGGAAAGACGACATCGTGATAAACCTTGCGGCCAACCAGTATCATACGAAAGTGCCCCGCGACCGCAAGACCTACTTTTTCAGCGTCAACACGGCGGGCACGCAGAACCTGTTGGAAGTGACTTACGAGAAAGGGTGCCGCAACTACCTCATGTTTACAACAGACATGACTTACGGCAAGCCGCAATACCTTCCCGTAGATACCACCCACCCGCAGAATCCGTTCGGGCCTTACGGGCAGAGCAAGAAGGCATGCGAGCAGCTGTGTTTCGCCTATCGGCGGAAAGGGATGAACATCACCGTCATGCGGCCCCGCATGATTAACGGGCCGGGGCGTCTCGGCATTCTTGTCAAGCTGTTCAAGCTGATAGACATGAACCTTCCCGTGCCCATGATAGGCAACGGAAAGAACCACTACCAGATGATTTCCGTGTTCGATTGCGTGACGGCCGTTCTCTGTGCCATAGACAAAGGCCTGCCCAACGACGAATACAACCTCGGTTCAAAAGACTCGCCGGACATACGCACGTTGCTGCGCGGGGTGATACGTTCCGCACATTCGCGTTCGTTTGTCGTTGCCACGCCCGGCAGGATAGTGAAGTGGGTATTGAACCTCTTCGATGCCGCCGGTCTGCCCATCATGTATAAAGAGCAGTTTATGATAGCCGACGAAGAGTATATCCTCGACATCAGCAAGACCGAGCGCGATTTGGACTGGCATCCCCGATACAACGATGAAGATATGCTGAAGGAGGCATATCGGATGTATCGCGACCTGAAGCCGCGCAAATGAGACCCTGAGACAAAATCCCGAAGCCCGGAAACCTTCCTGCACGTTGCAGGACGTTTTCCCAAAGCCCGGAAACCTTCCTGCGCTCTGCAGGGCGTTTTCCCGAAGCTGGAAACCTTCCTGCGCTCTGCAGGGCGTTTTCCCGAAGTCGGGAAACCTTTCTGTGCTCTGCAAGGAGAAATTGCAAAGCTGCGAAACCTTCCTGCGTTGTGCAGGACGTTTTCTTAGGGTTGCGAAACCTTCCTGCGACGTGCAGGACGGAATTGCAGGGTTGCGAAACCTTCCTGCAGCGTGCAGGACGTTTTCGCAGAGTTGCGAAGCCTTCCCCGCAGCGGGGCGGCGGGAAAATTGCAGGTTTGGCGGCTTTGCCTTATTTTTCGCCCAAGTCTATGTCGACTATCTTCATATTCTGTTGCGTTTTGGGTGCAAAGTACGGAAAAAAGAGCAATCTTAGGAGGTAAGATTGCGATATACTGAGTAATATGCTTATCTTTGTGTTTGAAATGTAAAGCAGAATGTATATATGAAACGTCCCGACATTCTTCGTTTGATAGCCGATGCGGTCCGTAGGGTGGCACCTACAGCCCAGACTATCGTATATGGTTCGGAAGCACGCGGCGATGCCCGTCCCGATTCGGATATTGACCTGCTGATACTGCTTGATAACAGCGATGTGCTTACGCCCGAAAGAGAATTGGATTTGCGTCGCCCGCTTTCGGAACTGGAAGCCCGGACAGGTGTTGCAATCAACGTACTGGTTACTCTACGCAGCCTTTGGGAAAAGATGGTCAGTCCTTTTACTATCAATGTCAATAGGGAGGGAGTCGTGTTATGAAGCAGTTGCTGGATGATGAAACGCGGGCGGCTATTGTCGGCTATCGGTTGGAACGTGCCTATAGCACGCTTGGCGAGGCTGATTTGTTATATGGCAGTGGTTATTTTAATGCTGCTGTAAACCGCTTGTACTATGCCTGTTATTATGCCGCTGTGGCATTGCTGTTGAGCAGGGGGATAGACACTGCGACACACAATGGTGTGAAGACACAGCTGTCCATGTATTTTGTTCGTAACGGAAAGCTTAGCATTGAGCATAGTACGACGTTTGGTCTGCTTTTCGACAAGCGTCATAGCAGTGATTATAGTGATTTTGCTTATTGTGATGCTGCGTTGGTAGAAATGTTGCGTCCGCGGGCGGAGGCTTTCATTGATGCGGTAAGCAAGCTGATCGAAAATAACAATGGAACTGAAGGACTTTGAAATCATGGCTCCCGTCGGCTCGCGCGAGTCGCTGGCCGCCGCCATACAGGCCGGAGCGGACTCCGTCTACTTCGGCATCGGAAACCTGAACATGCGTGCCCGCTCGGCCGGTACGTTCACCGTCGACGACCTGCGCGACATCGCCCGCACGTGCGACGCACACGGCATGAAGAGCTACCTCACCGTGAACACCATCATCTACGACCGCGACCTCTCCCCGATGCGCACCCTCGTGCAGGCCGCCCGCGACGCCGGCATCTCGGCCGTCATTGCCGCCGACGTGGCCGTGATGGCCTTCGCCCGCGAAATAGGGCAGGAAGTGCACCTCAGCACGCAGCTCAACATCGGCAACGTCGAGGCGCTGCGCTTCTACGCCCGGTTTGCCGACGTGGTGGTGCTGGCACGCGAGCTGAACCTGGAGCAGGTGGCCGAAATCCACCGCCACATCTGCGAGGAAAACATCTGCGGCCCGTCGGGCCGGCCCATCCGCATCGAGATGTTCTGTCACGGAGCCTTGTGCATGGCCGTCAGCGGAAAGTGCTATTTGTCGCTCCACCAGATGGACAGCTCGGCCAACCGGGGCGCGTGCATGCAGGTGTGCCGCCGCTCCTATCTCGTGCGCGACGCGGAGACCGGTGCCGAACTGGAGGTCGACAACCGTTACATCATGTCGCCCAAAGACCTGAAGACCATCCACTTTATGAACAAGATGATGGACGCGGGCGTGCGGGTGTTCAAGATAGAAGGCCGTGCGCGCGGGCCGGAGTACGTGCGCACCGTGACGGAGTGCTACAAGGAGGCCGTGCGCGCCTGCCTGGACCATACGTTTACGGACGAGAAGATCAAGGCGTGGAACGGGCGTCTGGCCACCGTCTTCAACCGGGGCTTCTGGGACGGCTACTATCTGGGCCGGCGGCTGGGCGAATGGACGAAAAACTACGGTTCGGCGGCTACGGAGCGCAAAATCTACGTGGGGCGGGGCATCCGCTACTTCTCCCGCATCGGCGTGGCCGAGTTCCTCGTGGAGGCGGCCGAAGTCAGCGTGGGCGACCGCCTGCTCATCACCGGCCCTACGACCGGCGCCGAGTACGTCACGCTGGACGAGGCCCGTGTCGACTTGAAACCCGTGCAGACCGTCCGCAAGGGCGAACACTTTTCGATGAAAAGCGTCAGGATACGCCCCAGCGACAAGCTCTACAAGCTGGTCGGCCTCGAAGAACTGAAGCGCTTCAAGGGACTGGATGTGGAGAAGCAGCGAGGATAATCGTTTCACCGCAGGGGCTGCCGGGTCTCACAAATCTTCTGTGCGACTCCGTGCTCTCTGTGGTGGGTTCAAAACAATAAACTATGATGGCAGAAAAATACGTCTACGAACTGGAAATGAAGGTGCGCGACTACGAATGCGACCTGCAAGGCATTGTGAACAACGCCAACTATCAGCACTATCTGGAGCATACGCGCCACGAGTTTCTCACCTCCGTCGGGCTTAGCTTCGCCGCCCTTCACGAGCAGGGGGTCGACCCTGTGGTGGCCCGCATCAGCATGGCTTTCAAGACGCCTCTGAAGAGCGGCGACGAGTTCGTCTCGAAGCTCTACATGAAGAAAGAAGGCATCCGCTACGTTTTCTATCAGGACATCTTCCGCAAGCGCGACGGGCGTGTGGTGCTGAAAGGCGTGGTCGAGGCCGTCTGCGTGGTCGGCGGGCGCCTGGGGGCGAGCACGTTGTTCGACCGCGTCTTTGCCCCTTATCTTTCCTCTTCGGCCGACTGAGAAATCCTTCCTTACCGAACCCGCAACGCCATGAATACCGACGAACGACTTTGCAGCATCGCCCTGACCCTCTGTCCGGGCATCGGGCCTATCGGCGCCCGACGGTTGGTGGAGGCCGCCGGCAGTGCGGCCGACGTGTTCCGCCTGCGTGCGGAGCTGTCCGAGCGTTTTCCCGGCATCCCCCGCGTTTCTTCTGTCGCGGCCGCGCTCGACCATCCTTCCGCCTTCCGCCGGGCCGAGCAGGAATTGGAGTGGGCCGTGAAAAACCGGGTGGACTGCCTGACGCTGGCCGACGAACGCTATCCCTCGCGGCTGCGCGACTGTGAGGATGCCCCCGTCGTCCTGTTCTTCAAGGGAAATGCCGACCTCAACCGCCTGCGGGTGGTCAGCCTGGTGGGGACGCGCCGTGCGACCGACTACGGCAAACGCTTCTGCGCCGACTTCCTCCGCGACCTTTCCGGCCTGTGTTCCGACGTGCTGGTGGTCAGCGGCCTGGCCTACGGCATCGACGTGCATGCCCATCGGGCCGCTCTGGCCAACGGGCTTTCTACGGTGGGAATACTGGCTCACGGGCTGGACCGCATCTATCCTTCGGCCCATCGGAAAACGGCCGTCGACATGCTGGCCGAAGGCGGCCTGCTGACGGAGTTTCTCACGGACACCGAGCCCGACCGGTATAATTTCGTCAGCCGCAACCGCATCGTGGCGGGCATGAGCGATGCGGTTATCGTGGTGGAGTCGGCAGTCAAGGGCGGTTCGCTCATCACGGCGGATTTGGCGGAGGGGTATCATCGCGACTGCTTTGCCGTGCCCGGCCGTGCGACGGACGAATATTCGGCAGGCTGCAACCGCCTGATACGCGACAACAAGGCGGCCCTGATAAACGATGCGTCGGACTTCGTGCAGGCCATGAACTGGGGGCGGAGCGAGAAGAAACGCGGGACGGCAGCCGTCCAGCGCAACCTTTTCTCCGAACTGACGGAAGAGGAAGCGCGTGTGGTCAGGATCCTGGGGCGCGGCGATTTGCACATCAATACGCTGATCGTCGAGGCCGACATTCCGATAAACCGCATGAGCGTCCTTCTTTTTGAACTGGAAATGAAAGGGGTGGTGAAAGCGATGGTGGGCGGAGTGTACCATCTGTTGGCATAGCCTCCTCCCTGAAAAAACATTTCGCCGGCCCCTCACGAGCGCTTCGTGAAAGGCCGGCGAAACAGCGGGTTTCAGTCGTCGTATTCCGTGCGTAGGATTTCGCCTGTGGGGCTGACGTACAGCTCCAGTTCTTCGCGTCCTTTGCGCACTTCTATTTCGTACCAGCTTGTGCCTTCCGCCGTTTCCACGAAAGTGAATTCATTGTCGTCCGGCGTATATCCGTTGGCTTTGATTGCCTGCTTCACGGCCTCCGGCAATTCTCGCACTTCCCATTCCGTGCGTACCCATTGATTCTGTCCGTTGAACAGGACTTCCTTTTCGATGCCGTCGTGCCGTATGTCTATCTCTAAGTAGCCGTCCTCGTAGTCTTTGTCTATAATGACTGCGCCGGGATACTTCTTCTCGATGAAGCTTTGAATGTCGTCCTCTACGGGCAGGCTGCCGCTCCCCTGGCTGCCGCTCCCGCTCTGTGGACGGTCTTCGCCGATGAGGCCTTTCTCGTTTACGTAGACCTTTACTTCGCGGCCGTGTGCCGTTTTAAGCTCGAAGCAGTAGTAGGTTCCGTTGTCGCGTGTGTCGTATTTCTCCACGTCGTCGATTGCATTGTCGTTAGTGGTGTAGTGGGACGAAGTACGCAGAAAGTTCAGGATGTTGCCCGGAATTTGCGACAGATCCCTGCGTTCATATTTGGTTTTGGTGTAAACCCACTCCTGCCGTTTGTCGAACAGGATTTCGTGCTTCAGCCCGTCGGCGATGATTTCCACTTCCGTTCCGTCCGACTCACGTTCATAGTCCACGATGCGTGCGTTGGGGAAGTGTTCGTCGAGCCATTTCTGTATGTTCCCTTCCGGTTGCTGCGGCAGGTATTCGTGGTAGTCGTCATCCGTTTTTGCATCTCTGATTTCCTTTATCAGGATACCCTCCTCCGTATAGTACAGGTCAACTTCGGTTTCCACGCCTTCTTCTCTCAGGCTTACTTCGATGATGTACAGCGTTTCGTTGTTGTCGCTGCGTTGCAGCTTGTCTATTTCGTCATCTATTCGCCCGTTTGCATACGGGCCTGCCTCGAAAGCGGCCTTTACGGTTGCGGGCAGCTGCTGGTAGCTTATTTCGGTTTCCGTCATGTTCCAGTGCCCTGTCATGCTGAACCATGCCGTGCTATTGGGCTCATGGCCGCCGGCACGTGTATCGGCCAGATAAAAATCGGCCACGACGTATGTATCTTTGATGCTCCAGGTCACGTTGGTGGCAGTAGGGTATCTTTGGTTGAATTCCAGAATAACCTCTTTGGGAATGTTTTCGGGGACGGGGTTGGGAGACAAGTCGTCGTTGTCGCTGCAGGATGTCATCAGAATGAAGACTCCTGTAAGCAGAATGCGGCATAATGGTAAGAGTCTGTTCATAATCAGTCGTTTTTGAATTTGTTAATAGGTTTGGTTTCAAGTATGGCCGGTTATCCGGCTTTTCTCGGTGCAAATAAACAAAATAAATCGGGAAAAAAACTGGAAATCGCTCTAATTTGAATGGCTTTTCGGTGATTTGCATGTCGAAAGGAGGGCGTTGGGAACGTATAGGCAAAAAAAATGGGCTCCGCTGAGCCCAAACCTTTGTTAACCTTAAATCTAATACTATGAAAAAAATCACTGCACAAAGGTGAAGCTTTTTTTCTTAACCTCCAAATTAATTGTACTTTTTACACTTTATTTTAAGCTACTTTCATTATTTTTCACTGTTTTCGAACACGGCAACCCTTTATTTCATTGTTCGCGCACACAGATTTCGGATTTGAAGTAAATTTCGCATGATATGTATCAAGTTGTAAATCGGATAGGACAAGGTATTTCCCTTTCGTTTTGCGGGGCGGTATTGGAATGAGAAAACGTCGTTTTTCGCTGCAATACTCTGTGATTTGTTGCCGGCTTCTTGTCGCCTGAAATAAAGAACTCCCCTGCCGGGAGTTTCCGACAGAGGAGTTCGCGTTGATATTAATCAAATGTAGAAAGGAGTCTGTTCAGTCTTTCAGCTTGGCGCGGATGAAGTCGCGGTTCAGGCGGGCGATGTTGCTGATGGAGACATTCTTCGGACATTCGGCTTCGCAGGCACGGGTGTTGGTACAGTTACCGAAGCCCAGTTCGTCCATCTTGGCCAACATGGCCTTGGCGCGGCGCAGTGCTTCGGGTTTGCCTTGAGGCAGCAGGTTGAGCTGGCTTACCTTAGCCGATACGAACAACATGGCCGAACCGTTCTTGCAGGCAGCTACGCAGGCGCCGCAGCCGATGCAGCTGGCGGCGTCCATAGCCTCGTCGGCGATGGTCTTCGGGATGAGGATGGCGTTGGCGTCCTGTGGGGCACCTGTGTTCACGCTTACGTAGCCGCCGGCCTGCATAATCTTGTCGTAAGCCGTGCGGTCTACCATCAGGTCTTTGATGACAGGGAAACCGGCCGAACGCCAGGGCTCTACGGTGATGGTGTCGCCGTCGTTGAAGCGGCGCATGTAAATCTGGCAGGTGGTTGCGCCCTGTGCAGGCCCGTGCGGATGCCCGTTGATGTAGAGTGAACACATACCGCAGATCCCTTCGCGGCAGTCGTGGTCGAATACAACCGGTTCCTTACCTTCAGAAATCAGCTGCTCGTTCAGGATGTCCAGCATTTCCAGGAAAGAAGTATCGCCGGGAATGTCTTTCATCTGATAGGTTTCGAAAGCGCCTTTGGCTTTAGGGCCTGCCTGACGCCATACTTTCAGTGTAAATGATATGTTTTTATCCATTTTCGTTAGTTCTTTAATTGTTCAACATTCCCGATTAGCTCTTGTAGTTGCGAGTCTGTACCTTGATGGCTTCATACACCAGCGGTTCTTTCAGCAATTCTGGAGCTTTGTCGTCGTTGCCCTGGTATTCCCAGCAAGCCACGTAGAAGAAGTTTTCGTCGTCGCGCTTGGCTTCGCCTTCTTCGGTCTGGTACTCTTCGCGGAAGTGGCCGCCGCACGATTCGTTGCGGTTCAGCGCATCGTAAGCGATGAGTTCGCCCATGGTGATGAAGTCGTTCAGGCGGATGGCCTTGTCGAGCTCTACGTTCATGCCTTCCTTGCTGCCCGGAATGAAGAGGTCGGTCTCAAACTCCTTGCGGATTTCTTTCAGCTTGGCCAGACCGGTCTGCAAGCCTTCGGCTGTACGGCCCATTCCCATGTATTCCCACATGACGTGCCCCAGTTCCTTGTGGATGGAGTCTACGGACTTCTTGCCCTTGATGTTCATCAGGTGGTCGATCTTGTCCTGAACGGCCTTTTCAGCTTCGGCAAATTCGGGCAGATCCGTCGAGAAGCGGGGAACGGTGATTTGGTCGGCCAAATAGTTCTGGATGGTGTAAGGCAATACGAAGTAACCGTCGGCCAGACCCTGCATCAGGGCGGAAGCACCCAGACGGTTGGCGCCGTGGTCGGAGAAGTTGCATTCGCCGATGGCGAACAGGCCCTTGATGGAGGTCATCAGTTCGTAGTCTACCCAGATGCCGCCCATGGTGTAGTGGATGGCCGGATAGATCATCATCGGGTTCTCGTAGGGCGATACGTCGGTGATTTCTTCGTACATGTCGAAGAGGTTGCCGTAGCGCTGTGCCACTACATCCTTGCCTAAGCGGTTAATGGCTTCGGAGAAGTCGAGGAACACGGCCAAGCCGGTGTTGTTCACGCCGTAGCCCTTGTCGCAACGCTCCTTGGCGGCACGACTGGCCACATCGCGCGGAACGAGGTTACCGAAGGCCGGATAGCGGCGCTCCAGATAGTAGTCGCGGTTTTCTTCGGGGATGTCTTTGCCCTGCAGGGTACCTTCCTGCAGCTTCTTGGCGTCTTCCAGTTTCTTCGGAACCCAGATACGGCCGTCGTTACGCAAGGATTCGGACATCAAAGTCAGCTTAGACTGCTTGTCGCCGTGTACAGGGATACAAGTCGGGTGGATCTGTACGTAGGCCGGATTGGCAAACCAGGCACCCTTGCGGTAGCAGGCCATTGCGGCCGAGCAGTTGCATGCCATAGCGTTGGTCGAGAGGAAGTACGTGTTTCCGTAACCGCCGGTAGCGATGACTACGGCGTGGGCGGCGAAGCGCTCCAACTTGCCGGTTACCAGGTTCTTGGCGATGATGCCGCGGGCACGTCCGTCGATGATGACGATGTCTTCCATTTCATAGCGGGTATAGAGTTTGACGGTTCCGGCATTTACCTGACGGCTCAGTGCGGAATAGGCACCCAGCAGTAGCTGCTGGCCTGTCTGCCCCTTGGCGTAGAACGTGCGTGATACCTGTGCGCCGCCGAAAGAACGGTTGGCCAGCGTACCGCCGTATTCGCGTGCGAAGGGAACGCCCTGTGCCACACACTGGTCGATGATGTTGTTCGACACTTCAGCCAAGCGGTACACGTTGGCTTCGCGGGCACGGTAGTCACCGCCCTTTACGGTGTCGTAGAACAGACGGTATATGGAGTCGCCGTCGTTCTGATAGTTCTTGGCTGCATTGATACCTCCCTGTGCGGCGATGGAGTGTGCGCGGCGCGGAGAGTCCTGAATGCAGAAGTTGAATACCCTGAAACCCATTTCGCCCAGCGAGGCGGCAGCACTGGCACCGGCCAGGCCTGTACCTACCACGATGATGTCCAAGCGACGCTTGTTGGCGGGGTTTACTAATTTCTGATGGGCTTTATAGTTCGTCCATTTTTCGGCTACCGGTCCTTCCGGTATTCTTGAATCTATCTTGGTCATAATGAATTTACGATTTAGTCATTTACAATCTGCAAATTTGCAAGCTACGCGTTTTACATCAGCGATTTGATGAAGAACACCACCACTACTAAGGCGAAGCAGAGCACCACGATGGTAGAGTAGATGTTGGAGATGCACTGCCAGCGGCTGATCCAAGTCTTGTTGTTCCAGCCCAATGTCTGCATGGAGCTCCAGAAGCCGTGAGTCAGGTGGAACCACAGGGCGCCCAGCCAGATGAGGTACAGAACGACGAACACCGGATTGGAGAACGTGTTCTCGATGTGATAAACGCCGTTGGTGGCGTAAGCCAGCGTCAGTGTGTCGGTGGGCAGACCCATGTTGTGCATCAGTTCGGGCAGCTGCATCTTCGACCAGAAGTCCATCAAGTGCAGGCCCAGGCCTATGATGACGATGATGCCCAAGACGAGCATGTTCTGTGATGCCCATTCCACTTCTTTGCGTCGCTCCGTTACGGCGTAGCGTTCTGTACCGCGTGCCTTGCGGTTCTGCATCGTCAGCCAGAAGGCGAAGACGAGGTGGATGACAAACAAGGCGGCCAGTCCGACTGTCGCCACCAGTGCGTACCAGTTCGCTCCCAGGAACTCACAAACCATGTTGTAGCCCTCGGCTGAAATGAGCGCAACAAGGTTCATCGCCATGTGAAACGTCAGAAACAGGACAAGGGCGATGCCGGTAACGCTCATCACCACTTTCCTTCCTACAGATGAATTACTTAACCACATAGATGATTGAATTTAAGTTATTAAATAGTTGTAAATAGTTTCCTTGATGATATTCTTTTGCAAAAATAGAGGAAATACCTTGATTTAGCAAGGGATTAAAGAAATATTTCCGTAATCTGTCGGACACAAGTTTGCAGCCGGTAAGGAAGGCGGCTTGCCGGCATGCAGGAAAAGCGGCTCGGATTGGCAAGTGTCTGGATTTTGCTTTATCTTTGGCGCGGAATTTAAGCGTATGTGATATGAAGAGACTCTTTTTGGGAATGATGGCTGTTTGGCTGGCCTCTGCCTTGTGGGCGCAGAACTGGGATATCGACTTGTTGCACAAGGTGAACGGCTGGGATGGCCGGTTTGTCCGTAATTATAATAAGGTAATATCGCGGTCGGAGTCCTACGTGGCCTTCGGCGTACCCGTAGCCATGATTGTAGCCGGCTGGCTCCGGCAGGATGAGAACTTGCAGAAGGATGCCCTCTACGTGGGTACCAGCGTGGCGGGTGCCTTTGTGGTGGCTTATGGGATGAAGTATCTGGCAGACCGCGAGCGTCCCTACGACCGTTGGCCCGGCCGGGTGCACGCTTACAGTCGCGGAGACAGTCCCTCTTTTCCGTCGGGACATACGACGACGGCTTTCGCCTTGGCTACGTCCTTGAGCATCACCTATCCCAAGTGGTATGTCATCGCCCCTTCGGCCCTGTGGGCCTGTTCAGTAGGCGTGATGCGCATGAACGAAGGAGTTCATTACCCGTCGGACGTGCTGGCGGGCGCCGTTGTCGGTGCCGGCTGTGCTGTGGTCAATGTCTATGTGAACCGTTGGCTGAACAAGTGGCTGTTCGGTGAGCGGCGGCCTGCCGCCCGGCGTTAAAACGGGTACTTCCCTTCCCGTAGCACCTTCAATGCCTGCTTCACGCTCTCGTTCGTGGTGTTCATCACCTGGTAGTATTCGTTCATGTCCCACAGATCGCGGGCAATGAGAGCCTTGAGCTGCGTGCGGACGAGGGGCAGGGCGCGGTTGTACTGCTCTTCGTCGAACTCGATTTTCTCCTTGTCCGCTGCCGAACGGATGTCGGCCATGAAGGCCTCGTCTATCTTGAACTTGTCATCGAAGGCGCGGAACGTCTTGTATTTCTTTTTCAGTTCTTCGCGATGTCGTTCGATGTAGCTCGTAGTGGCCTTGATGATAATGCCCCCGGCCGCAATCCGGCGGTGCCAGTCGGTGTAGAGTGTGGTGTCTATCGGAACGAAGAAGTCTGGCATGATACCGCCTCCGCCATAAACGGTGCGGCCGAGGCGCAGCGTGCGGTACTTCAGCGAGTCGGGGAAGTGGATGCTGTCGGCGTGCATCAGTTCGCCATGCTCGAAGCGGTCGGACAAGTCTTTGGCATAGGCTTCCTGCATGTCGTCGCCCTTGCCGTTGTAGGGCTTCTGGATGCAGCGCCCTGAGGGCGTGTAGTAGCGGGCGACGGTGAGGCGTATCATGGAGCCGTCAGGCAGGTCGATGGGCCGCTGTACAAGCCCCTTGCCGAAGGTGCGGCGGCCGACGACGACCCCGCGATCCCAGTCCTGTATGGCGCCGGTCACGATTTCACTGGCCGAGGCCGAATATTCGTCCACCAGTACCACTAACCGCCCTTCGCGGAAGGCGCCGTTGCCTTTGGCGGTAAACTCCGCCCGGCGCGAAGCCCTTCCTTCGGTGTAGACAATCAGTTCCTTCTGCTCCAGAAACTCGTTGGCCAAGTCGATGGCAGCGTTCAGATACCCTCCGCCGTTGCCTTGCAGGTCAAGGATGAGATCCTGCATGCCCTGTCGCCGGAGCTTCTCCAATGCCTTGGCGAACTCTTCGGCCGTAGTGGCGGCGAAGCGGTTGACACGGATGTAGCCCGTGCGGTCGTCTATCATGTAAGAGGCGTCGAGGCTGAAGAGCGGGATCTTGTCGCGGAGGACGTCGAACCGGAGCGGGCCGTCCACACCGCGACGTACTACGGTGAGCCTTACCCGTGTATCCTTGGGCCCCCGCAGGCGCTTCATAATGTCTTCGGTGCTCATCTTGACCCCGGCAATAAGGGTATCGTCGACGGTGGTTATGCGGTCACCGGCCAAGATGCCGGCTTTCTCCGAAGGGCCGCCGCTGACGGGCTGTATGACGAGGAGCGTGTCTTCAATCATCTGGAACTGGATGCCGATGCCTTCGAAGTTGCCTTGCAGAGGCTCGTTCATCTTTTTCACTTCTTCGGGGTTGTTGTAGGTGGAGTGTGGGTCGAGGTGTTCGAGCATGCCGACGATGGCATCTTCTGCCAGCTTGGCCTCGTCCACAGAGTCGACATAGAGGCGGTTGATGGCAAATTCGGCCAGCTGCAACTTGCGCAGGGGGCTTTCGTTGGCTTTCTGCCCTGCGGCCTGGGCCGCATAGAGAAGGGCGAATAAAAGGAGCAGTTGTATTTTCTTCATCAGGGTTGGCGGTTAGTTGTTGGAATGTATTTTCATGCCGTCGGGCAGGAACATGCTGACATCCTTCCCGTAGCCTATCAGTTCGCGGACAATCGTGGAGCTGACGCAGGAAAGTTCCGGTTCGGTGAAGAGAAGGATAGTCTCGATGCCGGTCAGTTTGCGGTTGATGTCGGCAATGGTTTCTTCGTATTCGAAGTCCTTGACAGTCCGAATGCCTCGGATGATGAGGTTGGCCCCCACCTGGCGGGCAAAGTCGATGGTCAGGTTGTCGTATGCCTGTACGCTGACGCGGGGTTCGTCTTTATACAGGTCGCGGATCATGGCTTCGCGCTCGGCAATGGGGAAGTGGGTGTTCTTGTTGTCGTTGATACCGATGCCGATGACTATTTCGTCGATGAATGTCAGCGCACGTCTCACTACGGAGCAGTGCCCGACCGTAAAGGGATCGAAAGTCCCCGGAAAGATTGCTTTGGTCATAACTGGATATATTCGGGTTTTTAGGCGGAAGCAGGTATCGGAAGCGGAAGCGATGCTTGAGACTCAGTTTACCCTGTCTTCTTCGATTACCAGATTGTCTATAATGAAACTTTGCCGCTCCATCGTGTTCTTGCCCATATAGAATTCGAGCAGCTCTTTGACAAGGTCGGTCTTGCGGAGGCTGACCTGTTCCAGGCGCATGTCCTTGCCGATGAAGTGGCGGAACTCGTCAGGCGATATTTCCCCCAATCCCTTGAAGCGGGTGATTTCGGGGTTCGGCCCCAATTCTTCGATGGATTTCAGGCGTTCGTCCTCGGTGTAGCAATAGTTCGTCGTCTTCTTGTTGCGCACGCGGAAAAGGGGCGTTTGCAGGATATAGACATGACCCTTTTTGATGAGGTCGGGGAAGAATTGCAGGAAGAAAGTGATGATGAGCAGCCGGATGTGCATGCCGTCCACATCGGCATCGGTGGCTACGATAACCTTGTTGTAGCGTAGCCCGTCCAGTCCGTCTTCGATGTTGAGGGCCGCCTGTAGCAGGTTGAACTCCTCGTTTTCGTAGACGACCTTCTTCGTCAGGCCGTAGGAGTTGAGCGGCTTTCCGCGAAGGGAGAAGACGGCTTGTGTGTTCACGTCGCGGCTCTTCGTGATGGAGCCGCTGGCCGAGTCGCCCTCGGTGATGAAGATGCACGAGTCGGCTTCCTGCTCTTTCCCCTTGCCGTCGTTCAGGTGATAGCGGCAGTCGCGCAGTTTGCGGTTGTGCAGGTTGGCCTTCTTGGCACGTTCGCGGGCCAGCTTGGTGACGCCGGCAATCGCCTTGCGCTCTCTTTCGGAGTCTTGTATCTTCTGGAGCAGGATGTCGGCTACGAGGGGGTTCTTGTGCAGGAAGTTGTCTGCCTCGGTTTTGATGAAGTCGCCCACAAACTTGTTTACCGTAGGGCCTGCGGGGGTGCCTTCCTGCGGGTTGGCGGGCCACATGTTGTTCGAGCCGAGCTTGGTCTTGGTCTGGCTTTCAAACATGGGCTCTTCCACGTCGATGGCAATGGCGGCCACCAGTCCGTTCCGTATGTCGGCGTAGTCCTGGTTCTTGTTGTAGAACTCCTTGATGGTGCGGGCAAGGTGTTCCTTCAGGGCGCTCTGGTGCGTGCCGCCCTGTGTGGTGTGCTGCCCGTTGACGAAAGAGTAGTATTCTTCGCCGTACTGGTTGGTGTGGGTGAAGGCTATCTCGATGTCCTTGCCCTTCAGGTGAACGATGTCGTAGAGGCCTTCGCTGGTCATGTTGTCTTTCAGCAGGTCTTCCAGTCCGTGGCGTGAGACGATGCGCTGTCCGTTGTAGACAAAGGTCAGTCCGGTGTTCAGGTACGTATAGTTGCGCAGCAGCGTTTCCACAAACGGGTTCTGGAAGCTGTAGTTGGCGAACAGTGTGTTGTCCGGTTCGAAGAAGATGTACGTGCCCGTTTCCTCCTGCGAGTCTTCGGTCGTGTCGCTCAGCAGGACGCCCCGCTCGAATACCGCCCGGCGCACTTTGCTTTCGCGGTAGCTGCTTACTTCGAAGCGGCTGCTCAGGGCGTTCACCGCCTTGATGCCCACACCGTTCAGGCCGACGCTCTTCTTGAAAGCCTTGGAGTCGTACTTGCCGCCGGTGTTCAGTTTGCTGACCGCGTCGATGAGCTTGCCCTGCGGAATGCCCCGGCCGTAGTCGCGGACACTGACGCGTAGACCGTCTTCGATGGTCACCTCGATTTTCTTGCCGGCTCCCATCTTGAATTCGTCGATCGAGTTGTCCATCACCTCTTTCAGCAGCACGTAGATGCCGTCGTCGCTTTGCGAGCCGTCGCCCAGGCGGCCGATGTACATTCCTGAGCGGACGCGGATATGCTCCATGTCGTCCAGGTGGCGTATGTTGTCGTCGGTATATGCCGCCGGCTGTTCGGCAAGCGGCAGGCTGTTCTCTTTCTCTTCTTCCATAATTCTCGTACAGGTTTTAATGCGCAAAAATAACGTTTCTGCCGGAATAGTCGGTAGGGTCGGGTCGTTTTTTATTCAAAAATAGCATTCTTTCTGCCGTTATTAGGCATCTTTGCAATATCATTCTCCATAGCTGTACGTCTTTTGTTCTTAAACCCCATTCGATGTGAAATCGGGGCGGCGCCTTTGTTTTTATGCAAGCAGATATTACTTTTGCACAAAATATAAAATTCCGTTATATGAAGAGTATTTGTTTTATTTGTCGTTGGAGCCTTTGCCTCCTGTTGCTGTTTCTTGTGGGATGTACTGCCAAAAAGGTCGAGACGGGAGACTTTCATGTCATTCCCCTTCCGCAGGAGATTGTAGAAGAAAAAGATGCGTCTCCCTTTGTCATCACCGCATCGACAACCATCTGTTATCCGGCGGAGAATGCGAAGATGGAGCGCACGGCCCGCTTCCTGGCTTCGTACATAAGGGAGATGACCGGACTGGAATTGAAAGTCACCGCTTCGCCCGGCAGGAACCGGATTCAACTGGCGTTGGACGAAAGCATAGCCGACAAGGAAGGTTATGAAATACAGGTGACGCAAGACGGCATCACCCTGAAGGGAGCAACGGAGGCCGCTGTGTTCTATGGCATACAGACCCTTCAGAAGGCCCTGCCCATCACGGGAGGCGAAGCGCTGGCCTCCCTGCCCGCCTGTGTGGTGAAGGACTATCCCCGCTTCGGCTACCGGGGCTTCATGGTAGATGTGGGCCGTCACTTCTTCCCCGTAGCCTATCTGAAGGAAATCATCGACATGCTGGCCCTGCACAACATCAACTACTTCCACTGGCACCTGAGCGACGACCAGGGGTGGCGCATCGAAATCAAGAAGTATCCCCGGCTGACGGAAGTCGGCTCGTACCGCAAGGAGACCATTACCGCGCCCGGTTCGGAGGAGTACGACGGAGTGCCCGTCAGCGGTTTCTATACGCAGGAGGAAGCCAGGGAGATTGTACGCTATGCAGCCGAGCGTTTCATCACGGTTGTTCCCGAAATAGATATGCCGGGCCACATGATGGCGGCGCTGGCTTCCTATCCCGAACTGGGATGTACGGGCGGCCCCTACGAGATGCCGACCCGCTTTGGCGTGTTTGAGGAAGTGCTTTGCGGAGGCAGCGAGCAGACGCTCCGGTTTGCCAAGGACGTACTGAGTGAGATTATGGACATCTTCCCTTCCGAATATATCCATATAGGAGGAGACGAATGTCCCAAGACCCGTTGGAGGGAGTGCCCCAAGTGTCAGGCCAAGATCCGCGAGCTGGGTCTGAAGTCCACGCCCGAACATACGAAGGAGAACCGGCTCCAGGCTTATTTCATGGGCGAAGTGGAGAAGGTCATCCATGAACGCGGACGCAAGATGATGGGATGGGACGAAATACTCGAAGGCAATCCGGCCAAGACAGCCACCGTCATGGCATGGACGGGAGTGAAGGCCGGCATCAAGTCGGCGCAGCTGCAACACAAGACCGTCATCTGCCCCATCAGCCACCTGTACTTCAGCAATCCGGGGTATAACCGCCTGAAGGGAGTGGCCAGCGTGGCCCGCGTCTACAACTTCGAGCCTGTGGCCGACGTACTGACTCCCGAAGAGCGGCAGAACATCATCGGCACCCAGGGGTGCATCTGGACGGAGTGGACCAAAGACAGCGTGAAGATGGAGTGGCAGATGATGCCCCGCATCGCCGCCCTGAGCGAATTGCAATGGGCCGAACCCGACAGGAAGAACCTGGACGGTTTCCTGAAGCGGCTGCGCCACCAGTTGGACATCTATACGCTGAAAGGCTATCACTACAAGCAGGACATCGAGGACGTGGCAATAGACATCAGTCCCGGAGAAGAAGGGCAGGCGACGGTTACGTTGAGCACCTTCGACAATGCCCCCGTCTACTACACTACGGACGGCACGCTCCCTACGAGTTCGTCACAATGCTACGAAGGGCCTTTTGCCGCCGACCGGAGTGCCTGCATCAAGGCGGTGGCCATACGCAGCGGACGGGAAAGCGGCATCACCGAAAGGAACCTGCAAGACGACTGACCCCCTTATCCGATTTCCTTCGTAAACGCCCGCCGCCGCTTGTGCTGCTCGGTGCGGAAGTATTCCCACTGTGCCTGTACTTTTCCGTTCAGTTCCAGTTCGAGATTGCTTTCGGCATATTCGAAGCCCAGCTGCTGGTAGACGGGGATGAGGTCGGCGAAGAGCAGGGCATTGACCCCCTTGTTCTGGTATTCGGGTTTCACGGCCACGAGCAGCAGGTCGAGCATCCGGGCGCGGCGTTTGAAGAACAGGGCCTTAAGCAGGTGGTACCAGCCGAAAGGCAGCAGCCGTCCGTGCGACTTCTGCAACGCCTCCGAGAGCGAGGGCATGGAGATGCCGACGGCCACGAGCCGGTCGTCGCGGTCGGTGACGAGGGTCACCATGCGCAGGTCGAGAATGGGGAGATACATCCTGACGTACTGGTCTATCTGCCGCTGCGTCAGGGCGGAGTAGCCGTAGAGGGGCGTGTAGGCCTCGTTGATAAGTTCGAAGATGGCCTGCCCGTAGTCGCGGGCAATCTTCCGTCCCGACGTGTATTTCTTGATTTTCAGCTCGTACTTCCGCCGGATGAGGTCGGCGATGCGGCGGTACTTTTCGGGAATGGCGTCGGGGACGAATATCTTGTACTCCACCCAGTCGACATCCTTCACGAAGCCCAGCCGCTCGATGTGGCGGGGATAGTAGGGATAGTTGTAGAGGGTGGCCATCGTGCCCAGCTGGTCGAAGCCCTCCACCAGCATCCCTTCGGCATCCATGTCGGTGAAGCCCAGCGGGCCGGTGATGCGGGTCATGCCGCGCTCCCTGCCCCACTGCTCTACGGTGCGTATCAGGGCTTCGGACACTTCGTCGTCGTCGGTGAAGTCTATCCAGCCGAAGCGGACTTCCTGCTTGTTCCACGTCCGGTTGGCACGGTGGTTGATGATGGCGGCCACGCGCCCCACGAGCCGTCCGTCCCGATAGGCCAGGAAGTAGTCGGCATCGCAGAACTCGAAGGCGGCGTTCTTCTTCCGGTTGAACGTGTTCAGCATGTCGTCGTACAGGTCGGGTACGGAGTAGGGGTTTCGCTTGTAAAGCTCGTAGTTGAAGCGGATGAAGCGTTTCAGCTCCCGCCGGGTGGTAACTTTCTTGATTGTAACAGCCATGTCTTCAGGTCTTTTCTTGGGGGGCAAAGATAATGTTTTTTTCGGGAAGAAACGAGGAACGCGACAAATTCTCAGCCGGCATGGCAGACGAGCCACGCCGTGTAGCCCACGTAGTAGGCCACGAGCACGCTGCCCTCGATGCGTGTGATGGTGCGGCGGCCGAAGAACACGCCGAACAGCCACAACAGTACGGCCGACGCCGCCAGTACCGCCAGGTCCGAGTGGCGGATGCCCGTCAGGTGCAGGGGCGTCACCGCGGCCGAGCAGCCCAGCACGAGGAAGATGTTGAACAGGTTGCTGCCCACCACGTTGCCGATGGCTATCTCCGGGTTCCGCTTCAGCGCGGCCACGATGCTGGTGGCCAGTTCAGGCAGCGACGTGCCTCCCGCCACAAGGGTCAGGCCGATGACCGACTCGCCGACGCCCAGCGAGCGCGCCAGTCCGCACGCCCCGTCCACAAACAGCTGTCCGCCCCCGATAAGCCCTGCCAGTCCGCCCCCGATGCAGAGCGCCGCCCGCCACAGGGGCATCTCACGGATGGCCGTCCCCTCGTCCGGTTCCTCCGTCCGTCCGCTTCCGGCGATGGCAAACGTATAGCTCACGAAGACGGCCATGAAGCCGAGCAGGACAAGCCCGTCCGTCGTGCTCACCACGTTCTCCGCCGCCCCGTCCAGCACCGTGTCGCTGCCCATCGCCAGCAGCACCAGCGAGGCGAGGATGCAGAGCGGGATTTCCTTCAGCAGCGTGTTGCGCTGCACCACGATGGGCGCAAACAGGGCGGTGCAGCCCACAATCATCAGCGTGTTGAACAGGTTGCTGCCCACCACGTTGCCCACCGCCATGTCGGCGCTGCCCTTTACGGCCGACGACACGCTGACGGCCAGTTCGGGGGCCGACGTTCCGAAAGCCACGACCGTCAGGCCGATGACGATGTCCGGGATGCGGAACCGCTTCGCCGTCGCCGCCGCCCCGTCGGTCAGGGCATTGGCCCCCGCCAGAATGAGCACCAGGCCTACGATAAGGAAAAGTATATCCATCCTAAATCCTCCGATTAAAAGTTTCACGCTGCAAAGATAAAAAATAATGATAAAAACAGCACACGTTTCGGATATTTTTCCTATATTTGCCTTCGACGGAAAAAGGTGCTCCGAACCCCCGCCAGACGGTGTTCTGAAGGGGGTCTAATCGATCCTCCGTATCGATCATCATCGATCTTCCGTATCGATCATCATCGATCTTCCGTATCGATCATCATCGATCCCCCGTATCGATCAACGTCGATCTTCCGTATCGACAGAAGCCGATGTTCCGAACCGAAAATGAGAGGTATTTTACCTTAGTAATAATTATATACATTAACCTTTTAAATTAAAATGCGATGATTGAATTTGAAATCAAATCGAGAGTGCTTACCATCGGTGAGCGAAAAGGGGGAACCGCGTATTACGCCAGTCCCAAGTCAAAACAGAAGCTGACGAACCGGCTGCTCGTAGAACGCATCGTCCGCGAGACCTCCCTCTCCGAGGGCGACGTGAAGAACGCCCTCATCAGCCTGAGCAATGTAGTGTGTGAAGCCCTTCAGATGGGTATGAGTGTCGACCTTGCCGAACTGGGCAGCCTCCGCCTCGTCGTAAACTCGAAGATGATGGAGACGCCCGAACAGGTGACGGTAAAGGATGCGTTGAAGGCTCCGAAAATCTCCTTCACGCCCAAGCAGAAGATGCGCGACGCCGCAAGCAACGTGGAACTGAGCATCGACCGCAACAAGCCCGTCTCCTCCGGCGATACGGACGGTGACGGCGGTGGCGACGACGACGGCGGCAGTCCGCTGTAAAGAGAGAGATGTCCGGGGCGGAAAGCTGTCACACCCTGCCGCAGCGCAGGAGGGCTTTCCGCCCGTCGTTCAGTGTGGTGGCGAAGAGATAGACCGTTCCCCCTTCGCTCAGCTTGAACCTCTTGCGCAGCTCGGCCACCGTAGCGGGGAAGTTGCGCACCGTCAGGTTGGCTTTCCGCACGCCGCCCAGCAGCTCCTGCACCTCGCGCCTGCCGAAGCCGCACCAGCCTTCGACACGGAATCTGCGGCCGGGGAAGCGGGGCAGCAGGACGTCGGAAGTATAGAGATGGCTGCTGGCGTGCAGCTTTTCCACCTTATATATATAAGAAAGGTGTCGGAACGCGCCGGCCTTGAGCAGCGAGGCATTCGGCTCGTAGAGATAGGCGCGGGGACGGTCGGCATAGCGGCACGGGGCTTCCTGCTCTTCGCGGCGGGTGAAGGTGAAGGCCTCGTCGTCGGCAGCAAGGTTGACGCACCGGACGGGCACATCGTCCGCCTGCGGGACTTCCCCTCCGGCCAGCACCAACAGCAGCTCCTTGCATTCGCCCGCCACCGCGACGACATGGGCGGCGGCGACGTGTCCCAGCGTGTGCAGCGCCTGTGTCAGGTCGAGCATGGGCGACAGCTTCACCATCACCCGGCCGGCCTTCTCCAACAACAGCGGTTCGAGGGCGGCGGCATCGGGTTCGCAGTCACCGATGGCGACAGTCTTGCCGCCGTGTCCGTCTCGTCGGGCCGGATCCAGGTAGATAAGGTCGACAGGCTCCATCCGTTTCAAATAATCCGTACAGTCCGCATGGACGACGCGGGCCGACGCCAGCCCCAGCAGGGGGAAGTTATGGCGGGCCGTCGCGCACAACGCTTCCTGCCGCTCCACGTAGGTGGCCTGCGCGAAGTGCGGCGCCAGAAAGGAGAAGTCGATGCCGAAGCCTCCCGTCAGGTCGGCGAGGCTTCCGTGTGGTGCGCTGCCTTCTGCCGCGAGCGTCGCCTTGTAGCGTGCCGCCTCCTCCGACGAACATTGCTCCAGGGCGAGCCGGGGCGGGTAGAGGATGCCCTCCTCAGCGGCCCACGTCGGCACCTTCGTCTCGGCCGTCTGCCGGCCTGCAATCTGTGTCAGGGCCTCCCGCATGTCCACGTCGGGGTATCGGTCTGCCTGCAAGGCCAGTGTCCGCACGTCGTCGTGTCGGTGCCCGGCTATAAATCGGAGAGTGGCTTCGGTCGGTGTCATAGGCTGTCTTTCTTCCATGCTGCGCGCAAAGGTACGGTTTATTCTTCATAGATGGAAGCGGAGAACAAAGTGTTGTTAAAACCACCGCAAAAATGCAAAGTGAAGGATGCCTCTCCCGGAAAGAAGCAGTCTTGTCTTGGGGAGAACTCTCCCTCTCGACGCTACATTTTTTACGTCATCTTGCAGGAAAAATATGGATAGAATAACCGGCTAAACCGGTATTTCTCTTCATA
>NZ_CANRPM010000031.1 GCF_947632445.1 uncultured Bacteroides sp. | reverse complement strand
AATGGACGATTCAATGTATCACTACGCCATAAACGAAACTCTAATGATGTCGCGATTTAAAAGACATATCCCATCGTGAAACCGTAATGCCCACCGTTTATCGGGGTTGCTACTGGGGTGAAAACAAGGTTATTTTCTTTTCCTCTTTTTTGAAAGAGTTTTTGCCATAACTGACAACTCCATTCACCAACCCGTGCGCTCAATATACCTACTCCGGTACCCGCCACAACATCATGAAACCAATGTCTTCCGTTGTACAATCGCATGAATCCCACTACGGTTGCAATGGTATAAGCGCTGGCACCGTACCAGACTCCATATTCTATCCGTACCAGTTCCGCACCCATGAAGACGGTTGCAGTATGCCCTGAAGGAAAAGAATTATGTCCTGCAAACTCAGGCCTTTTTTCATTGATACAAAATTTCGGAATGTTGGTAAGAACCGCCAGTGTTGCATAAGAAGTAGCGACAATAAAAGCTCTATCTCGGAATGAATGTTTTGCTTTGACACCTGTGCAACCCAGCATTAGAGAACCGGCAACGGGTAGATACTGGATATAATCGTCAAACTCAAGTCGTTTGTTGTTCCCTCGTATATCAATCACGCTGTTTGTGATACTACGGCTGCCGTTCCGAATGAAACTCGGAGCGAGCGCAACTGTACTAATACCGATTAAAGAAGCAGGCAGAATCGTTTGCTTCCACTCGAATTTGTAATTTTCTATACTTCTGTCGTTTACGGATAAAGAATCGCAATCTGTCTGTTGCCCGTGCATTCTCATTGGCAGAGTCACTGTCAGGACAACCGCCAAAATTAATTTTTTAGCATCCATGTAATTTGTTTGCCTCACCAGTTCCCGCTCGGCTGAATTTTAGATTTGTATTGAAACGTGGAACTATATGCTTACATCTCCTTGATTAGACTATATGCCCTAACTCGAAAATGGAGACAGTAGCGCCATGCAAACAACATGGAGAACTATCATGCCAAAATCTTGTTATCAGTTTTAAAGTTTCCTACGCTTTATTACAGCAAGATGAAGACACAACGTTTCTTTGAATAACTATTTTATTATAATGTTCGTTCTTTACATTTTTAATACGTGATTTTTGGGGTTAGATACTGAGAAATAAAATACGTGGAACTACATATCATTCACTCCTCTGTAAAAGGCGGTAGGAAAGCCCTTGATAACGGAATGGTGACAGCAGTCCCACGTATATACGTGGAGAACCATCATGCTAATCTTGTTATCGTTGTTAAAGTTTCCTACGCTTTATTACAGCAAGATATAGACACAACGTTTCTTTTTTTATCCTCGAAAATATGGTATCGTAACCAATATTATAAGTTTATATCATAGGCAATTATTTTATATCGTTCATACTAATTTCTATGTGATCGAATTTTATCATTTGCAAAGGTAGCATATTTTATTGATATACAGAAAATCCCCGGCAGCAATCGGATTGTAAACAATGTATTTTTTGCATGGACTAAAACTACAATAGTAGAGAATGATAAAAAAAGTATCACTTTATAGGTGATTTATACCTTTTTTATATACCTTTGCAACCGGATTAGGGTAACCTTCTCCAGACATATTGAAATATTAAGAGGCGTTATGCTTATCTTGTAGTTTGAAAACCTGAGAAATTTTCAAAGAATGTACAAGGGATAGCATAGTGGTTCTCACGCTATAGCGTGGGCTGCTATTACTACATCTGTACATTCAGGTTTCTCAGGACCTTCAAACTAAGATGTGGCATACAGTTCCACGCTTGAACCGAAGTGTAGTTTATATCAATCTGATATATAACTAATATATACCATCTGTATCTTTATTTGATACCGTAAAGTTCCCACTTCTTGTTGGTTTTCCAAAATTAATCTCAAGCTACAATAGCTTGTTGTTATCAATATTTTTACTCTTAAACCAAACAGCAATCTAATCGCAAACATTTTATAAAGTCCGATTTTCTTTAAGATTTTCGGACATTTTATTGCTGAGCTGGAGGGAATATTGTATCTTTGCACTCAGATTATTAATGATCATGGGAGTAATACTAACAAAAGAGATACGCAATACTATTGAAAGCAATGGGCCAAACAAACTCTATATGGTTCAGGATTTTGCCTATCTAAATAATGACGGGTTGGTTACTCGTGTCCTTTCCAGATTAGAAAAGGAAGGTGTTCTTATACGCCTCTCGCAAGGCATATATTTATATCCGTCACGAAATAAGTTCGGAATACTTCGACCCTCTATAGAGGAAATCGCTTATGCTGTTGCTGAAAAGGATAAAGCACGCATTATTCCCAGCGGATTGACTGCATTGAACAAATTAGGACTTTCCACACAGGTTACGATGAATGCGGTCTATTTGACAGATGCCGCTGCAAGGGAACTTACTATCGGAAACCGTAAAATCATATTCAAGCGCAGCGTACCCCGCAATTTTGCCTATAAGACGGACTTGTTCCCACTTATAGTCGCTGCCATGAAAGAGTTAGGGAAAGATAACGTGACAGATGAACAGGTTGCAATCATAAAACAAGCCATTGAAAAATATGGTAGTCCTGATGAAATCAAATACGATTACAGCATTGCCCCGCAATGGATTAAACAAAGACTTGCATTATGAATTTTACTAAGCTTACAAAAGAAGAACAACTTACCATTTTGGCTAATGTAGCCGAAGATAAAGGGATTGTGGACAATGCCGTAGAAAAGGACTACTGGGTCAGTATGGTGTTACGTGCCATATTTTCTTTGCCGTATGCAGCAGCTTTTGTTTTCAAGGGAGGAACAAGCCTTAGCAAAGGTTGGGGATTAATAGAACGGTTTTCGGAAGATATTGACCTTGCAATAGATCCCCAATATCTCGGCTTTAAAAATATTGAGACTAAAAGTCAACGGACTAAGTTGCGGAAAGACTCCAAGAAGTTCATAGATGGCTCTTTTGCGCTCGACGTTGAGAACAGAATAAAAGAGTTTGGGCTATCAGAGAGCTGTAAGGTCATAGTTCCGGAGACATCTGTCAGTGACCTTGACCCTGTAGTCCTGTTTGTCGAGTATAATTCAGTGCTGCAAACGAAAATGCAATATATACCCGAGCGAGTCAAAGTTGAGATAAGTTGTCGTTCACTCATGGAACCGTCAGAAGATGTGGAAATGCGTTCTATGATAGAAGAGGTTTATCCAGGTGAAGAGTTCTCATTACCTATATTCACTGTTCCTACCGTAGTGCCAGGACGAACATTCTTGGAAAAGGTTTTTCTTTTGCATGAAGAGTTTAACCGTCCCAATGGCTGTACGCATATCGAACGTATCACACGACATATGTATGACATTGTAAAAATGATGGATAAACCGTTTGCGATGGAAGCAATGCAGGATGTACAATTATACGAGGACATTGTGACTCATCGTAAAAAGTTCACGGCATGGAGTGGATTGGACTATACGAGTCATCTTCCACACACAATATCGTTTCTACCTCCTGAAAGCATCGAAGATGTTTTGCGTGACGACTATAAGCAGATGCAAATCGGCTTCATCTATGCCAATGCACCTTCTTTCGATGAGATTATGGAACGATTGAGTGAGTTGCAGAACAGATTTAGGACATTGGAATGGGAAAATAATCGTTGACGGTATGGCGGACATTCTTTTTGATATAAACGAACCTATCCCGAACTATCGTTAATATTTTAGATTGATAAAGAATACAAAACATTGTTCAATATGGCACATAGTTTCATAACCAATCGAGACCGTCTGCTTTCCGATATTATCACGGGTATCTTGCCCAAGTCGGATGCCGTGGATATTCTTGTGGGCTATTTCTATTTTTCGGGATATGCCCATCTTGCCGACAAGCTCGCTGACAAGTATCTCCGGATTTTGGTCGGGCTTGACATTGACACCCGGATTTCAAACCGAGTTCGTGAGGTTGAAGAATTGGTAGAGTGGCAGCACATTCGTAGCAAAGTTCGGGAAGAATACTTCAATAACTTGGTAAGGCTCATCAATGAAACCGACAATACCGATACAGACGAAACCATCAGAATGTTTCGCCAATTCCAGCGTAAGATTTATGACGGTACATTGGAGATACGCAAGACAGAAGACCCGTGCCATGCAAAAATGTACCTCTTTGCCTATAACGACAGTAACAACGAGAATGGAGAACAGCCCGGTGATGTGATTACGGGGTCAAGCAACCTTTCCTATCAAGGGTTGCAAGGCAGAACGGAAATCAATGTTCGGTTTACAGACAAAGCTAAATATACGGAAGGAAAACAAATCTTTGATGAGCTTTGGGCAAATGCTATTCCTATTGTGGACGAAAATACCGTTGACCGTTGGAAAGAAAAGGTCGAAAGTCAAATATGGATTGACCGACTGTTTCAACCGTATAAACTTTATCTACGAGTGCTCAACGAGTATTTTGACATTCCGTCCAAGACTAATGTGCGTACACCTTTCGACATTACCGATGGTAAGTTCTTTAACCTGAAATACCAAACTGATGCCATCCAACTTGCATTGAAGTCTATCGAAACACACAACGGAACGATTGTGGCTGACGTAGTGGGCTTGGGCAAGAGTATTATCGCCTCTACCATTGCTCACAATCTCCGTTTGCGTACCATTGTAGTGTCGCCCCCACACTTGAAGTCGGGTTGGGATGCTTATAAGGACGAGTTCGGTTTTACAGGTACTGTGTTTAGCGGTGGCAAAATATCGGAAGCCTTGGTTCATTACAATGATTTGAAGAGGCCTGATGAACAATTTCTTATTATCGTGGACGAGGCGCACCGTTACCGCAATGAATATACCGAAGATTACGCTATGCTGCACAATCTTTGCCAAGGCAATAAAGTGGTGTTGTTAACGGCTACCCCGTTCAACAATGACCCTGCCGACATCTATTCTATGTTGAAACTCTTTCAGATACCTACAAAGTCCACACTTAAAACAGTGGAAAATCTTAGTATCGAGTTCCGCGACCTTATCAGCCAATACAAGGAACTGCGCGAACTGCAACGACAAGGCAAACTCTCCAAGCAGGATGTGAAGAATGAAACCGCCAAGATAGCCCGTACCATTCGTTCAATTATCGGACCTTTGGTTATCCGTCGTTCTCGCATCGACCTTCAGCAGATTGACACCTACAAGGAAGACCTCAAAAAGCAAAAAATAGAGGTGGTTATTCCACAAGACCCTATTGAATTGACTTACGATCTCAAAGAGTTGAAAAACTTGTATCTGCGCACGCTTAACTTCATTTACGGAACAAAATCAAACGAAGAAGATTCTGACGATGGTGTTTACCGTTTTCAGGCGGCTCGTTACAAGCCGGTGCTGTATGTTCCCGAAGACAAACGCGAGGCATTAGCCAAGGATATAGAACGCCAAACGGGACTTGACGATGTAAACATGCTTATCGGTCGTCAAGCGAACGTGGCTAAATTTATGCGCCGTTTGTTGGTACGTCGCTTCGAAAGTTCGGTTGCAGCTTTCAAATCTTCGCTTGCCTTTATGATAAATTCTTCTCGTAATGTGCTTGATTGGATTGAGCGTACTGGAAAGATACCCGTTTGGAAAAAAGGAGGTATGCCCGATGTGGATGATTTCTACGAAAGCACCGATGACGGCATGGAGGAGATAGAAGATACGTTTGAAAAATATTCAGGCAAAGGTTTCTTTGTTATTGATATGAAGTTTGTCAATGACGAGTTTATCAATGACATGAAAGCCGACATCGCACTGTTGGAATCTATCTATTTGGAATGGTTTGGAGAGGAAGAGGTAATCAAGTTCGACCCGAAACTTGAATCGTTCATCCGTCTTGTTCGTGATAAACTCACCAAAGAGCCTAACCGTAAATTGGTTGTGTTTAGCGAGTTTTCCGACACAGTCAACTATCTTGGCGCAGCTCTGAAAGAAGCAAGACTGCCTGCGCTTAAATATACTTCGGCAGATGCTACTCCCTCTATGCGCCAAACCATTCGCAATAACTTTGATGCAAGTGTGAAGCAAGAAACGCAAGCCGATGATTACAAGGTATTGGTTGCCACCGATGCCATTTCCGAGGGTTACAACTTGCACCGTGCTGGAGCTATTTTCAACTATGATATACCGTACAACCCCACAAGGGTAATCCAGCGTATCGGGCGTATCAACCGTATTAATAAAAAGGTGTTCGACAACCTTTATATCTACAACTACTTCCCAACAGAGGTAGGCGAAACAGAAATCCGTGCTAAGGAAATATCCACCTTGAAAATGGCAATGATTCATGCCATTATGGGTGAAGATACAAAGGCATTGACTTCCGATGAAGAATGTACCGCTTTCTTCCGCGAGCGTTACCGTGCGGAAATCGAGCATTCCGAAACTGAATCATGGGACACCCCGTATCGTAGTTTCTTAGAGTCGGTTAAGGGAACAGACGAATACAAAGAGGCTTTGCAGATACCGCACCGCGCCCGGACGGGGCGCATCGTGGAGAAACCGCTGGGTGGTGTTATTCTTTTCGGGAAGAAAGGCGAAGACTTCGTATTCAAAATTTCCGATGGCGACCGCGAGCCGATAATGCTCTCTGCCGAAGAAGCCCTACAGCTCTTTGAAGCCGCACCCGAAGAAAAGCCGTTTGCTCCCACCGAGGGCTTCGACCAATTGTATCAGCGAGTGAAACTTTCGCTGTTCCGTAGCGATACAAAGAACCGCAACGACAAGAACATCTTGAAGGCAATTCAAAAAATCAATGCCATAAAAGTTAAGTTGCCTGAAGATTACTATTCCGACCTTTTGGCGGCTCTCGATGCGGAAGCATTGTCGGGCTACGAAGTGCGTTTCATCAATCAGATGAAACCGTCTGAGATTCAAAAATTATTCAAAGAGATACCTGCCGACTATCTTATGCGCTTGCTCGAAGTGCAAGCCAAAGTCGGCGAGGGTGACGAAACATTAATCATATCTGAAGAACTGCAACGATGATAGATTTTAGTAAAGCATATAGCCGTGCGGACTTTGTCAATTACCTCCGCCGTGATTTTCTTCCCGATGATTTCGAACAGGAAGAAAGTAATGTACCATTTTGGGCACATATGAACTATGCGTCTGCTGCCACTTGTTTAGGCAAGTCGAAAACGCTTGACCTTGTGGTCTATGAAATCAAGCACACCTCGCGTCACGATGCCCGTGTTGGTTTGTCGAAAGATGCGTTTCGTATGCTTGCCGGAGAGAAGCAATCCCGTGCTTTGGTGATATTTGTTCCTGAAGATGATGCAAACAATTACCGCTTCTCGCTGATTGAAATCCAACTTTCTATCGGAGAAAATGATAGTAACGTTACTCGTACTTATTCCAATCCTCGTCGCTATTCTTACTACCTTGGCAAGGGCATTGCTTGCTATACACCCAATAAATACCTAAACGAACTGGGCAGGGTCAAGGATGTTAAAGACCTCTTTGATCGTTTCTCTGTAGAAGTCCTTACCAAGGCTTTCTATCAAGAGCTGTCCGACTGGTATGCTTGGGCTATTAAGGTTATCTCTTTTCCTAACGACATTACCAAGCGTACTGATGATAAACTGCACAATCATGAAGGAGCAATCCGCCTTATCACTCGTCTAATTTTTGTGTGGTTCTTGAAAGAGCGTAAACTCATTCCATGGCAGTTCTTCGACCAAGAGTATATTGCCAACCATCTTATCAAGGGCTTCAATCCGCATAAAATTGACAACCTTTTCGGCAAATCAGAAGCCAGCGTTTATTACCGCGCTATCCTGCAAAACCTTTTCTTTGCAATGCTTAACTGTCCTATTACCAAGGATGGCAGTACCGAATTGACAGAACGCCGATTCAAGGACAACCGTTCGCAGTTTGATGATAATAAATTGATGCGCTACCGTGATGAGTTTAACGACCCTGACGAATTCTTGCGTCTTGCCAACGAGACAGTACCGTTCCTTAATGGCGGACTTTTCGACTGCTTGGACGAAAAACGCACGGGAATGTACTACGATGGGTTCAGCGAACGTAAGGAGTCTATGGCACAACTGATTGTGCCAGATTATCTTTTCTTCGGTGAGGAAGCCGGTAAGAATATCGACTTATCTGAGTTCTATGGCGATGCCAACAAAAAGAAAGTGTCCGCTCGTGGTATCATCGACATTCTCAAACGCTACAATTTCACAGTGGAGGAGAATATGCCGTTTGATAAGGATGTGTCGCTTGACCCGGAATTGCTCGGTAAGGTGTTTGAGAACTTGTTGGCATCTTACAACCCGGAAACCCAGCAAACCGCCCGAAAACAAACGGGTTCTTTCTATACTCCGCGCGAGATCGTGCAGTATATGGTCGATGAAAGTCTTATCGCTCACCTCAAACGCACAGTTGGTAATGAACTGGAGGACGAATACCGTAAGTTGCTTGCCTATGCCGACAGCGAAATCGTGCTCACCGAACAGCAGAAGTTGGCGATTATGCAGTCGCTCTACAACTGCAAGATTCTCGACCCGGCTTGCGGTTCGGGCGCATTTCCCGTGGGTGTGCTCCAGCAAATGGTACATATCCTCAAACAGATTGATCCAGATAATAGTCGTTGGAAGAATATGCTCCTGCAATTTGCCATTGATGAAACTTCCGAAGCATACCTCACTTCGACCGCCGAAGAAAGACGAGAAGCAGTCGCTGATATTGAAAGAGCTTTCGATGAGAATGTAAACTACCCGGACTATGCCCGTAAACTTCACCTCATCGAAAATTGCATTTATGGTGTAGATATTCAGCCAATTGCAATTCAAATTTCAAAGCTCCGTTTCTTTATTTCGCTCGTCATTGACCAAAAGCGAAATGATAATCCGGCTGATAACTTTGGCATTCGACCGCTCCCTAACTTGGAAGCTAAGTTTGTTGCTGCAAATTCGCTTCTCGGTTTGAAAAAGACGGAGGCAACTCTTTTTGACTCCGAAGAAATAAAGCAAAAAGATAGTCAACTGAAAATTGCCAAGCATAAGATTTTCAGTGCTCGCCGACCTGCGACAAAGGAAAAATGGCGCAAAGAAGTGGTTCGCTTGCGTCAGGAAATAGCCGACCTCTTACTTGACAAAGACTGCATCGGTAATGAGCAAGCAGCCCAGCTTGCTCAGTGGGATATGTTTGATCAAAATTCTTTCGCTCCTTTCTTTGATCCAGAATGGATGTTCGGTGTCAAAGAGGGCTTCGACATTCTTATCGCCAATCCACCTTATATTTCTACAAAAGGGGTTTCTACTGCCGATAAGAAATTATTCGAGGCGGAATTTGGTTTCTCTGATGACACATACAACCTGTTCTTTTTCAAAGGCTTTTCCTTGCTTTGTAAGGGCGGATGTATTACATACATTACTCCAAAGACATTTTGGACAACTCAAACCAAGCGCAATTTAAGAGATTTACTGCTTGCCAATACACTTAATTACGTGTTCGATACAGCCAATCCATTTGAAGCGGTGATGGTTGACACTTGCATTACCTCGGCTGTTAAGAATAAGCCTATTGCAGAAAATCTCGTGCGCTTTATGGACGGTCGTAAGAATTTATCACAGCCCGAATGTCTGATTGTAGCTCAATCGGTATATCTCAATACTCAAAATAGCGTAATATTCAAACCGTCCGCGTTGAATATGCGTATCTATGAGCTTTACGGTGAAAAGGTAAAAGCTCTATATGATAAGTGGTGGGACAAGATTAAGACTTCACGTGACATTGAAAAGAACAAACGCGAACTTGAAGAATATCGGGCGAGTCTGAAACCCGGTGATGTTGCACTTCTTGGGTGCTTGACCGAGGGAGGACAGGGCTTAGCAACCGCCAATAACGGTAAATACATTGCTGTAAGAAGCACTACTAAATGGGCAGACAACATCCGCATGTCCCGTCCTAAGAAACTGGCAGATTTCTTGGCTCGTACCCCGAAAGCTATTACCGCTGAAATGTACCGTTACCCATCGTATGCAGCTTTTTTGCAATCACTGTCAGAAGCTGAAATTGCAGAACTCTTTGATTCTCTCAAAGAGCAATATGGTCGTGACATTTTTGGTCAAGGTTATCTTTACAAGATTGTGGATGATTGCGAAATAGCAAATGTGGATTCTTTGACGGATGACGAAAAAGAGAACGGTATAGAAACAACCAAACCATACTATGTGCCTTATGATAAAGGAGATAAAGACGGAAATCGATGGTATCTTGAAACTCCATTCGCTATTGCGTGGTCTAAGGAGAATGTCCGTTTTTTGAAGACTAATTCCGGCAAGAAAGGGGAAGGTATGCCCGTTGTTCGTAACCCTCAATTCTATTTTAGGGAGGGTTTTTGTTGGAATAATGTTTTGACTACATACATGAAATGTAAGAAGAAAGAAAAGACCGTTCAAAGTACCGAAAGCATGAGTTTTTTCTCATGTACAGAACAAACACCAGAGTATTACCTTATTTCGATTATGAATTCAAGATTTGCTGCATTTTATGTAGATAATCTTATAAATTCAACATCTCATTGTACTACTGGTGATGCAAAACTTATCCCTATTATGATACCAACTATTGAGCAACTATATGAATGTAAACGCCTCTTTGATAAAGCATTTGACTTGAAACGGTCTGTTGCAAAAGGAATTGCGACAGATTTAGATATTTCAGAAGAACTCAATGCTGTGGAAAGAGCCAATGATTTAATAGTTGAGAGCATATATCAATTATAGATACAGAGAATGGAGTAGAGGATATCCATTAATCCTCTACTCCATACAATAAACGAACCAATCTATCAAGTTCATATTGTTTTTCTTCCATTAAGATTTCATCAATCACTGCTGTTCTTTTGAGGCTGATGCAATCGGCAACTAATTTTTGCAATGATTCAAATATTTTCTTTTGTGGGATTACTATAGGTAGCTGCCGTGCGTCATTTATCTGAAAATGAGAAGTGTTGTTGATAAAATTGTCAACATATAGGCTAATAAATTCTGAATTTATTAGGGCTACATAGTACCAGTCAGGAAGGTTTGTCATTGTGAATAGGCTCATACTCAAAACATCAAAAACGCCATTTGCTTTAATTCTGGCTTTAAGGTATGTAGAGTTGACATCTATCCAACAAAAACCCTCCCTATACTAAACCAAAGATTTGATTTTCTATAAAATCATCCAATTGTTTTTGTATGTTTGATGACTCGTTCCCTTTTATTTTTTGCGCTATTGCAGCTTTTGCCAAAGCGCTACAAAATGATAATTGTTCAGATGTAGGAACGATAATTGGGAGTTGACGAGCATCGTTTATTTGAAAAGTCTGAGTGTTATTTACAAAAGTATCAACATAATAGCTAATCAGTGTCGAATTAATTACACATAAAATGTATTTTTCGGGAACTTTGTCGCACACGCCAAAAATACTCATACTTTTTACGTCATGAATACTCTTTTGCTTAATTCTACACTTAAGAAAAGTCGTATTAATGTCACTCCAACAAAGTCCCTCCCTAAAATAGAACGTATAACCTTGGTAACGAGCTTTCGGATCTGTCTTCAAAAAACGGACGGTTAATAGATACCACGCTCCCATCTGCCATTCCTTGATTTTGTTGGAGTTCTCAATCCGGTATATGCCAAATATCGATATAGTGTACCCCTTGCAATTTTCAATTTCTTAGCTATCTGCGGAACGCTTATCCCTTTTGCCATTTGACCCTCTATGTATTTGTGCTTTGCCACACATTTTGCGTTCAACTGCTTATTGCGTTGACCTTGACCTCTACCGACTTGATGTCCTTCCTTTTTTAACCGAGCAAGGGCTTCTTTTGTCCGCTGAGAAATCAAGTTACGTTCTATTTCTGCGGATAGTCCGAAAGCAAAAGCAAGTACTTTGCTTTGAATGTCATCGCCAAGACGGTAATTATCTTTAATCGTCCAAACGCGACTCTCTTTTGTCATACAGATATTGAGTATTTCCATAATCATAAAGAGGTTGCGTCCAAGACGAGATAACTCTGTACAGATTATCAAATCATCTTTGACAATTCGGTTTAGAAGCTTGCCGAGTGCCCGTTTAGAATAGTTCTTTGTACCAGAGATAGTTTCTTCTATCCAGCCATCTATCGTCAATCCTTCTTTTTTGCAGAAACGCTCTATCTCAAAACGTTGGTTTTCCACCGTCTGCTTGTCGGTGGAAACGCGGATGTAGCCATATACCATTTTTAGGTATATGATACCTCTTTTGTTTTGAAGAACAAAGGTTTTAGAGATATTATTTTTTGATACTAGCCTGCTTTTTATACAAATTGATGTTCTCGTAGGTACTACTTTTATAAAACTCCAGACCTTACCTGTTTTTTTGATCATCGTCTTGTGGTTGTTTGTTTATTGGAGTATTTATCTTTATTATTCCAAGGAAGTTCAGAAGACGAGCCACCGGAGCCTGTTCCGACATGTACTTGTGCCTGACCACCTGCTACAAGTTCAAAGGCTGCTCCAAGAAGATTAGCTTGTGCTTCATTGACCTGTTCCTGTGGCTCAAATACTTCATTGATGAGCTCGTAAACGGTAGCTTCGTCCTTGCTAAACCGTTCCCATATATCACTGAAATATTCTATATAAGTCCTTGTGTCATATTCTTCATTGCCAACTTTCGTCCAAATATGAATGGACGGATTCCTCATATTTGGAATGATGTAATGTACCAGTTCCGCGCCGGATGAAAGTTGGTATCTGTGAGGATTGGCTTTACGGTCAAGTTGGTCAATGTGTTGCTTCTGTTTGTCGATGACGGCATCTTTTTCTTTCGATTGCCGCTCTGCCGTTTCCGCCCTACGGATAGCTTTGTCTATCTCTTTCTGATAGCCGTTTCGCAGTTGTTCGATGTCGGATTTGTGTTGCTCCTGTAGATGCTCTTTCTCTGCTGTGAGTATTTGGATTTGACCTTTCAGTTTGGCTATCAGCTCGTCCTTTTCTCCTAGTTCCTTCTTTGCCTTAGCAAGATCACCTTTCCCGAACCATGATAGAATGGTATTTTTGCCCTCTCGCGCTTTCTCAATGTCGGCCTGCAATCTGGCAATGTCTTCCTCGTACCGACTTACCTGTTGCTTATAGTATTCCGAATTTGCCTGATGTTTGGCGGTGGAACCGACTATTCCACGCTGCAACCCGAACGGTTTCATGGCTGCGGCATAGCTGTTCTGGTATTCGTGCAGCTTGCTCCGCCGCATCATGTCATCGGCAGAAAGCCTCGGTCCGGATTTAGTCTCGTACTTTTTCTCGCCTTCGCGTTTCTTTCTAAGGCGTTCGGTGGTGACAATGGGTACGACAGTAGCGTGCAGGTGCGGAGTCTTCTCGTCCATGTGCAGTACACATGAAACAAGATTTTCACTGCCGAAGGTCTCCCGGAGCCATTTCAGGTTGGCATCTATCCAATTTCCCAGTTTCCCTTCTTGGGCAATCTTCATCATCTGTTCATGTGTTCCGGTCAGAATAATGCGGATGGCTTTTGTCTGGTTCTTGGCCAATTTGCGGTGCAGCCCGGCGTTATTGATACGATACTGTATGGCATCCGTCCTGTTCTGTACTCCGGCAGGAAATGTAATAAGTTCCCGATTAAGCTGTGTCCTGTTCGCATCGGCATTGACGGGAATGTATTTCTTCCCGTTTGCATCCTTTCTTTCTATATGACATGACATTCCGCTGTCATTACCGCTGCCACGTTGCAGGTGGCAAACCGCATATTGTGTATTACTCATATTTTTTGCGTTTTTGCGATTATTATTTCTGTGTTATGGTTCGTAAAATCCCGTCAATGTGCCACAGGCAGACATGGATGCCGGGAGGGTATCTCTCCGTTTATGGGCTTTTTGACTGCCACTCGTAGAGTGATTGCAGGGAAAATGCCCTAATAAGCTACGGGATTTTACAAACCCTTTTTCAAGGACAGCGAGCTGTCCAATTTATCCAATTATCATATCTGTTCTGCATCCACCAATTTCAACCCAAGTTCGTCAATCAGGGTTTGCAAGACGGGGTTGCGGTCAATCATCCGTTGGAGTATCATCTGCGGAGTGTCTTCCATCAGAAGGAAGTCTGCAATGTCCAACCCTTGATCGCGTTGTTCGGCAGTTGCCATATCTTCCAGTACCGTACTGACCGATACGGACCGACAGACATTAGCAAGCATGGAAGTCTTCTGCTTCCATTGCTCCGTTGCGCCAAGGTCTGGCATCAGTACCACATCCCGATGCGCCAGTACACGAACAGCCCTTTCGTTGAAACAGCCGTTCTTTCCTCCGGTCGCCAGCCATAAGCCGTCAGGCATGAAGTGGGCTGCAATGAGTGCTGTCTTCTCGCTTTCCACAATGAACACGGTCTTGTCGGGATAGCGGACAAGAAGGTGCTCGCCAAAGAAACACTGGCACAAGTTGAAGTCGGGCAAATGCAACTCGGTATGTACCCAGCATATATGCGGATGCGGAACTTTCAGTCGATGCCCGGTCTTTGTATCATATCCCATAATCTTACCCGCGTGTACCTGTCCGTTGGAATCCACCTGCCAGAAAACTGTCGAACAGTTCCATTTCCTGGAAGTCCCGACCCGGTAAAGCTTGAAGAGCCTTTCGGCACTGCTTCTGCCAATCGTGTCGGACAGAAATGTGTACAACGGGTTGATGTCATAGTGTGACAGTGAACGTTGCATGACTGCCGAATCAATAAAAGACGGAGGACTGACTGGCTTCGTTGGAGCTGCAGCTTGCGGTTTCCGTTCCTGGCTGAATTGTTCCGATTCATCAGGATGTTCCCGGAAGAAATCCTTTGGCGTGTAATGGTAGCCGCAACTGTGCTCGTGGTCACATTTGCCGACATGGGGAGGAAAGTCAATCTCTCCCGATTCGTCGATATAACGGGTAAAACAAGCCTTGCGCCTGCATTCGGGACACGCCTTCTTGCTACCCCGATGATATTTTTCAAGATGAAAACGATAATTCTCCATGATGATTTCTGAAATTGATTTGCAGTAATTTCAGTCTTCAGTCCTTTCAGTTTTGCAGGAACTGACGGTATGCTCCACCCCTAAACTGAAAAACTGAACATACTGAAAGCTGCAAACAGGGGTTATACATTGCAGTTTCTATTCTCGGCTGTGAATGATACCTTTTCATAGACTCCCTGCCTGACCTTGTGGATGAGCCTATTCTTTGCAAGTTCTTTAAGATAGTTCATCACCGTGCGCTCCGTCACTTTTAGCTGTCTTCCTGCATCAAGGGCTTCGGCTGTGGCAAACGTATCTTTCAGCAGGGCGAGCAATTCCAGCGACGGCTCGTCACAGGCATCGTTTGCCACATATTCGCGTATGCGCCTGTAAGAACCTTCGAAATAGTCATTCAGCCGGATAGCACCTTCAATGGCGGTCGTTGTCACGAATTGCAGATGGCTCTCGCCGCAGGCATAAGACAGGACTTGGAGAACCAGTGCCAGACGCGCCACCTGTACCGGGCTTTTCATGGGACGCGATTCCACAAGGGCTTCATCCCTGATGGCATTGATGCGTTCGATCGTATTGTTATGCCAGTTGAAGAAAACCCTTTTCGCTTCCGCTTCCATGCCTATCAGATGAGGGATATTCCCTTCATCATTCACTTCATAGTCAAGGGCGAATACCTTTTCCATGATTGCCTCCCATGTCCTCCATGCAGATGCCGGATTGCTCCCGGTATCCTCCTCTTCGCTTTCCGTCCACCGTGGCACCAGATACGACTTGGGCATCACGAACAGAATGCGGTCAAGCAGGCCGTTATCCTCGTATCCCTTTTTGAGCAGCTCATGTACACGCCGGGTCTGTGTCGTGCCGACCATGTTGATGCAGGGATTCTCAATGTGTATGGGAATGGGATTGCTGACACGGGTCACATCTATGGCACTGTTGCTCCATGCGGACAGAAGCTGCTCTATGAGCTGTCCGTTGGTATAGCGGTTGGCGGAATTGAACATGCCCATAATCTCGTCCGCAAGTATGGTTATGCCACGGGGACAGTTGTGATGGGCAAGCATCAGGGCTTCCGGCGTGAAATCGGACACGATGGTTCTTCTCAATACAGGCCTGTCCATGCCGTTGTTGCCCTTGCTCTCTTTCATTGTATTCTGATAGGCGGCCATTTCAGCCTTGAATTTCTCCAGTGTCCGGCAATCCCTTTTGCGAAGCGGACGGAATACGGCTTCAAGCGGCGGTGTCTTGCCGAGTCCCGGCCGCCCCACCATGATGATATAAAGGGCGGCATTGGTTGTCCATTGTCCCTTTACACGGATATTGTAAGTGTTACCCAACGCGGAAGCCGCAGCCGACAGCATGGCTGCGGCAAGATACTCCACCTTGAAGTTCTCATGACGCACCATGCCAAGGATGACGGACTGTACTTTGGCAGGGAAAGAGTTAATCGGGAAATCCGATTCTGCTATGCCCTGCGCCTGTGCCATCACCCTGTTGCATATATCCAGTTGTCTGATACCCATAATCACTTCTCCGTTCGTTTGCAATAGGATGTCACACTCTCCGACTTGCCTCCGGTCTGTACCCTGCGGATGTCGGATTTGGCATACATGTTTTTGTTGCCAACCTTGACGGGAACGAGGTAGCCACGCTTCGCCCATAGATTGAGCGTGCCTTCGCAGACGTTCAGCAACTCGCGGACTTGTTTCGTGTTAAGGTAGATTTCTTCCGCTTCACGCTGTATCGCTGCTTTCTGTTCTTCCTGCTGCGCCATAATAGTGCGCTGGATAATTGATTCTGCAAACATCTTCAGGTCTGTGGGAGTGACTTCCAGTTTTACATTGGCTCCCATATCGACCAGACTTTCTATGGTAATCATAAAATCATTTGTTTTGGAATTTACAATGACCATCTGAATCTTCCCTGATGCCCCGCTTCCGATGGCTTATAAAAGTGAAGCACCGCCAAACCCTCGGGAAAGGATTGACGGTGCAAAAGTATATAGGAATTAAAGGTAATTGATACAGAATGTCTTGTCTTAAATCATCACGACAATATAAGTCTATATGACAATGTAAAACGGCTGCATCTGACCTTATTTTGCGCCAATATCTGTTGTATTACTGATTGTAATATCTGTGATTGTCTGAACCAATTTTTGATACAGTTCCTGGTTTTCGTCACTTTCGATTAGCGGAGCCAACTGGTCTTTGCTTTCCTTGATGACATACTTGGCCGCTTTCAGGAATCCGACAGACTGCCGTATGGCACTCTCGCTTTTGAGCGACGGCAAATCCGGGAATTGTAAAGCCAGACCGACACTGTATTCTTTGGCAGTGTGCATACCTGCGACCAGCCGCAAGTCTTTCAACACATAAAATGGCAATGCCTGATGGACAGCACTGGTGTTTATGGAAATGTATTTGCGTATATGCCTCAAAACCTCCTCTTTGTTGTTGCAGTCAAGATAATCTATAAGAGGTCGTTCCTGTATCTTTTTCTTTCCGGCTGTACGGTGGATTTTTGATGTGGCATCATTGTCCGTGTCAGTTGGTGTATTGGTTACATCATTTTCCGTATCGCCATTGTCCCCATTTTCATTTATTACGGATTGCAATGCCCATTCTCCGATATTGCCCTTTTCAATGGCATCGTTCATGGAAAAGTATCTGTCCCAGTCAGCCTGGGTACGGAAGCCGTTCTTGATGGATACCTGTATTATCCGTTCGGCTACCCAAGAACAGCTCTGCCTGTCCATTCTGTCCGCTTTAGGATTGGCTGATTGTTTGCTGACCATACTGACCATTGCCTCAAAACTCTTTCCGTAATACAGCCAGCTTAGTACAAGCGGTGCGGAAAGGATAATGCCATGGTTTTGGAATTTGCCTCTAAAAAAGGATTTGACCTTGTTACAAAAGGACGATGAAGTTCTGTCTGATGGATTATTCTCTTCCCTCTGCTTTTGGAATGCTTCAACAATCTGTTCCGGGACGGATTCTTCACTGAACAGCAGGCTTATGTTGTCAAAATTTTCCACACTGTCATCGCCCCAGCACAATTCCCATTCCGCCTTGACCTTTGGCAGCTGTTTGAAGATGGCACGGCAGATGGAGAGATATTGCCTCTCGTCCCCGTTTGTCATCAGACGCGCAAAGCGGTTGTATTCTTCCCTGTGGCTGTTCTTCCACCGGAGAATGTCAGCCTTGAACTGGTCGTATGTCAATCGGGATTCAGTCATAGTGTTATCTGCAAGTAGTTAATTATAAATGGAACATAGGGAAAGAATAAAATACGGCGGACCGGCGATTTTAATCCAGCAGGTTTACCAGTTCTTTCTTGATTTCGTCATCGATATGCCTGTAACGGGCAAATGCACGGCTTCCCTCAGAATGCCCCGACATGGAAGCAATCAGGTTCGGGTCTTTGACCTGCTTGTAGAGGTTGCCGATAAAGGTCTTGCGTGCCGTGTGGGTGGTCGCCACTTCATATAACGGTCGTGCCACGTCCTCGCGTGTCTTCGGGTCAAGTACCCTGACCATACGGTCAATGCCCACATATTTGAGAATCTCCTTTATCTTTTTGTTGTAACCGAAGTGCGAGAACCGTGGAAGCAACGCGTTTTCCAAGTCCCTATACCTCTCCAGTATATCCAAAGCCTTTTGGTTGAGAGGGACACGGACTGTGTTGGCGTGTTCCAGCTTGGTCTTTTGCGGAATGTATTCCACACAACCGTCCACGATGTTTGCCTTGGTCAGTCTGTTCAAGTCACTTACACGGCAACCTATCAGACACTGGAACATGAATATGTCCCGATATACGGAATAGGTTGCCCCCATGCCGCTCAGGTCGGCATAATAGACCTTGTCCCTTTCTTCGAGAGTAAGGTAAAACGGGTCGCCGTACATGGGCTGGGCTATCTGGTACTGATCAAAAGGGTTGTTTCTTGTCAGCCCCCGTTTGATGCACCATTTGATGACGGTGCGGATGCGGTAGAGCGTCCCCGACATGCTGTTCTCGGAGCGTTGTTGGGCTACATCACGGGGCAGCTCGTCTTTATAGAATACGGGATACATTTCCACATACCTGTACTCTTCCTGCATCCACAACTTGAAATCACGGATGTCGTCAGCAGTAATGGAATCTATACAAAGGTGGAAGCCCCGCTGGTGCATGACCTCATGCCGGAAACGCTCGTAACGCTGTACCTTTTTCAGATTGTCGCGGTGATGCTTCCAGCTTTCTGCGGCAAGGGGTGTCTCGTCCATGTACTTCTGTATCTGGTAAGATAGCAGATACTCGTCTGCCGGATTGCCGCCACGGAAGTTGATGTTGGGATGATGGTATTCCTCTATCAGCCCTTTCAGCCAGTTGCCGTCCACTCCTCGATGGTATTTCTCGGCAATAAGGTGCGTAATGTTTTGGATGTCTTTTTCAAAGCCCATCCGTTTTTCCTCCGACACCAGCGCGACACGGGGCTTGTAGCCCTGCCGTTCCGCACTCCAGTGGTTGGGGTTGATGGAGAGTTCGCTCGCTGCCTTGATGTCAACGCCTCCTACGTCACGGACTCTGAAATAGACTCGTGCCTGGTCAGTGACATTATTCTTGGCGGCGGTCTTTCTTATAAATGCGGTAACTTTCATTATGCGTCCTCCTTAGTTTATCATTTCCACAAGTTTGCGTTTCATCTCATCGTCAATCGTGCGGTAGCGGTTGAATGCCCGACTGCCCTCCACGTGTCCCGACATGGATGCTATCAGGTTGGGGTCGGGAACCTGTTTGTATAGATTTCCTACAAAAGTCTTCCTTGCCGTATGGCTGGTGGCAACTTCATACAATGGTTTCTGCACGGTATTGTAGCCGTGCGTGTCAAGGATAGTCACCATCCTGTCTATGCCGCAATGCTTTAACAGTTCCCGTATGCCGAGATTGTACTGGTGTATGGGTTTGAACGGTAACAATTTGCCCGAACTTGATTCATAACGTTCCAGTATTTTCAATGCCTTGGGATGAAGCGGTACCCTGACGACTTTAGCCTGACACTTCTTTGTCTTCTGCGGCATATACTCCAGAAATCCATCTTTGATGTTGTCTCTCGTCAATCTGTACAAATCACCCACACGGCAGCCGATATAGCAATGGAACACGAATATGTCCCTGATAACTGCCAGTTTAGGACAGTCATTCAAATCCGCATCATACAGGACATTCCTTTCTTCGGATGTCAAATAGAACGGATCACCGTATGTCGGTTCCTTGCATCCGTAAAGCTCATACACCTCGTTGTCGGAATATTTCATTTTCTTGCACCAATGCAGGAATGTACAAAAGAGGTTCATCGTGTTGATGATGGTCGTATTCGACAATGGCCTTGGCGCGTGGTTGATTAACATACGCCCGGCATAGAAATCAGGATGCTGCTGGCGCAACAGGTATTCGTTGGACACATAGTCCCGGAAACCGTTCATCTGCTCCAATGTGACGGTTTCAACAAAGAGGGTGAAATCGGTATTACCTAATATCTCACGTTGATATTCATGGTAACGTATCATCTTGCGCTCGAAGCGGATGATATGCTCCTTGGTTCTGTCCGCTCCGTCATATTTTTCTAGATACTCCTGGATACGGAAAATCAGATTAGGATGGTTGCGCTCGAAAGCCCGTGCAGGGTACAGCACATCCTCTATGGTCTGTTTAAGCCATACGCTGTTTGCCCTGTCCGAAAAAGTCTTCTCTACTTTCTCGATGATGGCGGCAATCTGTTCGGGCAGCTGTTTCTGTTCAGCAGCAGGTACGACTGTCGTGCGCTTGTAACCGAGGGTGTCGGAATCCCAGTACTTGTCATGGACTGTAAGAGGCGAAACAACCTTTATATCCACGTTCCTCTCACGGACACGGAAACAGATGTTCGAGGTCGAGGAACTGCTCTTTTTCAGATAGACGGAAACTTTCATCGGCAATGCGTTTTTGATTCACATCGCAAAGGTAAATAAATTCCCGTATATGTTCCCATATATCCCGAAAAAACTTGCAGCGGATTAAGACAAATTAAAGAGCGTGTCCCGAAAGTGATACCGCATAAAACACTGTATATTAGTGATTATATTTTCTCTTGTTATGCTTTTCTTTTCATTTTCGACTTCCCAAATCCGTTATCAAAACATATATTGCAGTTCCACACTTCGTTGTTATTACATTAGTCTTTGGGAACTGAAAGACATAATAAAAAATTATTTTTATGAAAAAGTTTAAATTATTATTTCTTTTGGGATTGCTATCTGTTATGGCACTTAGTATTAGTGCGTGTTCAGATGATGATGAAGGAGTAGGCTCTGCGTCCGATTTGGTCGGTGTGTGGGAACTGGTTTCTTACGAATATTGGGAAAAAGAAGATGGAGAAATAACATACGAAAGAGTCGAAAATGATAGAGATGAAAGAATAGAGTTTAAGGCAGACGGCACATGGAGAGAGGCTTGGATGTACAATGGCAAATGGGATTGGTTTGATGAAGAGGAAGGAGATACATGGAACTATAAAAATGGAACAATTATAAGGAGTTTTATAGAAGACGGTAGAATTTGTAGCGATGAGTTCCATGTAAAAGAACTGACCGCTACCAACTTGGTGGTAGAATGGTATGAGAAAGAAACATATGATGGTGTAGTGTACGAAGAATGGGAACGCTATGAATATCGCAAAGTTTCTGATTAGTTGTAATCAGAAACTGCCTACGAAATAACTCTATAGGAATATATCGAAAATGAAAATCGGGGCGATTAGGTAGCCGTCCCGATTTTTCCCTTTATGATTATCCGCATGATGTTCGTTTATACTCTGTAAAAGGCGGTAGGAAAGCCCTTGATAACGGAATGGTGACGGAAGCCCCACGCTTTTCGTAGTTATTGCATTAGTTTTGGGAATTGAAAGTATATATTTTATGTCTACTCTTTAAATCCGTTACTCATTCGCATGGCGTAAAACAAATTAATGGACATTATGTGGATAATCATTTTATTATATCCAACTGCTTGAAGCATTTAGTTAGTTTTTTGACGGCATAGTCAATCTGCTCCTTGGTGTGTGTGGCCATGAGGGCTACACGTACCAATGTGTCTTGCGGAGCGCAGGCGGGCGGAATGACGGGGTTGATGAAGATACCTTCATCGAAAGCCAGCTTGGTGACTGTAAAGGTCTTCTCCGTATCGCGAACATAGAGTGGTATGATGGGCGATTCGGTGTCCCCAATCTCGAATCCTGCATTACGAAAAGCTTCCAGTGTGTAGTTCGTTATGTCCCACAGACGTTTAATGCGTTCGGGCTCGTTCTGGATGATGTGGAGCGCTTCGCGGGCAGCCGCTGTTGCAGCGGGCGTGTTACTGGCCTGGAAGATGTAGGAGCGGGCATTGTGGCGGAGCCAGTTGATGACTTCCTTGTCACCGGCTACGAAACCACCGATAGAAGCCAGTGATTTGCTGAAGGTACCCATAATCAGATCCACGTCGTCGGTTACGCCGAAATGGTCGCAGACACCTCGTCCCTGACGGCCGAATACACCCAGGCCGTGAGCCTCGTCGACGTAAATGCTTGCATTGTATTTTTTCTTCAGGCGGACAATCTCAGGCAGGTTGGCCAAGTCGCCTTCCATAGAGAATACACCGTCTACGACAATCAGTTTGACCGCATCGGGCTCGCATTTCTGGAGCTCTTTTTCAAGGTCTTCCATGTCGTTGTGTTTATACTTCAGCTGAGTAGCGAATGAAAGGCGGCGTCCGTCGACAATAGAAGCATGGTCGCGGTCGTCACAAATGATGTAGTCGCTTCGGCCTACCAACTGAGGGATGACCCCTTCGTTTGCAGTAAATCCGGTAGAGAAGCAAAGGGCTTCGTCTTTTCCTACAAACTCGGCCAACTCTTTTTCTAACTGGACGTGGATGTCGAGTGTCCCGTTCAGCAGACGTGAGCCGGCACATCCCGTGCCATATTTATCAGTGGCGGCTTTGGCCGCATCTATGATTCGCTTGTCATACGTCAGTCCCATGTAGGCATTGGAGCCGAACATCAGGACTTTCTTGCCTTCCATCAGTACCTCTGTATCCTGGTGGCTGTCGATTTCACGGAAATAAGGATATACGCCTTTGGCCATGAATTGTTGGGGCCGGTCGTATTTCGCAAATTTTTCTTGTAGTAAGTCCATTGAATATCTTAGTAATTAGTATGTTTTTTTGCTCAAGTTTCAAATACGGGGGCAAAGATAACAATTTTAGTTCTTTTATCGCATCGTTTATATTAAAAAACTACCTATAATTGTTTTAGGGAGAAGTTTTTTGCCATTCTTCTAAGGATTTGTATTACTTTTGCAGGGCATGAAAATCCCACTTATTTTGGAATGGACAGTAACGATAAGAAAAAAATAGTTTTTATTATAAATCCGTTATCGGGCACTCAGAGCAAAGAGCAAATCTTGGCCTCGGTGAATGAAAGATTGAATAAAGAACGGTATGATAAAGAGGTGATTTACACTGAATATGCCGGACATGCTGTAGAGATTGCCGCTCGGAAGGCTGCAGAAGGAGTTTTTGCAGTAGTGGCAATCGGCGGGGACGGCACTATCAATGAAATTGCCCGTTCACTGGTTCATACGGAAACGGCGCTGGGTATCATTCCCTGCGGATCGGGCAACGGACTGGCACGTCATTTACAGATCCCTCTGGTTCCGAAGAAGGCGGTGGACATCATCAACGACGGGGTGACGGACGTCATTGATTATGGTAAAGTAAATAATGTTCCTTTTTTCTGTACGTGTGGGGTGGGATTTGATGCTTTTGTTAGTCTGAAATTTTCGCAGGCCGGCAGAAGGGGACCGCTGACGTACTTGGAGCAGACACTGCGCGAAAGCTTGAAATACCGTCCAGAAGTTTACGAGCTGGAAATGGACGGAAACCCGTCGGCACGTTACCAGGCTTTTCTGATAGCCTGCGGCAATGCGTCACAGTATGGAAACAATGCTTATATTGCCCCGAAAGCGACCTTAAACGATGGGTTACTCGACGTGACAATTTTGGAGCCGTTTACGATACTCGACGTACCGGCATTGTCTTTTCAACTGTTCAACAAGACCATCAACCGGAACAGCCACCTTAAGACTTTCCGGTGCAAGTTTCTGCGCATTCATCGCGCTAATCCGGGGGTGGTGCATTTCGACGGTGACCCCATGATGGCGGGAGAGGATGTGGAAGTGGCTATTGTGCAGAAAGAATTGAAGGTCATCGTGCCTCGCAATGCCGGTAAAGGTTCGGTCAATGTACTGCAACGTGCGCAAGACTACATCAACGGGTTGAAACAACTCAACGAGACAATCGTAGAGGATATTTCGCACAAAAACCGTATGATTTTGGATAAAGGTAAAGAGCAGATTAAAAAGCTGACTAAAAAATAGAGAGAGTATTCCAAATATTCCGTACTTTTGCATTCATAAAATCAAAACTCTATAATAAAATGTATAGAACACATACTTGCGGAGAGCTTCGTATCTCCGATGTCAATAAGCAGGTGACGTTGGCCGGATGGGTGCAGCGCAGTCGTAAGATGGGAGGTATGACCTTCATCGACTTGCGCGACCGTTACGGCATCACCCAATTAGTATTCAATGAAGAAGTGAATGCTGCCCTGTGCGAACAGGCCAATCACTTGGGACGTGAGTACGTTATTCAGGTGACTGGTACAGTAAATGAGCGTTTCAGCAAGAACAGCAACCTTCCTACGGGTGACATTGAGATTATCGTGTCGGAACTGAACATACTGAATGCAGCGCTGACTCCTCCCTTTACAATCGAGGACAATACGGACGGGGGCGATGATATTCGCATGAAATACCGTTATTTGGACTTGCGTCGCACGGCTGTCCGCAAGAATTTGGAACTGCGCCACAAAATGACTATCGAAGTGCGCAAATATCTGGATAGCAAAGGTTTCATCGAGGTGGAAACTCCACTGCTCATCGGCTCTACTCCTGAAGGCGCACGCGATTTTGTTGTTCCTTCGCGCATGAATCCGGGACAGTTCTATGCGTTGCCTCAGAGTCCGCAGACACTGAAACAGCTGCTGATGGTATCGGGTTTCGACCGCTATTTCCAGATTGCCAAATGTTTCCGTGACGAGGACTTGCGTGCCGACCGTCAGCCAGAGTTTACGCAGATTGACTGCGAAATGTCGTTCGTACAACAGGACGATGTGCTTGAACTCTTTGAGGGAATGGCCAAGTATCTGTTTAAGGAACTGCGTGGAGTGGAGCTGACAGAACCTTTCCTGCGCATGTCATGGGCAGATGCCATGAGGTATTATGGTAGTGACAAGCCCGATTTGCGTTTCGGCATGAAGTTTGTCGAACTGATGGACATCCTGAAGGGGTATGGCTTCTCGGTATTCGACAATGCGGCTTACATCGGTGGTATTTGTGCCGAAGGAGCGGCTCATTATACACGTAAGCAGCTCGATGCGCTGACAGAGTTTGTGAAACGTCCGCAAATCGGAGCCAAGGGCATGGTTTACGCCCGTGTAGAAGCTGACGGTAATGTGAAGTCGAGTGTAGACAAATTCTATACGCAGGAGATACTGCAACAGATGAAAGAAGCTTTTGGCGCCAAACCGGGTGACCTGATTCTTATCCTTAGCGGTGGCGATGCGATGAAAACCCGCAAGCAGCTCTGCGAACTCCGTTTGGAAATGGGTAACCAGCTGGGACTGCGTGACAAAAACAAATTTGCTCTCTTGTGGGTTGTAGATTTCCCCATGTTCGAGTGGAGCGAGGAAGAATCTCGTCTGATGGCCATGCATCATCCGTTCACTCATCCGAAGGACGAGGATATTCCCCTGCTGGATATTGATCCGGCTGCTGTGCGTGCCGATGCTTATGACATGGTATGCAACGGTATCGAAGTGGGAGGCGGTTCAATCCGTATTCACGATGCAAAGCTGCAGGCTAAGATGTTCGAGATCTTGGGCTTTACACCGGAAAAGGCTGAGGAGCAGTTTGGCTTTCTGATGAATGCTTTCAAGTATGGTGCGCCCCCTCATGGAGGTCTGGCCTATGGTCTCGACCGTTGGGTAAGCATCTTTGCCGGACTGGATAGCATCCGCGACTGTATTGCCTTTCCAAAGAACAATAGCGGACGCGACGTGATGCTTGACGCACCAGGCTTTCTCAATCAGGAACAGTTGGACGAACTGAATCTGGTTGTAGATGTAAAAGAATAATTTTCTAACCGTTTGGAACAGATAGTAAAAGAGATACACGCATTATTCGTTTTGCTGTAATCGGTACGCTGAATGTGTTTATTACAGAGGCGACTATCGGAATCCAAAATGGCGTTTTAAGCGTTCACTATCTGTCATCCAACGTGACGGTTTCCGTACTTGCGCAGACGCATAACATCATATATCACAAGTACGGGAATTTCCTACAGACAAAAAGAGCAGCACTTGACGTTAGATGCTACTCTTTCTTATTCTGAATGGTTTCTTATAAAACATTCTTGGACAATGCACCTTGTATCATTTGAGAAGCCTCTTCATGGGTATGAAAAGGGAAGGGTAGGAACACTTCTGACACCATCCATATACGGTTGTTAATTCTTCTTTTTCCTCCGATTTTCGAGGTCAGATAGTTTCTTTTTCTCTTTTCTTAAAAAAAAGCTTGTTTATGCACATAGAAAAATACGTAGAAAGGTTTGTAGTTCATAAATTATGCTTAAATTTGCCACGATTTGTAATGCTCACTTTGCAAAATGACGGATATTATAAAACATCAAGGTATTGTGGAAAACATAGACGGTACCCATATACAAGTGCGGATTGTCCAAACTTCTGCGTGTGCTGCATGCAGCATCAAGGGACATTGCTCCTCGGCCGACGCTAAGGAAAAACTGATTGATGTGACTGACGAGGCTGCAACGGAAATATATCGTTCTGGATGCCATGTATGGGTGATAGGCCAATTGTCTATGGGCGTAAGGGCTGTTCTGCTGGCTTTCGTGGTACCTTTTCTGGTACTGATCATTTCTCTTTTTGTTTTTATGACTATTTGGAATGACGAACTCGGTGCGGCGTTGGGTGCATTGTTTTTGCTTGTACCCTATTATTTTATATTGTGGTTGAATAAGTCGCATTTGGAAAAGAAATTTTCGTTTTCCATCCAACCGATGAACTAATTAATAATTCAAAACAATTAATAAACAACTAACTTTATGAATGTAATTCTGATTGCAGTGATTTTGTTAGGAGTGATAGCGCTGGTACTGGCTGCTATCCTGTATGTCGCTTCCAAGAAATTCGCTGTGTATGAAGACCCGCGAATTGCTCAGGTAGCTGCTGTGCTACCTCAGGCAAACTGCGGTGGATGTGGTTACCCTGGTTGTAGCGGCTTTGCCGACGCTTGTGTGAAGGCCGGTTCGCTGGAAAGTAAGCTTTGTCCGGTTGGCGGACAGCCGGTCATGGCAAAGGTTGCCGATATTCTCGGTTTGGCCGCTGCCACTTCCGAACCGATGGTGGCAGTAGTAAGATGTAATGGAACTTGCCAGAACCGTCCGCACATCAATCAATATGACAGTGCGAAGAGTTGCGCTATCGCGGCTTCGTTGTATGGCGGTGAGACCGGTTGTAGCTATGGCTGTCTGGGATGTGGCGACTGTGTATCGGCCTGCCAGTTCGGTGCCATCCGCATGAATCCTGAAACGGGTCTGCCCGAAGTAGACGAGGCCAAGTGTACGGCTTGTGGTGCATGCGCCAATGCTTGTCCGCGTAACATCATTGAGATTCGTCCGCGGGGCAAGAAGTCACGTCGTATGTATGTACAGTGTGTTAACAAGGACAAGGGTGCTGTGGCTCGCAAAGCCTGTACGGTTGCCTGCATTGGTTGTGGCAAATGTGTGAAGGTATGTGCTTTCGAAGCTATCACGTTGGAGAACAATTTGGCCTATATTGATCCGAACAAGTGTAAGTCTTGCCGCAAGTGTGAAGAGGCATGTCCGCAGAACGCCATCATAGCTCTGAACTTTCCTCCTCGCAAGCCGAAGACAGAAGAAGATGCCGCTCCAGCTGCTGCTCCGAAGGCGAAGACCCTCAAAGCCGAGGATCTTAAGCAAGTTCCTGAAGCTCCAAAAGCTGAAGCATAATCAAATAGAAACATTAACGACTAAAATACAGAATTTGTATGTTGAAAACATTTTCAATCGGTGGTGTTCATCCACAGGAAAATAAACTTTCAGCACATCAGCCCATCGTTAAGGCAGAAGTACCTGCTAAGGCCGTCATTTTGCTGGGGCAGCATATCGGTGCTCCTGCAAAGCCGATTGTAGCCAAGGGCGATGTTGTGAAAGTGGGTACGAAGATAGCCGAACCCGGTGGCTTTGTATCAGCAGCCATTCATTCGTCTGTCAGCGGTAAAGTTGCTAAGATTGATACGATTGTCGATGCCAGCGGTTACGCTAAACCTGCTATCTTCATTGACGTGGAGGGCGACGAGTGGGAGGAAAGCATTGATCGCACCGACACGTTGGTGAAGGAATGCAATCTGACTCCTGAAGAAATTGTCAAGAAGATAGCCGATGCCGGTATTGTAGGTATGGGGGGTGCCTGCTTCCCCACGCAGGTGAAACTTTGTCCGCCTCCTGCATTCAAGGCCGAATGTGTCATCATCAATGCTGTGGAATGTGAACCTTATCTGACGGCCGACCACCAACTGATGTTGGAGCATGCTGAAGAAATCATGGTAGGTGTGACGATTTTGATGAAGGCAGTTAAGGTAAACAAGGCATTTATCGGTATCGAAAACAACAAGCCTGATGCCATCCAGCTAATGACAAAGCTCGCTTCTTCTTATTCCGGTATTGAGGTTGTTCCTTTGAAAGTGAAATATCCGCAGGGTGGTGAAAAGCAGTTGATAGACGCTATTATCAAACGTCAGGTGGCTGTTGGTGCGTTGCCTATTTCTACGGGTGCAGTAGTGCAGAACGTGGGTACAGCTTTTGCCGTATATGAAGCTGTGCAGAAGAACAAACCCTTGTTCGAACGCGTTATCTCTGTAACAGGTAAGTCACTGGCCAAACCTTCCAACTTCCTGGCTCGTATCGGTACGTCGATGCAGCAACTGATTGATGCTTGTGGCGGTCTGCCCGAAGATACAGGCAAGATTATCGGGGGTGGCCCGATGATGGGGAAAGCACTGGTCAATACGGATGTTCCTACCGCTAAAGGTAGCTCTGGCATTCTGATTATGAACAATAAGGAAGCCAAGCGCGGAGCTGCACAGCCCTGTATCCGTTGTGCCAAATGTGTCGGTGCCTGTCCGATGGGACTGGAACCCTATCTGCTTGCTACGGTTTCGGCTCACGGCGACTTTGAACGTGTGGAAAAAGAGGACATCATGTCGTGCATCGAGTGTGGTTCATGTCAGTTCACCTGTCCGTCCAATCGTCCGATGCTCGATTACATCCGTTTGGGTAAGGCTAAGGTCGGTGCCATGATACGTGCCCGTCAGGCCAAGAAGTAAGAATAGTAAAGAATAGAATTCAAGAACATATATGAATAAATTAATTGTATCCCTTTCGCCCCACGTTCATGGAGGTGACAGCGTAAAGAAGAATATGTACGGCGTGCTTATCGCACTGTTGCCGGCTTTCTTCGTGTCCCTCTACTTTTTTGGAGTGGGTGCTTTGATTGTGACTCTGACTTCCGTATTGGCTTGTGTGTTTTTTGAGTGGGCCATCGGCAAGTTCATCATGAAGAAAGAAACTACGACCGTTTGTGACGGTTCGGCTATTATCACAGGGGTGTTGTTGGCTTTCAACCTGCCTTCCAATCTGCCTGTCTGGATTATTGTCATCGGTGCTTTGTTTGCCATCGGTGTAGGCAAAATGTCGTTCGGTGGTTTGGGTTGCAATCCCTTTAACCCCGCTTTAATGGGGCGTGTATTCCTGTTGCTGTCCTTCCCTGTGCAGATGACAAGCTGGCCTGCTGTCGGACAACTGACTGCTTATACAGATGCTGTAACTACTGCTACTCCACTGGCTATCATGAAAGGTGTGGCAAATGGTGCTCCCGGCTTCTCCATGGATCAGCTTCCCAGTGCACTGGATTTGTTTTTCGGTAACAATCCCGGCTGTATAGGTGAAGTAAATGCTGTGGCTTTATTGCTGGGTTTGGTATATATGCTGTGGAAAAAGGTCATTACGTGGCATATTCCCATATCTATTTTGATAACGGTATTTGTGTTCGCATCCATCATGCATTGGGTTGACCCCGACAAGTATGCTTGCGGTTTGGTTCACCTGCTTTCTGGTGGTTTGATGCTGGGTGCAGTGTTCATGGCTACTGATTATGTGACGTCTCCGATGAACCACAAGGGTATGCTGATCTATGGTGTTTGCATCGGCTTGCTGACTGTGATTATCCGTTTGTTCGGTGCATATCCCGAAGGCATGTCGTTCGCTATTCTTATTATGAACGCGTTCACTCCGCTTATTAATACGTATGTCAAACCTAAACGCTTCGGGGAGGTGGCTAAGAAGAAATGAAGAAGTTAGAATCATCTTTAAAGAATATGTTACTGGTACTTACAGGGGTGACTGCAATCTCTGTAGCGTTGCTGGCTTATGTGAATGAACTGACCAAGGAACCTATTGCGGCAGCTAATGCCAAGACGTTGAGCGATGCGGTAAAGGCTGTAGTTCCCGGTTTTGACAACGATCCGATTGCTGAAAAGAAGATGCAGGAAGTGAATGGTGTAGAATATGCCGTATATCCTGCAACCAAGAGTGGTGAATTTATCGGTGCTGCTGTCGAAGCGTCAACCATGGGCTTTGGAGGCGACTTGCGTGTGTTGGTTGGTTTTGATGCCCAAGGTAATATCATAGACTACTCCTTGTTGTCCCATGCCGAAACTCCCGGTTTGGGTTCCAAAGCGTCTGACTGGTTTAAGAAAGGGAACAATGGCGACATTACCGGCAAGAATCCCGGAAGTGCTCCGTTGACAGTGAGCAAGGACGGTGGTGAAATTGATGCGATTACGGCTTCTACCATCACTTCACGCGCTTTCTTGAATGCAGTGAATACGGCATATGCAGCTTACGCCGGACAGAATATTGCCGACGGAGCTACAGGAGCTACTCAAAAGAATGTTGAACAACCTGCTACCGAATCTGCTACAACAGATTCCATCAGCGCTAAATAAGAAAGGAACCTGACTTATGAATAACTTTAAAATTTTGATGAACGGCATTATCAAGGAGAACCCGACATTCGTACTTCTACTTGGTATGTGTCCTACGCTGGGTACCACTTCTTCTGCTATCAACGGTATGGGTATGGGACTGGCCACCATGTTTGTGCTCATCTGCTCCAACGTGGTAATCTCTGCCATTAAGAATCTTATTCCCGACATGGTGCGAATTCCTTCGTATATCGTGGTCATTGCTTCGTTTGTGACGTTGCTTCAGATGGTAATGCAGGCTTATGTCCCGGCACTGTATGCTACGCTGGGTTTGTTCATTCCGTTGATTGTGGTGAACTGTATTGTGTTGGGACGTGCCGAAGCTTTTGCTGCCAAGAATAATCCGATGGCATCCCTGTTTGACGGTATTGGTATCGGTCTGGGATTTACCATTGCCTTGACTCTGCTCGGTGCTGTCCGTGAGTTTTTGGGTACAGGAAAGATGTTCGGTCTTTCATTTATTCCTGAAGAATATGGTATGTTGATATTTGTTTTGGCACCGGGTGCCTTTATCGCGTTGGGCTATCTTATCGCTTTGGTGAACTGTCTGAAGAAAGCCTGAGGCTGCGGACAACCATCGACGAGTGTACTTGTTTGGTTGTCAATTATTAACCGTTAATTAATTAGAAGATGGAATATATCTTAATATTTATTTCGGCAGTCTTTGTAAACAACATCGTACTGTCACAGTTCTTAGGTATTTGTCCGTTTTTGGGCGTTTCCAAGAAAGTGAATACTGCACTGGGAATGTCGGCAGCTGTAGCCTTTGTGCTCACCATTGCTACGATTGTTACTTTCCTATTGCAGAAGTATGTACTCGATGCCCTGAACTTGGGCTATCTGCAAACCATTACTTTTATTCTTGTCATCGCCGCATTGGTACAGATGGTGGAAATCATACTGAAAAAAGTGTCGCCTTCGCTCTATCAGGCTTTGGGTGTATTTCTACCTCTGATTACGACTAACTGCTGTATTCTGGGTGTGGCTATTTTGGTTATCCAGAAAAACTATGATCTCCTGACAGGTGTAGTATATGCATTCTCTACAGCTCTCGGTTTTGGTCTGGCATTGACTTTATTTGCCGGTTTGCGTGAACAAATGGATCTTGTTAACGTGCCGAAAGGAATGCGAGGAACTCCTATTGCTTTGATTACGGCCGGTCTTTTGGCTATGGCTTTCATGGGCTTTTCAGGAGTAGTAAAGATCTGATGCGTTAACACGCGTTAAAATAATAACGTGCCGTCCCTGTTTGAATGAAAGAAAAAATAATTTTCATGCAGAAAAACAGATCGGCACGTTTTTTTTCTTGTTTTCTGTATATAATTAAAAAATGTTTGTTACTTTTGTACCAATAAAAGGCCTAAGAACTAAAAACATCTCTACTTATGAAAGAAAGAATATTAGTGACAGGGGGTACCGGATATATAGGCTCTCATACTGTTGTGGAACTTCAAAACGCAGGTTATGAAGTAGTTATCATTGATAATTTGTCTAATTCCAGTGCTGATGTAGTAGATAATATTGAAAAGGTATCGGGTATCCGTCCGGCATTTGAGAAACTTGATTGTTTGGATTTTGAGGGACTTGATGCCATGTTCTCCAAATATACCGGTATAAAAGCAATCATTCATTTTGCTGCCAGCAAGGCTGTAGGTGAGTCTGTTGAGAAACCATTGAAATATTATCGTAATAATTTAGTTTCTTTAATCAACTTACTCGAACTGATGCCTAAACATGGAGTGGAGGGTATTGTATTCTCTTCTTCATGTACAGTTTATGGTCAGCCTGATGTTTTGCCTGTAACGGAAGCTGCACCTATTAAAAAAGCCGAATCTCCCTATGGCAACACCAAGCAGATTAATGAAGAAATTATTCGCGATACAATAACTTCGGGTGCGCCCATTCATGCTATCATGTTGCGTTACTTCAATCCGATAGGTGCTCATCCAAGCGCATTACTTGGCGAATTGCCTAACGGTGTTCCTCAGAACTTAGTTCCCTATCTGACGCAGACAGCTATTGGTATTCGCGAAAAGTTGAGCGTATTTGGTGACGATTATGATACTCCTGACGGCTCTTGCATTCGTGACTTCATCAATGTAGTCGATTTGGCTAAGGCACATGTGGTGGCTATCAATCGTATTCTGCAATATAGGCAGAAAGAAAAAGTGGAAGTGTTCAATATTGGTACAGGTCGTGGCCTCTCCGTACTTGAACTCATTAAGGCTTTTGAAACTGCAACAGGCGTGAAGCTAAACTATCAGATTGTAGGTCGTCGTGCCGGTGATATTGTAAAAGTATGGGCTGATCCGACATTGGCCAACGAAGAACTGGGTTGGAAGGCTGAAACCTCAATTGAAGATACTGTACTTTCCGCATGGAATTGGCAGTTGAAACTTCGTGAAAGAGGCATTCAATAAAGTAAAGATAGACTGAAATACGTAACCTCATTGAACAGATGTTTTTTATGATATTTGTTCATTAAATGCAATATGTTACCGATATGTGTATGTGAATATCCATAAAAGGTGTTTTATGTGAAAACATAATAGCATAATTGCATAATAGTTTTGTCGTGTTTTATTTTGTGTTTGTGTTGTGAATAGGTCTTGTCGTGACGACAGGGCCTATTTTTATGATGTTACTGCTTGCATATAGAGGAAGGTACAGACTGTAACATTGGCGCATAGTAAAAAAGGGTCTAATGGACATTTTGAGTGATAAAACCTTTGTAATGTATTGAATTTTACATCTTTGCAAAGGTTTTCATTGAT
>NZ_CANRPM010000030.1 GCF_947632445.1 uncultured Bacteroides sp. | reverse complement strand
CGGCTGTCAGGGCTGGTATTTGACCGGTTCTTCGGGAACAATGACCTTGCCAGACTTCAATTCATTCAGGAAGCAGCGGAATATATCCTTGCCAACAGCGTGGAACGAAAAGGAGAAATTTCATTCCTCAAACTTTTCAAGGAACACGTCAAACGGCTGCGCTCGGCTTACAACATCTGTAACCCTGCCGGCATCTTAAGCGATAAAGAAGTATCGTGGAGCCAGTGTTTTATGGGAATCTGCTCTTACGTGAACAAAATGACCGCTACCGAACACGATACGAACAGCATGAACCGACATGTAGAGCAAATGGTTCAGGAAGCAATCTTTGCAAGCGGTGTGGAACGGGTTATGAATGAAGGCATTGAGGAAAACATTTTCAGCGACTCGTTCATCAAGGAGGTCGATGAAATAAAGATGCCGTTCACCAAGTTCCAAATTTTGTGCAAACTTGTGGCTAAGGTCATCAGAGCCTACAGCCGGATAAACAAAATTCAAGCCGAACATTTCCAGAAGATGCTTGAAGAGACGATCAATGCCTACAATACGCGCGATAACCTCACTTTCACAAACGAGGTAACGCAAAATGTGGTAAATGATGTGGTTGATATCGTTTCCTATAAAATCAACTCTTTATCAAACAGACTGGTCAATATATTTAGGGAACTTAAAGCCGATAGCGAAAAATTCAAGGAGTTGGGGATTACCTTTGAAGAGAAGGCTTTTTTCGATGTGCTTGTCGAGGTTAGAGACAAACATCAGTTTGAATATGCCAATGAACGGTGCATCGAATTGGCAAAGAAAATCAAAGCACTGATAGACGACACCGCCGTCTATGCCGACTGGCTGAATAATGATAATTTGAAAAGCAAACTCGCCAACCAACTCACCTATGTTCTCTACAAAGAGGGCTATCCGCCTCAATGGGACGAAGAGGTATTCCTGAAAGTACTGAAGCAGGTGAAGAATTACAAGAAGAATAGTTAAGCAGAATACGTATGGATTTCTTTAATCGTAAAAAATACACAAAAGAAGATATTCAATATCTTATAGATTCCAATGTGGAGGAGTCTGTCTATGTAGTACGAATTCCGAGAAGTTATAATGCGCCACATTTGAGTTCGGATAAAGATAAATTATTGGAATAATGATGAACAAAATATCCATTCGATTTTATAATGACCGAGAAGTACGGGCTATATGGGACGAGGAACATTCCAAATGGTGGTTCTCTGTGCTGGATATTATAGGAGTTCTGAATGATCAGGACGACTATCAAAAGAATCGCAATTATTGGAAATATCTAAAAACCAAGCTCAAAAAAGAAAATGCTGAACTGGTTAGTGTTACTAACCAGTTAAAACTTACTGCTCCAGATGGCAAGCGACGTTTATCTGATACTCTTGACTTTAATGGAGTTATACTATTGGCAAAGTCTTTTCCGAATACGAAGGCTGCAAGATTTGTCGAATGGTTTACCAACAGTGATGAAACGATTGACGGCAAAAGCAAATCGAAGGCGTATGCACTTTTTGGAAGCAATCTAATCAATAATATGGATTTGATGATTAGCGAAAATTGTTATAACTACTCCTCAGGAAACGGGCCATTATCGAAACCGTCAATGACGAACTCAAGAATATAGTATAAATGGAACATTCAAAGCACAGAGCCTTTGATAATTTTATTGTCAACATTTTGAGTGCAATCACTGCATACTGCTACTTTCCAAAGAAACCGAGTGTCAAGGTTAAGAGGACTATTGATACACAGCTTGCCTTATTCTGAATTCGTCGAACTCACGTTAGTATAAGCTAATTTTATCTAAAATCACACTCATGCGCTGCCAAAATTGTGGTAATTGAGAAAAATTGAGTAGCTTTACAATCGGTTCCACGCCGAAGATGATTTCATCTATGATGGTTGATCGGTTGGGTGGGACTACATACAGACATAAGCGTTTTCTGGACGCTTTGGTTTTGACGCTCTAAGAATCTCGCACGTTCGAACAGTTTGTCAAAAACAAAGCAACGGGAACGCCCTTGGGATGTTTATACACTTCCTCTTTGATGCTTTTGACTGAAGGAGCTGTCAGAGTCGGGGATTTGATATATTCATCGGCGTGGGGCTTTCGGCGTTGCTCGTTTCGACAAACTGGGCAATGCGAGAGCCTTTAGAGCGTGAAGCGAGTGACAGACTGGCTCCACGTTTTTTGTTTGCGTGTAACGTCGTTAAAATTGTAATCCTCTGCTGATAGGGGCCAAGGCAGAACATTTTATTGTAATATGGCAAAGAATGACAAACAATGGAGCTCTGCAACCCCTGGTCTGCTGATTATTTTGTTAGATCAGTCAGGATCAATGATGAGTAACTATGAAGACACAACACGTACCAAGTTCGCAACGCTTGCCGTCAATAAGGTTATTGACAACATCATCCAGAAAAATTTCGATGGTGACGCCCCTAAAAATCGCTGCTTTATCTCTGTGATTGGGTATAATCACAATGTTAAAGAACTATGTTCTGGTTGGCTTAAAGACCTGGATGCAAATCCATTGAGGTATGAAACCCTCAAAAAGAAAACTCCTGATGGCACAGGTGGACTTGTTGAAGTTGAGGTGAAGCAACCTGTATGGGTGGAACCCATTGACAAAGATGGAGCCACAAATATGCTTGGCGCTTTCCAATTAGCAAAGGACTTAGTTGAAAAATGGATGGCTGATAATGTAGATGGTCCTGCACCTGTTATTATTAACATCTCAGACGGTGTTCCTTATTACGAAGGGAAAGACCCAAAAAATTGCATGAGAGAAACAGTTTCATTGGCAAATGAGATAATGGAGCTTTCAAACAATGATGGAAATGTGTTAATCTTTAATGCACAGATAGACGAGTCAAATGGTAAAGTCGTATTTCCATCTAACAGGTCTGACATTTCCCAAGAGCAGGCTCAATTTTTATACGACATTACAAGTGAAGTCCCTGAATCTTACAAAGCTGCAGCTAAAAAGAATGATTTGCCAACAAAAGACGGTTGCCGTGGCTGCATCTTTGGTGCAGATGGAGTTCAATTAATTCAACTCATAGACTTTGGTTCTTCCAAAGGTCAAGGCGATAAAGGATTATAATTGGTAATATATGGTTATACGTGCTTTTATAACTCACAAGCAAGCTGAATCATTTGCAGATTGCCAAGACAGGTTTGGTGTTAATCCAGACACCAAATCTATCGCAGTATCTGACGGTATGGGATCGACGTGGCAACAAAAAATTTGGGCAGAACTCTTAGTCGATACATTCACTAAACGCAAAGACTGGAATCCCACTAAAGAATCAATAAAACCACTTTGTCAAGAATGGCGCAATAGAGTTGATGACTTTATTCAGAACTTAAAGGATAAGGGTGCTCCTGAAAATAGGATTTATCGTAACGAACGAAATTTAGCAGATGGTCGTTCCGCAGGAGCAACGTTTGTTGGCATTCGCTTTAATGGTAATGATTGGAACGGGTCTGTTCTTGGAGATTCATGCTTAATAGAATGGGATGGGAACGAAGTGAAGTTTAATACTTCACAAGCTTCCCAAACCTTTGACAGCTATCCTGATTACTTCGATAGCGATGCATCGAAAGAAGGAAAAGGTGAACCCAAAAACATAGGAGGTACTCTGACAGAAGGTAAATATTTACTGTTAGTATCTGACCCATTTTCAGAATTTCTATCAGAACATAACAAACAAGGCAATATTGCCAAGCATGTTCAACGATTGTTGTCACTGTCTTCACATGATGATTTTGAGACATTGGTTTGCGAATGGAGAAACAATGGAATGCACAATGATGACACCACATTGGTAATTGTTGAAAATGACAAATCCGAGAATCTCACAATCGAATATGCAGACAAAATTGAAGAAATGGAATCATCTCAAATTTCTGCCAACCATGCGATAGAGAATGCAAAGACTCCCCAAGAGAATCCATCTCAGGAAAAAGATGAAGCCGTTAAGAATTTTGATGTTGTCCAAAACAATATGGAAGACATTAAAAAAGAGTTCTTGACAGAATTTCAACAGTTTCTCCCAAAGAGATTTCCTAAACAAAAGGTCAAGTTGAAATACAAGTGGACTCAAAAAGTTGTAGAAGAAGTATTGAATTTTCTTTTTGAAAGATATTATGTGACAAAGAAAAAGAAATAGAATCTGCCATGCCATTACCTACCATCCCCATTTATAGTACGTGTATAAAAACACCTGCATTGGTTCATCCATCAGTACTGAAAGATGGGCATCCTATAGAAAAAGGTGCTCGGCTTATCAAATATTCAGGTGGCTTTTGCGTGGTGTTCCCATATCAGACCCCTTCTAAGAAGTATGCTGTACGATGTTGGCATGCAGAAGTCTCTGAAGCAAAGCGCAGAACTCAAGTTATAGCGGATGCATTGAAGAAGTCTAATTTGCCCTATTTCGTAGGATTTGATTTCTTCGAAGAAGGTATAATGACTCCATTGGGGATACAACCAATAGTTGTAATGGACTGGGTGGATGCACAATCTTTAAAGAAGTTCTTGGCTGAACATATTACAGAATCCAATGTCATCAATGAAATTGCAGAGAATTTCAAGAAGATGGTAGCCGATTTACATGCGAAACATTTTTCTCATGGTGACTTACAACACGGAAACGTCATGGTCAAACCTGACCATTCATTGGTTTTGGTAGACTATGACTCCATGTATGTCCCAGGACTAAAAGGTATGCCAGATGAGATTAAAGGATTGGTTGGGTATCAGCATGAAGCAAGATGGAAAAACGAACAAGTTTCTGAAAAGGCTGACTATTTCTCCGAGTTAGTCATATATCTCAGTCTAAAAGCTCTTACCAAAATGTCTTCTTTGTGGAATGATTTGAACATGGAGAACACAGAAACTCTCCTGTTTTCTGGAGAAGATATACAGTCAAGAGGTTCTTCCAAGATATTCAGTCGGCTGAAAAACGATCCTGAATTAACCCCACTTGTCGATAAGCTATGCGAGTTTATGGACAAGTCGTCAATTGAAGACCTTACGCCATTAGAGGAAGCCATAGTATCGCAAAGTGAAAGCATCTCATCCAAATGGAAAGGTGGAAATGGCCACAAAGTCACGACTAAAAAAGGCGAGATAGATGATCCTGATAAAATTGCAGGAAAATGGGGAGCAAGAAAAGGATATGTAAAACCTAATAAAGACGAGTATGAAAAACTTTCATTCTCAATATCTGACAAATTTAAGAAACCGGAATAAATGCCTACAATACCCAATATAAGAACTTCCGTTGAGAACAAAGACGTTCTTGTTCTAGATAATCACGCAAAAAATGGCACTTTTGAAAGAGATGCCAAAGGTCGGCTTATTGCGTACACAGGAGGCTTCTCTGTTGTTTTTCCATATAAAACCGCTAATAGAGAAAAGTGGGCTTTTCGTTGTTGGCATTCTGATATCAAGAATTCAAAGAAACGTTACGAAACCATTTCTGACGCAATCAAAAAAGCGAAATTAAGTTTCCTGTGTGAGTTTCAGTACATCGACAAAGGTATCAATGTGGAGGGCAATATCTATCCCACAACCAGAATGCGATGGATTGACGGCATTACGATCAAGGATTATATCTGTCAAAACCGAAATTCCAAAGGCCTGTTAATTGCACTTGCTAACAATTTCCTCAAAATGACACAAGCGCTTCATTCTCGGTCATTGGCACATGGAGATTTGCAGCATGGGAACATTCTTGTTGACAAGAATCATCAGCTTTATCTTGTTGATTATGACTCTTTTTATTGCCCACGGTTGAAAGGGGAGGCTGACACGGTGACAGGTCTTGCTGATTATCAACATCCTGCCCGAATAAACAACAAATCTGTCTCTGAGAAATTAGATTATTTCTCGGAACTGATAATATATCTTAGCATTCTCGCCATTGCAGAAGCCCCCTTTCTGGCAGATAAGTATAAGGTTGCAGATGCCGACCGTCTCCTTTTCTCTAAAGAAGACTTTATAGACATAAAGAATGCACCAATATACAAAGACATCTACTCTCTTGGGAATGAATTCCCCGAAATGTTAGCAGTGTTAGAAGATTATCTTGGTCATAGGAGCATTGATGAATTGGCTCCTTTCGGGTCTTGTCTGTTACAACAAAAGGTTTCTTTCACTGCCTCAACGTCCAAAGCCGCACGCAATACCCAATCCATCGAATTGGACTGGAATGTTCCTTTTGATGCCGAGATCATCCTCAGCAAGGGGAGAGGCACAAAAGTTCAACAATGTAAGAAACATGGAACGTTTATCACAAGTCTTTCAGAAAGTACGACCTTTGAATTGTCAATAAAGACATCCGATGGACAAGCGATAACGAAAGAAGTCTCGATTGAAGTATTCGACGAATGCGAAATAGAATTCACTGCTGACAAATACTATATATTTCCGACGATACCCGTCAAACTCTCATGGAAGGTTAAGAATGCCAAGAAGGTTTGGTTAGATGATGAAGAAATACAACCTTTTGGAACAAAAATTATAGAACCAAAGAAAGCAATGGTGTGTGTCTTGTCGGCAGAAGATGAATTTGGGAAGAAGGAAAAGCAGATTGAAATAGGAATGCTGCCCATTCCACAAGTAAAAACATTGCTCGTACCAACTCCTGACATCATCAACAACATGTCTTTAACAATAAAACAACCTAAATACCACGTAAGCGTATCTTTTCCCAATATAAAAATTGGAATGATGAATACAGAAATACCCAAAGTCCCTTCTCTAAAGGATATAGGGATAAATGTAGAGCTGTCACCTCCACTTCCACGATTTAGCTTAAAACAATCAATTCAAAACATATTCAATCATATAACAAAAAAGTAACAATGGAAGCAAACAATATATCTAACAACAAAGAAGAGAAAATTGAATGGGGAGGTTGGCTTAACGAGTTTTTGTGGATTTGCGCAGGCGCAAATCGTGAAGTTTTGAGGCAATGTCCAACGGATTATGCTAAATATGCAGGAATTGGAGGTACTATTCTGTTTACAGCTCTGATGGCAATGCTATCGGGAGGGTATGCATTATATTCTGTTTTCTATAACGGATATTCTGCTTTCTTCTTTGGTGTCTTTTGGGGGTTGCTAATATTTAACTTAGATAGATTCATAGTAAATACCATGTATTCAGATGGTAAGGTTACAATAAGTTGGAGAGAATTCTATTCTGGTTTGCCAAGAATTATTATGGCTATATTTTGGGGTATAGTCATATCAACACCGCTGGAACTGAAAATTTTTGAGGATGCAATTGATATTAGGATTGAACAGGACAAAGATGATTTAGTAGCTGCAAAAATAAGTGCTACGGTACATGAAAGGGATTCTATTTCTCAAAAGCGTGATGACATTTTGAATGGTGTAACCATGTTTGATTCCCAAATTACAACAAGTAGTGCTGTAACAAATTCTTTGTTGTCGGATATACATGATTTGCAGACACAAAAAGATGGTGTCGAAACTATAATAAATAGCCTAGACGCTCAAATTAATCCTTTAAGGAATCAACTTAGCAAGATGGATCCTGGAAATTCTGATTCTATACGAAACGACATAATTGGCAGATTGAGTTCCCTCCAGGGTAAAAAAACTAATGCCGTAGCACAAAAAAACATTTTGTCTGCTGCAATTAGACGCAAACAAGGTGAAGTAGCTGCTTCGGACGCTAACCTTAGAGATTTGATGAATATAAAGCAGAGTGAAACCACAAAAGAATGTGCCAGATTGCAAAGTGCTGTTGACTCGTTAAATAGAATTATTAATGAGGCAAATGTTCGACATGAAGGATGGTCTGAAAGAGAAATTAAGGAAAGGGGGTCTTTTAGAGATAAACTGGATGTTGAATATAAAGGATTCCAAGCTAAAATGACAGCCTTCTCTGAACTAAAAGATGAGAGTCAAGCAACCTACATCACATCTTTGTTTATAATGTTGCTGTTTATAATAATAGAAACAGCCCCCACATTCTTCAAGATGATGATTGCATCGGGGCCATATGATGATCTATTAAGAGCCGAAATGCATCGTGTTAAAGTTTTATCTGAAAAACGGATTTCAGACGTAAATGATGAAGTTAACACCGCTGTTCAAATTTCGGTGGAAAAGAATAAGGGGAAATTGGAAGCCGAACTTGCCGCGAATAAGCTCGTGATGGAAAAGTTGGCTACAGCTCAAGCTGGGCTAATAGAAAAAGCCATTGAGGACTGGCGGGAAAAGGAACTTCAAAAAATAAAAAATAATCCTGAAGAGTATATCAAAACCAATACTCCCCAAAATCGTGATTAATCATCTTTTCAAGATTGACAACAAAACGAACAAATCCACTGATTTTCAGTGTTAATGTCGATTGTCAGTGGGGTAATTGTTCCCAAAATGAGCCCCACAAATCATTTTGGGAACAGTATCGTTATTTTCGTTCGAATCCTATACGAGATCCTAAACGAAGATAATGGGTTTCACTTTACTTGGAAGAAGAATTATCCTAACAATTCTTTCACTTTAGCAGAAATAACACGGCCTTCAGCCAATCCTGCCAATTTCTTGCTGGCTACACTCATCACCTTACCCATATCTTTACCACCGGTTGCACCCACTTCGGCAATGATTTCTTTCAGGGCTGCTTCCAATTCTTCAGGGCTCATTTGTTTCGGCAGATAAGCTTCCATAACTTTTACCTGTGCCAATTCACTGTCAGCCAAATCCTGACGTCCTTGTTGTACATAGATTTCGGCAGCATCCTTGCCCTGTTTTACTAACTTTTGAATGATTTTCAAAGCAGCATCATCCGGCAGAACATCATTAGCGCCCGGAGCTGTTTTGGCTTCCAAAAACACTTTCTTAATATTTCTCAGAGTATCAAGGGCCACTTTGTCCTTGGCCTTCATTGCGGTTTTAATGTCTTCACTGACTTTCTCAAATAGATCCATTGTATCAATATAAAATTTAATTAATTAATCGGAATTACACAAAGCTGATAATCCCTCCATCTTCCGTGCCACCGGCCTCTTGAGCAGCTTGCCGGTTTTGTTCCTCAGCCTTAGCTTTGATCGCATTCAGCGTAGTTTTATCACGCAAATAAGTCGGCGAATTTTCCACCATTTCCACCACTTCCGCATTATCTAAATCTTCAGGAGAGAAAATATAAAGATGACGACGGCGTGTCCGTTTTGCACGGTTATTCGCATCTTTTCCATAGTAGATCTCCCGGCGTGTACGACGCTGTTCTTCCTCTTCCTCCAGCTCGGCCAAGCGCTGCTGTTCTTCAGCACTACGTTGGCTCAGACGAGCGTCCATTTCCTGCATGTGAATATCCTGAATGCCGAAGCCCGTCGCAAGGAGAGTGATCTTTACACGTTCGCCCAATTCCTTATCCACCACCATGCCGAATTTTGTTTCAAAATCACGATTAAAGCGATTCATGAAATCCTTTATTTCATCCATCTCACTCATCATCAATTCATGATCTGGGCTATAGGAAATATTAAGCAGTACCTTTTTTGAGTTGAAAATATCATTGTTATTAAGCAGAGGTGAATGTTGAGCATTTTTAATAGCTTCACTCACACGATTCTCCCCCTCACCATATCCGGTACTCATAATAGCTACACCGCCGTCTTTCATCACGGTTTTTACATCATTAAAGTCAAGGTTAATAACCCCTCGCATCGTAATGATTTCAGCAATGCTCTTGGCTGCGATCAGTAGCGTGTCGTTGGCCTTGGCAAAAGCACTGGTTACAGAAAGGTCTGAATAGATTTCACCTAATTTCTCATTATTGATAACCAGCAAGGCATCTACATGACGACTTATTTCCTCCACACCATCCAAAGCCTGGTCGATTTTTTTGTCACCTTCCCAACGGAAAGGAATAGTGACAATACCTACGGTCAGGATGTCCATCTCCTTGGCGATGCGAGCGATAGTCGGCGCAGCTCCAGTACCTGTTCCTCCACCCATACCAGCCGTGATAAAAACCATCTTCGTACCGTCATTCAGCATATTCTTTACTTCCTCAATACTTTCTTCGGTAGCTTCTTTAGCCTTATTCGGGCGATTACCCGCTCCCAGTCCTTCGTGTCCCAACTGAAGTTTTACAGGGACGGGGGATTCTTCAAGAGCTTTACGATCGGTGTTACACACCACGAAAGCTACATCGTGGATACCTTCACGATACATGTGGTTAACGGCATTACCGCCTCCTCCACCCACTCCGATGACTTTGATAATTTTCGGTGAATCGGTAGCGAAACCAAAATCTTTAATTATATCGTCCATATACTTTCTTGCTTTTAATGGTTACATTTTCTCATCGTCAAACAAATCTTTGACAAAATTTTCAACTTTGCTCTTAAGCCAAGTGCCTTTCTTATTCCCGTTCCTACTTTCGGATCCTTCCGTTTTTTCTGATGTAGTCTCTTCCACTTGTTCTTCCGTTTTACCAACATCAATAGTTTTAGCTGGCTCAGATTGTACTAGAACAGGCTGCGGCTCTTTTTGCAGACAACAGTTATCCTTACCCGCAATGAGCAAGGCCAAAAGGGTATTCTGTGTTCCGTTTTTCTTGATTTGCTCATTATAGCCACGGATCGTTTCCTGAACAGAAGAAGCAATTCTAATTTTACTTACCTTACAAACCTTAAGCATCGCGTCCTCAATATTACGTAGATTGGAAGTGCCTCCAGTCAGCACAATACCGGCTAAAAGCTTGTCTTCATAACCGGAAAGCTGAAGTTGATTCCAAACATTAGCCAAAATTTCTTCTGTACGTGCAGCAACAATCTCATTCAAGTCAGCAAGAGGAATACTCCGTCCATCTTCTGTAGTACATGCAGCCGGTGTTTCCGCCTCTTCGTCCTCCTTGTAGAGAGCATCTCCATAGCTGAGCTTTAGCTTCTCGGCCTCTTCATCTTCCATTTTCAAAGTGGCGATGTCACGGGTGATGTTGTTACCCCCTAAAGGAATTACACTAAGATAACGTAAGATATTATTCTTATATACCATAACTGTAGTGGTGTCTGCACCCAAATCAATAAGAGCACACCCTGAACGAAGTTCATTCTCCGTCAAGACAGCTTGAGCCAAAGCAGTAGGAGCCGTAAGCAGGTCAGTGAGTTCAATCTTGGCTTGTTCAAAACTTAACTCAAGATTTTTCTTGAGTGAAGAGCGAGCCATGATATTAAGGAATTGTCCGGTTATAGATTTACCAGTAACGCCTACAGGATCGGCATAAAGATTATTGTCTATCTTGTATTCTTGTGGCGCCACGTCGAGAATATCCATGTCGACGATGGGACAAGCCAAGTTTTCGTCACAAAGGGTATCAATGAGTTCCTGCGAAATGACTTCCGTTTCGGGTGTGCGGCTCACGACATTTTTGACAGTACGTAAAGACTGCCCACCAATACCAGCATAGACTTTCGCAATAGGGCTTTTGAGTTGATCTTCCAGTCGGTTAATGATAGTAGTCAATGCCTGTGCAGCTTTACCAATGTTATAAACAGCCCCTTTGCGCACAAAAGAGAATGCCTCCTCAGTGGCATAGGCCAACACCTGAATGCTTCCGTCACTATTCCTGCGTCCGGCAATACCGGAAATCTTAGAAGAACTGAGCTCAATGGCTGCGATGAATTCTGTTGTTGCCATATATATCTTCCTTTATTATTGTTTTATTAATCTTTTCTGTATTCAGTCTCATTTGGTGCAAATAATCTGGTTATTGAATTCCACATTAATACGCGAATATTTGTTCCATCCTACTTTATTAAGGGCCTTTTGGTAGAATTCCTTAAGACGTTCCAATTTGCGATCGTAGTCCTTTAATTCACCCAAATAAATGAGATGGTCACCTACACGAGGAACAAGTTCTACTGTCTGATCGGCACAAATATAAATTTGTTCAATCTGAGCATTCCAAAAGGGATTCTGCTGCAAAAATACACCAAACTTATATAATTTCTCCATGGCGAAAGACTTTTCTATATGTCCCGTAGCCAAAGGAACATGAGCCACACATTTTGTGCCAGAGGGCATAATCGTTCCCTTGTTATCCAAATAATAATTATTGCCACGACTGCCCATAACACGCATGATGGGGATACGCTGACTAATCTCTGTACAGACTTTTCCACTGGGAGTTTTGTAGCACTCTACACGGTCGATAAGCGGATGAGCAGACAAAACTTTCTCAAGACAATCCGTACATATTTCATCCAAGTTGCAACCTACAGGATCAAGCTTTTCCTTGCGAAGCATGGACAAAACCTCCTTTTTTGTAATGAAGCCTGCGTAAACAGTATCCTTAATGACCAGTTCCAAATCGGCACAAACGGCTGCTTTCGGCTTCCAATTAAAAGCTGTAACGGCTACAATCAGATAGGCGCTGACCAATAGCAGGACAATTGTCAGTAAAATTCTTCTTATCATATTTCTTCGTTATTTCTGATGTCTTGACCGTATCCGCGATTATAACACTCGAATGAATTTACTATGTATATACCTGTTAACATCGTTGTTCCAGCAAACGCGTAATTTGAAGAGCATAGTTATCCATATCACCGGCACCCAATACAATCAGAACTTCGATATTCTTTGTTTCGAGCAAAGCAGGTACATCCTCCTTGCGACAAAGACACTTTTCAATACCGGGACGTAACTGATCATAAATTAGCCGGCTGCTTACACCTGGAATAGGTTCTTCACGAGCAGGATAAATATCTGTAAGGATTACTTCGTCAAGCAACGAAAGACTATCTGCAAACTCGCGATAAAAATCACGGGTACGTGTGTAAAGATGAGGCTGAAAAACAGCCGTTATCTTCTTGTCCCGATATAGTTCACGAATAGATCGTACACTTTGGGCAATTTCTGCCGGATGATGGGCATAGTCACTGATAAAAACGATACGATCTGTTTTCAATTTAAAATCAAAACGACGATCCACACCACGGAAATTAGCCATGCCTCGCTTAATTTCTTCATCAGTAACACCATTCAAATGGGCCAATGCCATAGCAGCCACCCCATTGTCTATATTGATACTGACAGGTACTCCCAATTGGACATCACAGATACGCGTATCAGGCGCCACAAAATCCATAAAGATTTCACCTCCGCCAATGCGGATGTTCTCAGCATGGAAGTCTCCGTGGTCGCGGCTGTAAGTATAAACCTTGACACCAGGCTGCACGTCGGGCTTCAAGGCAAGTCCTTCGTGAAGAATGAGTACTCCTCCTGGCTGAATAAGTGTCGTATAGTGACGAAAACTTTCCAAATATGCCTCCCAAGTACCATAAATATCCAAATGGTCAGGGTCGGTAGCAGTAATAACACTCATATAAGGTGACAACCAGTGAAAGGAACGATCAAACTCATCGGCTTCAATTACTGTATAAGGACTCTCCTGCGACAATAACAAATTAGTACCGTAATTCTTTGAAATGCCGCCTAAGAAAGCTGTACAACCTACATGCGATTGTTGAAGCAAGTGTGCGGCCATTGTACTAGTTGTGGTCTTGCCGTGTGTACCAGCCACACAAAGAGCCTTACTCCTACGGGTAATAATACCCAATGCCTGAGCACGTTTATGTATCTCAAAACCGTTCGTGCGGAAGTAATTCAATTCAGCATGTTCATTTGGAATGGCCGGAGTATAGACAATCAAAGTCGTAGCTGCATCTCTACACCATTCCGGTATTTGATTGACATCCTCTTCATAATGAATAACCGCTCCTTCTTCCACAAGCCGCGCAGTCAGTTCGCTGGGCGTTCGATCGTATCCAGCCACACGCTTGCCGTGCGAGAGGAAGTAGCGTATCAAAGCACTCATACCAATTCCACCGGCACCAAGAAAATAAACGGATTGCATAGTTTCTATATTCATAACAAGATGCTTTATTTTATCAATTTCAATACTTCTTCAGCAATAATACGGGCAGAGTCAGGCAAAGCCAACTTGGTAATATTAACACTTAATCGTGTCAGTAATTCATCATCAGCAACAGTTTCTATAGCCGTATCAAGCAACTTTTCCTGTGCTTCGGCATCTTTCACATAAAGGGCTGCATCCTTGTTGACCAATGCCAACGCATTTTTTGTTTGATGATCCTCAGCAACATTAGGCGAAGGAACAAGAATAACCGGCTTTCCTAAAAGACAGAACTCTGAAATAGAACCTGCCCCAGCACGTGAAATAACCAAATCAGCTAAAGTATAGACATTATTCATATTTTTGATGAAGTCCGTCACATACAAGTTAGGAATATTGCCCACTCGCGCATTGCGCACAGCCTCTCCCGTAAAAGCAGTAATGGCAGCTTTTACCTGGTCTATATATATCTTACCCGTTTGCCAAATAAACTGCACTTCGGGATGTGCTTTCATAAGAGCCAGTCCTGCCACTAACGTCTGATTGATAGTACGTGCTCCCAAACTTCCACCTAATACAAGAACTGTCTTCAAGTCAGGATTAAAGCCAAATGCAGAAGCCGCAGCTTCACGTGTAATTTGATTATCCAGTAGCGATTGTCTTACAGGGTTTCCCGTTAACAAAATTTTCTCAGAAGGGAAAAACTTTTCCATGCCTTCATAAGCCACACAAATGCGATCTGCCTTTTGAGCCAACAATTTGTTGGTGACTCCGGCATAAGAGTTCTGCTCTTGTATCAGAGTTGGTATTCCCATCATACCTGCTGTCTTCAAAGTCGGGCCACTGGCATATCCACCTACACCCACCACTACTTGTGGGCGGAATCCCTTGATAATCTTGCGTGCTTTCCATTGGCTACGCAACAATTTAAGGAGTACAGAGAAGTTCCTCCACAAATGCTGACGGTCAAACCCTGCTACCGGCAAACCAATAATACGATAACCAGCATCGGGTACACGTTGCATCTCCATCCTCCCTTCTGCACCCACAAAAAGGATCTCAGCATCGGGACGCAACTCACGAATGGCATTGGCTATAGATACAGCTGGAAAAATATGTCCTCCTGTACCACCACCGCTGATAATAATACGCGGAGCTTTATCATTATTCTTAATGTAATCTTTCATTTTCACCTTTGTTTTTGAACTCTTTTTAATTGAACTCACTGTCACTGTTTAACAGTTTTGAAGTCGGTTCTTCTGCCTCTTCCTGGGCTTGAACGGACGCGACGTCTGCAACAGCAGCTTCTACTTGCATCGGGATCTGAGCATCATGTTGTTTCTGCTCTTCCAACTGAGAAGTATATCGACTGACACTCAATATCATACCGATATAAGCACAGTTAATAAAAGTCGAAGTACCACCTTTACTGATAAGTGGCAACGGTTGTCCCGTAACAGGTGCCAAACCTACAGCCACCATCATATTGAACAAAGCCTGCGTCACCAACAGAAGGCCTATGCCAATAACCAAAAAAGCTGGAAAAGTTCGATCACACTTCTTAGCGATACGTCCCACACGTATCAATAGACAAATATAGAGAAAAACAACGACAATACCACCAATAAGCCCCAGCTCTTCAATAATAATAGCATAAATGAAATCTGAAAAAGCTTGACTAAGGAAGTCTCGCTGTACTGAATTTCCTGGCCCTTTCCCGATAACATGACTGGTAGCTACAGCAATACGAGCATGAGCTACCTGAGCATCCCCATCAATATCAAACTTTGCAGCAGGTACCTCTTTAGCATAAGCAAAATCTACAATACGTGCTTTCACCGTAGTAAAACGGTGCCCCATTGGAATCTTTTTCAATGTATCATTAGGTGTGACCAATAAAAAAGACACAAACAGCACTGCTGCGCCAATCAAGCCTCCTCCTAATAATATCAGTTTCTTAGCCTGTACACGTCCGATGAACATCATCAAATAAACGGTACCAAAAAGCAATATACCAGTAGAATAATTCTCCGGCAAAATAAGACCGCAAACAATACATGTCATGATCATGATACGCTTAAAAGCTTTAGGAGATGCTCCCGATTCATTTTGTCCGTGTGATAAAATAACAGCAGTCCCCATAATGACACCCATCTTAGCCAATTCCGAAGGCTGAAACTGTACCCCCATGAAAGTCATCCAACGAGCAGCGCCATTAATGTAGTTGCCTGTTACAACTCCTGTAATCATGACAAAGAGCAACAGCACAACTGAGACCAACAACAGAGGGTATGGAAGCGCTTGAAACCATTTATAAGGAATATTATGTACAAACACAACAATCAATGCTCCAATAGAAAGCAGAATCGTGTGTTGGGTAATCGGTCCCCAATGGTCACCACTTTTATAAGTAAGTGTAGATGCTGCGGAAAATACTTCTGTAATGGAAATAAGGCAGAGCACCAAGAAGATAATCCATATCACCTTGTCGCCTTTGAATATGCTTTTTAATAAATCCACTTTATTCTAATTTAAGATGTCTATTCTTTTTAAAACAGTTTATAAACTTTGTACACAGGATTTGAACTGATCGCCACGATCTTCGTAGCTCTTAAACAAGTCGAACGAAGCGCAGCAAGGACTCAACAACACCGTTTCTCCCTTCTTGGCCAAACGATAGGCAGCGTCTACAGCATCCTTCATGCCAGTTTGTACATCAGCTACCGGTAATCCTAAACGGTCAAAAAAATCGTGTAACTTTTCGTTATGCAATCCTAAATAGACCAATGCCGAACATTTCTCACATACCAGACTTTCTATCTCCTTATAATCATTCCCTTTATCTTTCCCACCTAATATCAACACTGTTTTAGTTGTCATACTTTGCAAAGCATACCAACAGGAATTAACGTTAGTAGCTTTTGAGTCGTTAATAAAATGTACACCACGTACTGTAGCAACTTTTTCCAATCGGTGAGGAACTCCTTGGAAGTCGGACAAAGCCTTGCGAATATCCTCATTCTTCACCCCTGCCAGATTAGCCGAGATACCGGCAGCCAACGAGTTATATAAATTATGCGTACCATGTAAAGCCAGTTTTTCCTGCTCCATGTTAAAAGCGATAGGCGTATTGATTTCCACCTCTCCATCTTCTACATAAGCAATAGCTCCATCTTTTTTAACAGCAGAAAAAGGATATAACTGTGCTCTTAGTCCATGTTTATCCAACTCACGACGAATAATGGGGTCATCATTCCAATAAACAAAGGCATCTTCTTCCGTTTGATTCTGAGTAATGCGGAATTTGGCATCCACATAATTCTGCATGCAGTGATCGTAACGATCCAAATGGTCGGGCGTAATGTTCATCAGCACAGCAATATTAGCGCGGAACTTATACATATTATCCAATTGAAAACTACTCAACTCAATAACATAATAGTCATGCTGCTCAGTAGCAACCTGCAAGGCCAGACTGTTTCCAATATTACCCGCCAACCCGACATTCATCCCTGCACTCTTGAAAATGTGATATATGAGTGAAGTAGTTGTCGTTTTTCCATTCGACCCTGTAATACAAATCATTTTGGCATTCGTATAGCGTCCTGCAAACTCAATCTCAGAAATGACAGGCGTACCCTGTGCTTTCAGCTTCAAAATCATCGGAGCATCATTAGAAATACCCGGGCTCTTGATGACTTCGTTGGCATTCAAAATCTTTTCTTCCGTATGTCCGCCTTCTTCCCAAGGAATATCATATTTATTCAACAGCTCTTTGTACTTGTCTTTGATAGCACCCATGTCTGAGACAAAAGTATCGAAACCTTTCACTTTTGCCAACACGGCAGCACCTGCACCGCTTTCGCCGGCTCCTAAAACTACAATTCTGTTCATATCTATATTATCTAATCTTCAACGTAATAATAGTAACAGCTGCCAAAATGATGGTCACGATCCAAAAACGGACGGTAATCTTCGATTCATGGAACAGTTGTTCAGGTCTGGTAAATACAACACGACATCCTGGCTCTATCAGGTTCATACCGGTACGGAAATGATCATGTATCGGGGTGCGCTTGAACAAACGTTGCTTGACACCTTTCCGTTTACCAGCCTTGTAATAGACTCTTTGCAAAATAACCGAAAGATTTTCTACCAAAAACACTCCACAAAGAATAGGAATCAGTAATTCCTTGTGGATAATGATGGCAAAGACGGCTATGATACCTCCAATGGTGAGGCTGCCCGTATCACCCATGAATACCTGTGCCGGATAGGCATTGTACCACAGGAAACCGATAAGTGCACCGATAAAGGCACAAACGAAGATTACCAATTCTTCGGAACCGGGAATATACATGATATTCAGATAGCCCGCGTATTCAATGTGGCTCGACACGTAGGCCAAAATGCCCAACGTCAGTCCGATAATGGCTGAATTGCCCGCTGCCATACCGTCCATACCGTCATTCAAATTCGCACCGTTACTTACAGCTGTAACTACGAAAATGGTGACGATGACGAACAAGATCCATCCGACAGTTTGAGCATGGTCGCCGCAAAAAAACATGATGTCGGCATAATCCAAATTGTTGCTTTTGAAGAAAGGAATGGTAGTTTGCGTAGCCTTGATTTCTTTGGCAGCATGGACAATTTCTATCTGTCCGTCCGGTTGTTCCACTTCAATATTTTCACGAATCACAACTTGTGGACTGAGATAAAGAGTTAACCCCACAATCAAACCAAGGCCCACCTGACCGATAATTTTGAATTTGCCATGCAGACCTTCCTTGTCTTTTTTGAATATCTTAATGTAATCATCAGCGAAACCCAGTGAACCCAACCAGATGGTGGTGATAAGCATCAGTATCATGTAGATATTTCCCAATTTGCCCAATAGCAGACAAGGAATAAGGGTAGCAAAAATAATAATAACTCCTCCCATACTGGGTACCCCCACCTTGTTCACACCAAATGGATCGATACTGGCATCACGTTGGGTTTCGGTAATCTGTTTTCGTTTCAGCAAATGAATAAATTTATCTCCATAGATGGTGGAAATGAGCAGAGCCACAATGACGGCCATCAACGCGCGAAACGAGGTGTAGCCAAACATACCTGCACCGGGGAAATCATATTGGTCAAGCCAATGGAATAAGTAATATAACATGGCAATGAATAATTTACAATGTACAATTAACAATCATTCTTCAGTTCATGATCTTCTGGAGTTCTTCTTTATCATCGAAATGATGTTTCACGCCCTTTATTTCCTGATAGTTCTCATGTCCCTTACCGGCTACCAATACAACATCGCCGGACTGTGCCAACATACAGGCAGTTTTGATTGCTTCGCGGCGGTCCACAATGCTGAGTGTCTTCTGCATGTCTTCCTTGTCGAGTCCGGCCAGCATGTCGTTGATGATGTCCTGAGGCTCTTCGAAACGGGGATTATCGCTCGTTATGATAACACGGTCGCTCAAGCGGACGGCTTCTTTGGCCATGATAGGGCGTTTACCTTTGTCACGGTTCCCACCAGCTCCTACTACGGTGATGACCTTACCTTTTCTTTCCATTACACCGTGAATGGCATTCAGTACATTAACCAACGCATCGGGTGTATGAGCATAGTCCACGATGGCGGTAAAACCTTTATCCGGTGAACGAACAGCATCGAAACGTCCAGCTACCGGATGCAGAGTGCTCAGTGCCACCAACACGTCCTCTTCCTTTTTTCCCAACAATACGGCGGCACCGAATACGGCCAGCAGATTGGATGCGTTGAAGCGTCCAATAAACTGAACGGCCACTTCGTGATTGTTGAAATCGAGCAACATGCCTTCGAAATGCGACTCCAATACACGTCCTTTGAAGTCGCTTAAGCTGCGCAAAGAGTAAGTATATACGTGCGAACGAGTGTTTTGTGTCATCACCAGTCCGTTCTTGTCGTCCAGATTAGTCAGACTGAAGGCATTCTTAGGCATGTCGTCGAAGAACTTCTTCTTGGCTTTCAAGTAGTTTTCCACCGTCTTATGATAATCCAGATGGTCGCGCGTCAGGTTGGTGAAAATGCCTCCGGCAAAACGCAAACCGTTGATACGTTTCTGGTCAATGGAATGCGAACTGACTTCCATAAAGGCATACTTGCAGCCGGCATCGGCCATCTGTCCCAACAGGCAGTTCAATGTGATGGGATCGGGAGTTGTGTGGTCGGTGAGCACCGGTTGGTCATCAATGTAATTGCATACGGTAGAAATCAAACCAACCTTATAACCAAAGTAGCGGAATACATTATATAATAAGGTGGCAATGGTTGTCTTCCCATTTGTACCTGTCACCCCAACCAGCTCCATCTTGGAAGTCGGGTCACCATAGAAAGAGGTTGCCAGCTTGCCAACCGCATCCTCGCTGTCCTTCACCCGAATATACGTTACGCCAGGAGTTGTCTGCTCCGGCATTTCTTCGCAAAGAATGGCAACTGCCCCTTTGTTAATTGCCGAAGGTATGTAGGAGTGTCCGTCAGTCTGCGTACCGCGCATTGCCATGAAAAGGTGTCCGGCTCTCACCAAACGCGAGTCGATGTTCACTCCGGTTATTTCAATGTCTGTACTTCCGGCGACTTCTACCGGTTGTATAACTTTCAAAAGTTCGTTCAGTTTCATGTCATTCATTAAAATGTTTTCATTCGTTTATTGTCTTAGTTGGAGGGTGACGGTCTGTCCTTTCACCAGCCTGTTGCCTCCTGCTATGGATTGGCTCCTTACCTTTCCGATACCGTAGAGCTGTACAGCCAGCCCTTTGCTTTCCAGCAAGTAGACGGCATCTTTGGCTCCCATCCCTATCACGTTCGGCACCAATCCTGATTTATCTTCTCCTGTCTGCAAGATAACCGCGTTGGGTGACTGTTGTGCATGCCCCCAAGTAGTCTTACTATCCGATAGCTTAAAATCTTTCTGTACCGGTACTTTCAGGTCTTCCAGCACCCAAACCGTTTCATTCATATTGCCAGCCTTAACTTCTGGAATAACGTTGGTCGTACTGTCTACAGCATTGCTCAGGTCGAAATGGAGGTTCTTGGCATAGACACGTTCTGCAATCTTGCCGAAAACACTTCCTGCCATTCCACCACCCGAGGCAATACCTTTGTTGATTTGAATGGAGACGATGCAGCTGTAGCGGGGCTGCTCCGAGGGAAAGTAACCGCAAAAGCTGACCAGATGGTTGCGCACGCCACTCTTGTAGCCTCCCGCTCCCTGCGAAATCTGCGCCGTACCCGTCTTTCCCGACACGTTAAACTGGTCGCTTCCTGCTGGTTTGGCTAATCCATGACTTACAACGTTGCGTAGGATAGTGCGTATCTGCTCCAAAGTATGATCCGAGCATATCTTCTCATTGATAATCTCGACAGGGAATTCCTCTACCGTATCGCCGTCTTTTACAGCCTTGGTCACGAAACGTGGACGAACCATAGTACCGTTGTTAGCGATGGCATTGTAAAAGGTCAGAATATTAATGGGCGGCAACTGCACCTCGTAGCCTATACTCATCCACGGCAAGGTAGTCTTGGCAAAATATTTTTCTTTAGGTCCTTTGATGTTAGGCGTGCCTTCGCCTGGAATTTGCAAGTGCAGCGGCTGGTCAATACTCATACGCTTCAAACCGTCCACAAACTTTTGCGGGTCGTTCTTATAATACTTGTCAATGATGCTTGACACACCGATATTAGAGGACACCTCCATGATACGGTTCACGTCGATAGCCCCATAACCTCCGCGATGCCAGTTGTGGTCACGCATAGCCTGGCCATACATTTTCTTGATGCCGTTACCGGTATCGACAATGTAATCTGGCGTGATTTTCCCATCTTCCAGTGCCACCATAATGGAAGCGGTCTTGAAGGTAGAACCCGGTTCTTGCAGGTTGCTGATAGCCAGGTTGCGCATCTCATAATAGTTACCGTCCTGTCCGCGTGTCATATTGACAATGGCCTTTACGTCTCCTGTGGGTACATCCATCAGAATGGCTACGCCCGATACGGCTTCCAGTTCTTTCAGTTTGTCCACTAATGCCTTTTCACAGATATCCTGCATATCTACATTAATGGTAGTAATGATGTCGCAACCATCTACAGGCGGACGATCCACGATATTCAAAAACTTGTTCATCACCTTCTGGCGGTGAGTGATTCCTTCCTTACCTTTCAGTAGGGAGTCGAAGGCCAGTTCGATGCCGTTCTTAGCCCCTTGAGCCGTGTCGGCATATAGGTCGCCCAGTGTACGTGCAGCCAGCGAGCCAAATGGTTTCTTACGCTGGTTATAAGCTAACTCGTGAAAGCCGCCTCTATATTTGTTCAAGTTGAATACAGGCAAGCGCTTCGCCTCTTTATACTGGATGTAGGAGATGCGCTTGGGATAAATCAAGTAGTTGCGGCTTCCCTCCTTACGACCCTTCAGCAAGTGGGCCTTAAACTGAGCAGCACTCCGATCAGGAAAGATTTTGTGAAGACCCTCGCAAATTTCTGTCAGATGGTTCATCAGCATAGTGTCCTTCTGGTATCCGCCAGCCTTGAAATCCATGTAGATGCGGTATTCGGGCAGGGAACTGGCCATCAGCTTACCGTCGGCCGAAAGAATATTGCCCCGGTTGGGCTTGACAGGTACGCCCTCACGTACAAAACGGTCGGCTACATCTTTCCAGTAGCCCTGCTCGGCAAACATGATAAGACAGGCCTTGCCTACCACCGCTATCCCCATCAGCGACATCAACAGCACGACGAAGAAGTAGCGAGTCATAATATTTTTCTTGTTTACAGCCATGACTATCGTTGCGGATTGTGGTTTTACTTTATCAGATAAGGAGGATTAGTCGCTGTCTGCAAGTCGCTTTCGCGGGTGGAGATGTACTCCTCGATACGCGATTGACGGCTACGTTCCATCAGTTCGGAACTGCGGGTCAAGGCATTGTACTTGATGTCAGTCAGTTCCTTCTTCAGTCGATCAATCTCAATCATCTGCTGTTGGCAAGCATAGCGGTTGTGGATGTAGAAAATGATAAGCACCATAACCAGTACCAGCAGTTTGGTCTGACGGCGGAAAAAGTCCGTAGCTAAGATATCTCCTCCCACAATACTTTTCCAGGAAGCATGCTTGCTTTTCTTCTTTCCCGGCTGAGCGACGTTTTCTTGTATCGTTTCCATTGCAATAGTTCCTTTATCTCATCGTTTTTCTGCTATTCTCAGTTTGGCACTGCGTGAACGGGGGTTGCGGGCTATCTCCTCATCAGCAGGTATGATGACTTTGTTGTTTACCGGCCGGAAAGGCGTTTGCACGTTGCCGTAGAAATCTCTCTCCGTTTTGCCCTCTACATTGCCCGTCTTCATGATGTTCTTCACCATGCGATCCTCCAGCGAATGATAGGTGATAACCACCAGCCGCCCGCCCGGCCGCAAAGCCTCGGTAGCGGCATAAAGCATTTCTTTCAGGGCCTCCATCTCTTGGTTCACCTCGATGCGCAGGGCCTGAAACACCTTGGGCAACTCCTTTTTCTCACGTTCACGGCCGAAGAAGGGCTTCACGATGTCTAAGAAGTCGCCGATAGTGATGATTTTTTGCACCGCACGCGCTTTCACCAGCAGGGCGGCCAGTTTGCGACTATTCTTCAATTCGCCGTAAAGATAGAATATGTCTGCTATGCGCTCCTCGTCGTAAGTGTTCACCACATCGGCCGCCGTCAGGCCTGCCCGTTTATTCATGCGCATGTCCAACTGGCCATCGAAGCGGAAGGAGAAACCCCGTTCGCTGTCGTCGAAGTGATGGGACGACACACCTAAGTCGGCCAAGACGGCGTCCACCTGCTTTACACCATAGTAGCGCAGAAAGTTGTTCAAGTAGCGGAAGTTGCTGCGTACAAAGGTAAAGTGTGGGTCGTCTATAATGTTACGTTCGGCATCCTCGTCCTGATCGAAGCTCAGCAGGCGTCCTCCATCGCCCAATCGGGACAGGATTTCACGCGAGTGTCCGCCACCGCCGAAAGTCACGTCGATGTACGTGCCGTCCGGGTGGATATCCATGCCGTCCACACTGGGCTTCAGCAACACGGGAATATGGTAAGTCGCTTCTTCTGCTGCCATTTACACCTTAGTTGTATAAACGGTTGTAAAAGTACGCATTTCTCTACAATTACGGGCAAGGATTTTACTAAAATCCATAAACAAGTTTTCAACAGCTTTAAATTATTTGTTTGCAACCAGTTTTGACGACTTATACGAATGATACTTTAAGGTGAGTTCGAAATAAGGATTAATTTACTCATTGGATTAGTAGGTACATAGCAATAAATATATCAAATTTATAGTGCTGAATTATAACCTTTAAACGATTATCGCTATGTTCTCAGAATAAAGTCACAGAGATTAATCCTGACCATATGAGCAAGGCTGGGATTAGGATTATTCTTATCCTTTTTTACTCCAGAAGTTTCCGCGAAAAAAAAGAAAAAGAGAGTGTAAGGCAAAACTCTTAAGAAGCTCCGCCGAAGCTCTCGGTTTTTTCCAAAACTTTCTTAAGAATCTTTCCGAAAACTCCGAGAGTTTTCCAACTTCTTTCCTATATTCGCAAAAGTGCATTTCATCCATCTTCACTTTTTCTCTTTTGTGATAATCACTTGTGAATTCTATATAGAGAATCAGATATAGAAGAACTGCTTAAGAAAAACAGGCAGGAAGCATATCAGTAAACTATTCTTTGAGGTATTAGTTAATAAAACTTCCCCAAAGGAGACTTTAAAGTCCAGAAACAAAATACCCATTTTTAGGTATTGCTCACATTTTTGCACTGCAATAATTTTGCACAGAAAAAATTAAAGGCATTTTATGAGAGCTAAATTATTGTCAATATCAGTGTTCTTAATCACTCCTTTCATGGGATTTTCATACAATATATCAGGTAAGGTACTTGATATAAAATCTAAAAAGGCTATAGAATTTGCAACCGTATGGATTGAGGGTACAGGTATAGGCACTTTGACAGATGCAAATGGGAGTTTTCTTATAAATAATCTGTCTAATGGTAATTATGAAATTATCATCAGATGTCTGGGCTATACGGAGAAAAAGAAAAAAATATATCTCAGGAATAATATAGACGTGCTTTTTTATCTTTCTGAAACATCTCTGGCTTTGGATGAGGTGACCGTTACGGCTGAGAGAAAGGCAAATGATGCAGCCACTGCTTATACTCTGAACAGGACAGCATTGGACCATTTGCAAAGTGTAAGCGTGACAGATGCCTTAAGTCTGTTGCCGGGCGAACAGACAAACAAATATAAAACCCTGACTTCATCAGGACAGACCGTTACGTTAAGAGGTGAAACCCCGGAGATGGGGAATCCGGATTTTGGAACTGTTGTCGAAATGGATGGAGTCAGACTTTCCGGTAATGCAACAACGTCTACCGGTGGAACAGATTTGAGGAATGTGGGTAATAACAATGTGGAAAGAATAGATGTCATTACCGGAGTTCCTTCCGTAGAATATGGCGACTTGACAAACGGCGTCGTCAGGATAATAACCCAAAAAGGTAAAAGCCCTCTTTGGGCAAATATCTCTGTACGCCCCAATACACAGTCATATTCACTGAGCAAGGGGATTGATCTTGGAGGAAAAAGAGGAATAGTCAATCTGTCATACGAACGGGTACGTTCCGTTTCTGATATCGCATCTCCGTTTACTTCGTATATAAGAAATGCTTTTGGACTTAAGTATTCCAATGCGGTTAATTATCCGTCGGGACGGAGCCTTTCCATGGACTTCAGTCTGAATGGTAATGTGGGCGGATTGAACTCGGAATCAGACCCTGACGCATTCAAGGAAACGTATACCAAGGAAAGAGACAATGCCTTGTGGGGCAGTATGGCTTTCAACTATATGATAAATTCCAACCGGCTTTCAAATCTGAGGTGGGGAATGAGTTTCTCCTATTCGGACAAGACGTCAGAAGTGAAGGCAAACAAGTCCGCATCGTCTGCCATGCCGGCTCTGCATACCACAGAAGAAGGATATTTCGTCGCTTCCAAGTATGAGGACAATCCTTCGTCGCCAATCATTCTTTTGCCGGTGGGATACTGGTATGTCACTACTTACAATGATAACCGTCCGATAAATTATTCGGTTTACATAAAAGCCCGATGGACACATAAAACGGGAAATCTGACCGGTAATCTGTTGTTGGGCTCCGAGTTGAAGTCCGACGGGAATTTAGGAAGGGGAGAATACTATACGGATATGTCTGTCGCCCCAAGTTGGAGGGAGTACAGGTACGATGAGCTGCCGTTTATGAACAACTGGGCTTCATATATAGAGGAGGATTTAAACTTCGCATTCAGAAACTCCACTCTGAACCTGAAAGCAGGTCTGAGAAATGATATGACAATAATATCCGGTTCGGCGTACGGAACTGCTTCGAGCCTGTCCCCCAGGATCAGTGCAAAATATTCTTTCGGCAATACCGATACCGGCTTCTTCAGAGGTGCGACTTTCAGAATGGGATGGGGCAAGGCCGTAAAACTTCCTTCGTTTGAGATACTGTACCCCAAAGAAACGTATGTGGACAGGCTGGCATTTGCCCCCGGAACAATGGCCGACGGAACCACCTATTATGCTTACCACACTCACCCTGTCACTCCCGTATATAACTCATCATTGAAGTGGCAATACAGCATAATGCGTGAATTGGGAGCAGATATAAAGTTGAAAGGGGTAAGAATCTCATTGTCTTTCTATTATAACAGCATGATGAATCCGTATTCCCATACAAGGTTTTATTCTCCGTTCGATTATAAGCTCACAGGCCAAAGTGCATTGGAGGCGTGTCCGATTCCTTCTCCTGACAGGATTTATACCATTGATCGCAATACGGGTGTTGTCACCGTGTCCGACAAGACCGGAATGCTCCCCTCTCAGGAAGCGGATTACAAGGTCGTAAAGGACTTTCAGTCTGTAAGTATGAGTATAAACGGCTCTTCATCTTCAAGGATGGGATTGGAATGGGTATTGGATTTTGACAAGATCAGGTCTGTAAACACTTCGGTGCGAATAGACGGGAAGTATTACAGATACAAGGGTGTGGATGAAGTCGTTGTGCCATCCGGAGTAGACCTTACAAGTTCAGACGGCCAGCCCTACAAGTATATCGGATATTATGTCGGTGGAACAGGCAATTATAATGGCTTCGAAAGCAGACGGCTGAACACAAATATGACTTTTATCACACATATTCCTAAGTTGAGAATGATTTTCTCGTTGCGTTTTGAAGGTACATTCATGAATACCCGCCGGAATCTGAGTGAGTATGGTGACGGAACAAGAAGTTATGTAATCGACAATAGAGGAGATTATCTGCCGTCCGCCACCGATAAAGACATTTATGATGGCAACAATTATGCGGTGACTTATCCATTGTATTATGTGTCGCGCGATGACATGGAAACTAAAGTCCCGTTCATGGAGAAACTGTTGTGGGCCTGCGATCACGACAAGGACTTATACAATGAGTTGACAAAACTTGCCGTTAAGAGCAGTTATGGGTATATATTCAAGAAACAGAGTTATGCACCTTATTTCTCTGCCAATCTTAATGTATCAAAAGAAATAGGCAAATACCTCACGGTCTCATTCTTTGCAAATAACTTTTTCTACAGCAAGCAAAAAATAAAAAATGCGCAGACAGGAAACGAAATGTCATTGTTTGACTCAAGCCTGATTGCTCCCTTTAATTATGGAATTTCATTTAAACTAAAATTATAACGATTATGAGAAAACAATTTTTCATTTTAAGCATGCTGATGCTTGGTTTGTCAGTCTATTCATGTACGGATGAAGACAATCCGCAATATGAATTAAGTAATGTAAAGATTCAGCTGGTGTATCCCGAAGGGTATGGTCCGTCAGAAGGAGTGGAAGTTTCATTGAAGAATACTTCTACCGGTGCAGTGTTTTCAGAAAAGACCGGTGCCGAAGGTACGGCTCTATTCGAGGTACCCAATGGCATATATGAGGCATCTGCTTCCGAACAAAGAGTGATAGATGCAGAAGTTTGTCTTTTTAACGGGGTAAATAGCAATGTAAATGCCGCCACGGAAAATGTGGAGGCTTTCATAGATCTGAAACTTTCCAAAGGCGGGTCGGTAGTAATCAAAGAACTATACGTAGGCGGATGTCCGATGGACGACGGTTCGGGATCTTTTGCGAAAGATCAGTATGTAATACTCTACAACAATTCATCTGCAACTATCGATATAAGCGATTTTGCCCTTGCCATGGTAAATCCTTACAACTCGCAAGCTGCCAATAAAGATTATGTTAATGGAGAACTCTTTTACGCTTCTGAAGGATGGATTCCGGCCGGAAACGGTTTGTGGTATTTTGAGAATAATGTAAAACTGGAACCCGGGAAACAGATCGTCATCGCAATCTGCGGGGCTGTAGATAATACAAAGACCTATTCACAGTCAATCAATTATGCAAACAGCGAGTATTATTGCTGTTATGACATTGAGGATTACAGCAACACTGCTTATTATCCAACCCCTTCCGAATTAATACCTACAGAACACTATTTGAAGGTTTATAATTACGGATTGGGCAATGCATGGCCTCTGAGCAACTCCGGTCCGGCATTCTATATCGTCCGTCCTCAGGGAACGACTCTCAAGGAGTTCGTTGACAATCCGGATAATGAGAACATGTACGGCTCCAATCAGGTTCGCAGAAAAGTTCCTGTGGAATGGGTTGTCGACGGAATTGAAGTTTTTGCAAAAGGACAGCCCAATAATCAGAAAAGGCTTCTGCCTACAATTGATGCAGGTTATGTGGAAATGACAGCCAAGATGGGCTACACTCTTTACAGGAACGTTGACAAGGAAGCTACTGAAGCAATTAAAGAGAATGAGGGCAAACTTGTATACAATTATTCGTTCGGTGTAGATGATTCTACCGACCCAAGCGGAATAGACGCTGAAGCTTCAATAAAGAATGGTGCAAGAATAGTTTATATGGACACAAACAATTCTACAGCCGATTTCCATCAGAGAAGCAAGGCCTCATTAAGAAACTGATTTGATTATGTATTTGGTGAATACCGACAATCTTAGGATGGCAATGGCAACGGGAATAATGATTCTCGTTGCCATGCCTGCCCATGCTGATAATTATCCTGCGGTTACAGATATGGATTATAACGAGACGGTTCTGAAGTTTCATGCATCACAGAGCAAAAATGCTTCTTTCCTGACAGACGTAAAATGTCCGAACCTGTCATATCTGAAACTGAACTGCCATATTCGTAAAGGTGATATGGTGAATTATTATCAGTCTGACGACAGCAAGGATTTTGAGATAAGGACAGAATCGTATTATCGTTTTAGTGAACGTCTGATGCTGTCAGGTGCAATATCTTATGAAACGGATAAAGGCAAGAACATGTCAGGTTCTGCCTTTATCAATCCGGAACATACTCCTTTTGATATTGTAGAGATGGATAAGTCCAATGCAGGGACAAAACGCAGGGAACGGTATTCATTGATCGGAAAAGCAGGATATTCGCTGAACTCAAGGACTTCACTGGGAGCTTCCGTGGAATATGCCGTCGAGAATTATGCCAAGTTCAAGGATTTGAGGCATCAGAATTCGATGATGGATTTAGGCCTGTCTTTGGGAGGCAAATATAAAATCACAGATAATGTAACTTTCGGTTCAGTCTATGTTTACAGAAGAAACATTCAGAGGGTTTCATTTAATATCTATGGCAATACCGACAGGCAATATACTTCGCTAATAAGCTTCGGTGGATTTTATGGGCGTAGCGAATTGTTCGGTGAGAGTGGCTATACTTCCAATGCTCTTCCATTGTTTACACGGACCAACGGTGGTGCTTTGCAACTATTATGGGAAACGGCCGGGGTGAAGTGGTTTAACGAGTTTGGATTTTATAAGGATAAAGGACAGTTTGGAACCGGTTCCTCCACTTCAATCACTTATAGTAATCACAATTCTACCGGACCGGAGTACAAGTCGAAACTTATAATAGAAAAACCTCGTTCGTTTCATGTGATAGAGTTGAATGTGTTCAGCAAATCGTTAGAGAATAATGAGAACTCGTATAAAGAAAGTACTGATGCCAACGGAGTGTCGCAAATAGTTTATTATGGAAGCAATAAAGTAGGCGAGAAAGAATGGAAAGGAATAGACGTTACGTATTCTTTTCTTTCAGGGAACGGTATAAGACGTTCCGATTGGTCTGCCGGTATGGGTACAGGATATTATTCGCGGCTTGTAACAGCTTCCCAATATCCGTTCTACAGAAAGCAGGACATCAATTCCGTACATGCGGATTTGTTCGTAAAAAAGAACTGGTTTAGGAAGAAACATATCTACACATTTTCTTTGACAGGCGGATATTCAACAGGATGGGGGAATATGAACGACGACGGAACATATACCGGTGTTTCTGAAAATCAGAAAGCACCGGTTTCGCTTGACAATTTACTTGTGCAGGAGTATGATTATAACACAGCAAGTCAGGTAAAGTCTTGTGCCTCTTTGAGCTGTGAAAGAGGAATAACGAGAAAGCTGTCGCTGTTTTTAAATGTCGATTTTACTTATCTGATAACCCTGAATACAAGTCTGAAAGGTAAGAAACACATGGTATGCGGTCTTTCGGCAGGAGTTAAATTCTAATTATAACATATATGGAAAAGATTATAGAATGTGATAAAATTACGCATTATTATGGAGACAGACTGATTTATGCCGACCTTAGTTTTGATGTTGAAAAAGGTAAGGTTTTAGGTCTGTTAGGTAAGAATGGAACAGGGAAAACAACCATTATAAATATTCTGAATGGTTACCTGAAACCCCGTTCCGGCATATGTCGCCTGTTTGGTGAGGATATGGATAACATCAGTCCTTCCACAAAATCAAGAGTAGGCCTGTTGCTGGAAGGGCATGTGCAGCATACGTATTTCAATGTACAGCAGATAGAAAAGTTCTATTCTGCATTTTTCCCCAAATGGAAAAAGGAGGCATATTATGAACTTCTGAAAAGACTGCAAGTGCTTCCTACGCAGAAAATTTCCACAATGTCCTGCGGTCAGCGATCGCAGGTGGCTTTGGGGCTTTTGTTTGCACAGGACCCGGATTTGCTGATATTGGATGACTTTTCTATGGGACTTGATCCCGGCTATCGCCGTCTCTTTGTGGAATATCTTAAAGAATATGCATCGGCAGAAAGCAAGACCGTGTTCCTGACTTCGCATATTATCCAAGATATGGAAATGCTTATAGACGACTGTATGATAATGGATTACGGCCGTCTGTTGCTCCACAAACCGGTCAAGGAGATAATGGACAACTTCAAGAGATACAGGTTCATCACACCGGGACCGGATTTCAGAATAGAGGCCGACAATGACTTCCGGAATCCGTCCATGCTTGGCGACAAATGGGAAGTGTATTCTTTCCTAAATAAAAAAGAGGTACTGTCAAAGCTCTCTGTTAAGGGAGTAAAAGAGATTACAGAAGAGAAACTCTCTCTTGAGGATGCATTCATTGGCCTTACCGGAAAATATTGATAATGATAAAATGATATAATATGAATTTGTTTAAAGCTCTATCATATAAAGAATGGATGAAGACAAGAAAGTTTATTCTTGTAGCTTTTACCCTGTCGGCTGCCGTAGCTGTATATTCTTATATTGACATTACGTATGCCATAAGAATAGAAGAGGCGGTTAACATTTGGTATGGATTTATATTTCAAGGGGCATCAGTCTCAAGCTTGATGATGTATCTGATACCCTTATCAGGCATTTCGATGGCTATAGTACAGTTTGTCCCTGAAATGACAAACAAGAGGCTCAAACTGACCTTGCATCTTCCTGCCGGCGAAACCCGGCTGATATCGGCAATGCTGCTGTATGGCTATGGAGTATTGTTTGCTATGTATTTGGCTTGTGTAATCTTTATGTCGGCCATTATCGGCCTGGTCCTGCCTACTGAAGTAGTGTGTATGATGGTTTCACAATTCCTGCCGTGGGTTACTGCCGGTCTTTCCGGATATGGATTTACGGTATGGATATGCGTAGAACCCGGCTGGAAACAGAGGATATTCAATATGCTGATTTCAGTGGGACTGCTGTCTGTGCTGTTTGTCTCTGATTATCCTGAAACCTATTCAGCCTTTGGATGGGGTATGCTTCTTGTGCTTGTTTCGTCGTTTGTTTTCCCTTTCTATTCGTGTGTCAGATTCAAACAGGGAATTCAGTAAGATGATTTTATCGTTAACAATATAAACTGTATCCGGATATGAGATTTAAGAATATTATATATGTGATAATCCTTGTTCTGACCACAATCATAACTTCGTGGTCGATACCGGCTCTGGTAAAGAAAATGGTATATGAGTCGAATGGATATCCTCTGATGTACTATAGTTCACGGCTGAAAGAGCTATGTATAATAGATTTTCGTGAGACGAAGGATGCTTTCCGCGACGTTAAAGGAAATGTCTATCCACGTTCGCAATACGATTCCCTCTTGCCGCTGTTGAACTACAGACAACTGGCCATGAATGGGAACTTGCCTGACTCACTCGAAGGGCATGCAATGGATGTTAAGATTCTGCGTTCAAAACAGGTGGTGTATCGTTTCAGGCCGTCGGACGTTCATTCTCCACAACCCAAGATGGGAGTATTGCTCGAGGCGATGCCTATAAGGGGAAATTTGTCATTGCCGGGTGATTATTTCAGAATGGACGACAGTGAAATGGTCTTTGTCAATTCCGAGACCAACTCTGTAAATCATGCCAAGAGTAAGATGTTTACCGAAGAACTTCTGGAAAAAGGATTCGAGTTTCCTGCAAAGGCATTTTGGGGTAACCCCACTGTACGCAAAGCTTATGAAGAAGGTTATTTCTGTCTGGACAGCAAAGGCGAGTTGTTTCATGTAAAGATGGTGAACGGACGTCCTTTCGTGAGGAATACCGGAGTAAGTAAGCAGGTTGCTGTAAAATGGTTTGTCATGCGCGAGGTCGGCGACAAGAGATTTTACGGTTATCTCTTCGGGCAGGATGGAGAATTGGGTATAGTAGAAAGCGATGAGGACGGCGGCTACAGATTTGTCAGGATGGATATACGTCCTGTCGACATAGCCAAAGATGACATCACAATCATGGGCAATATGCTTTATTGGACAGTAAGGGTATGCAACTCTGAAGCTATGGACTGCTATGGACTTAAAACATCTACTTTAGAGTCATTGTCAACTTATCATCAGGAGAAAGAGATTGGAATATGGGACAAGGTAGCGGATGTCGTTTTCCCTGTAATATTGTCGCCGGCTTCGCCTGACAATGGCTATATAGGTTGTTATGTCCTCCATTTCTCGGCATGGGCATGGATACTGTCCGTCATATTGGCGCTGCTGTTTTTTGTATTCATGAGAAAAAGATCAGCCTTTCACAAGAATCTTATCGTATCTTCAGTGATAGCATTGGCTGGGATCACGGGTATTATAGCACTTTTATTATTGCCAAGGAACAGATTCGAGTAAATTTTAGAGATGAATTAATTATAAACTTAATCAGATTTTATTGAAATGAGAAAACTTTATTTTTTTGTTGTATGCCTGACTGTTGGCATGGCATTTACATCATGTGGAAACAGTAAAAAACAGTCAGAAGAATCTTCAACGACCGAGCAGGTCGCTCAGGGAATTGATGTTTCAAAAGCTTTGTATGTGGAAGAAATCCTTCAGAATGCAGAGAAGGAAGTCGGTAAGGAAATAACGCTGAAAGGTTTCGTGACACACACATGTAAACATTCGGGACGCAGATGTTTCGTTATGGGTAATGACCAGAAGACATCCATTCGTGTAGAAGCGAGAGGAAATATCGGCGGCTTCAACCGCGAGCTTATCGGTTCTGAACTCGTCATCAAAGGAGTCCTGAAAGAGAATAAACTTACAAAAGAATATATTGATCAGGCAGAAGAGGAACTGAAGGGAAAGCAGAGACAAGAAAGCGATGGAGAAATTTGTGATGCAGAGTTGAGCAATATAAATAACATGCGTAAGTGGATGAAGGAAAACAATAAAGATTATTATTCGGTCTATTATGTGGAAGGAACCGATTATGAAATCATTGAATAAAAGTTTTTCATATTGGTTGAGGGTTATTCATCGCGACCTGGGCTTTCTTATGGTGGGTTTGTGTTTGGTTTACGGAGTGTCCGGATTCCTGCTGAACCACATGGACGGAAAGGATCCTGCATTTAAGACCACAGAAGCCGGAGTGGAATTGAAAAAAGGGATGGACACTGATGAAATAATCGCCGAATGGAATTCGGATTCAGGACTGCCGCACCTGAAAAAGATTCTTAGAATTGACGATGAACACTTCAGAATCATGCTGGAAGGAGGAGTAGGAATATATAACTCGTTTACAGGTGTCACAGAATACGAAACTCATGAGAAACGTCCTGTAATATACTGGTTTAACAGGCTTCATTGCAATCGTGTAAATGGATGGAGCTTTATGGGCGATTTCTTCGCTTTTTCACTTGTATTCTTTGCCATATCCGGACTTTTTATGATTAAAGGAAAGAATGGCATAGCTGGAAGAGGCAAATGGTATCTGTTGGTTGGAATAATGATCCCAATATTTTATATGATACTATCATAAAATTAATATCTTAACGTGAGTTCGCCAAATTGTAAATGCTTATAAAATTGGTGATTAGCGAAATGAACTCAAAAATATAGCACAAGTGGAACATTCAAGGCATGGAACTTTTGATAATTTTATTGTCAACCTATTGAGTGCAATTGCCGCATATTGCTGCTTTCCAAAGAAGCCGTGTATCAATGTCATGAGAACGATTGACACACAGCTTGCATTGTTTTGAATTCGTCGAACTCACGTTAATTAATTGAAGCTTTTCCTTTGGTTCCTTTTTTAGTAGTAATCAGAACGACACCGTTTGCACCACGAGAACCATAGATTGCAGTTGCAGACGAGTCTTTCAAGATTCTCATTGACTCGAAATCGTTCGGGTTAAGGTCTGCCATCGAACCGGCAGTCAAAGGAACTCCATCGACTACATAAAGAGGGTCATTGGAGTTGTCGATTGAACGAGTACCACGCTCAGCATCTTCAACCAATGTAACATTAATAGGACTTAGGCCTTTAACTGGAATAGATTGTGTTTTGTAACCTACAAAACTAATTTCTAAAACAGCATCTTCAGCCACAT
>NZ_CANRPM010000029.1 GCF_947632445.1 uncultured Bacteroides sp. | reverse complement strand
AGTTTTGGGCGGTGCCCAGGCGGTTGCATTGGCGCAGCAGGTCGATCTGCTCCTGCATGAACGCCAGCATCATTACGTTGTGGTCGGGCTTGCGGAAACGTCGGACAATGTCCTCTGCCGTATACGGCACTCCCGACGCATTGAGTTCCTTGATAATCCTCCGCAGCAGGGTCATGTCGCCCTGTATGCGGCTTTGGAGAGCGGCGTTCACCTCCGACTGGCTGAAGCATTGTTGTTTCCTGTCCCAATCTTCCGGCAGGATATGAATATTCGTGCTAATCTGCCTTACAATTCTGTGGTGCGTGATCTGATAATAAATTGTTCCTTCTTTGCCCGCGACGCTTGAGGCGCGCAGTTTTATTTTAATTGTTGCCATTGTATATTATTTAATCGTAATCGTTTTTGTATAAAGTATTAATATCCAAGTGTGGAATAAGGCCGATATTGCCTTATTCTTCGAGAACACAGACTGTACTCGGCCCCAAGTCGGGCCATCTCTCGAAGGTCGGTGGAAGAACATCAATGTCATGATACAAGTAATTGTACCGGTTCGATGGAATAGAACGGGAAACTTAAAAACAATGGGATAGGACACAGCCCAACCTGTCGAAGCCTCATAAACGGTGTTAGCTGTTTGTTGCAAAGTTACACAACTTTCGAGCCTCCTGTTGTATCGGGAAGAAAGGAACAGGAAGCAATGCACAAGGCATCACCTCCCAGCGCTCAAATTGCTCTGAAAGCTTCCAAATCACTTTGGAAATAATCCGGGAAGGGCTCAAAATAGTCCTGTCACATCAAGTGCCGGATTATCAATAAATTAGTGCGACACCTTAGTACCTTTGGTAAACATTTCCGTGAAAAAATAAAAAATACCTTTCCTTTAAAGGCAGCCTATTTTTTATTTTATTTCAAAAAAGTTTGCACAGTCCTGTCACTGTCGCAGCAACCGACTGTATATCAATAAATTGGTGCGACAGGACTATTTTACTCGTGATAAAACCCCGTTTTTCTTCCTCTTTTTTTCACGGGCAATTCTTTCCGTCCTGACATCGTGCTTGCTGACCCTCTGACGAAGTGCTTCGTCACATCCTCATAAAGCACTGCATGACACCCTCACGAAGCACTGCGTCGGGACTTCAGGAAGTGCTGCGTGACAGCGGAAGGGAAAGGTAGAAGTTATTTATATCTTATTCTGAAATGGACACATGGGTCACCTTTTCCAACCAAAAACGGTTCCGGTTGAAATGGAAAGGCGGATATTCCGTATTCGTTTTTATCGTATTATTCCGAAAGACAAGGCCGTCCACAGATTTGGCATATAGAATTGGAGCATCGAACGTATCGAATACATTATTTTCTATCACAATGCCTCCCTCTTTGCCGCCATGAAAGTATGCCTGTTGCTTCTCCAGTTCGGGTATTTCAGGGTAGATGGAAATCACGGCATTGGTAAACTGATACATGCTGGTCAGTGCATTGATGAAATGATTGTTCCGTATCAGAACATTGCGGCAAGCCCCTGTCTCAAACCATCCGTTGCAGTCGCCACAAAGCAGAATGGCCGTGCCGGACGTATGGTCAAATGTATTGTTTTCGACAACCGTCATGCGGGGCGTGCTGAACAAAGCACCGCGTGCCCGATTGTTGCGAATAAGGTTCCCTGCAAACATGACTTCTGGCGTCCAAGTCAAGTTTTCAATGCCAAAGTCTTCCTTCTCGTCAATGCCGGCCTCTACCGGCTTCTCGAAGCTTATCAGAAACTCTCGGACGCCCTCTATGCAGGGAGTGATGGCCGAAATCCTATTCGCTGCGCCTGTCAACTCCATTGTCGCTGAACGGATGAACCTGACTTCATCTCCTGCACGTCCCCACTCAAAGCCCCAAGACTGATTGTGCATATAACGTCCCACTAACGTGTGGTCGTCCTTGCGGCTGACGATCTTCAGGTAGGTGCCGTGCACATTGATGGCATCGTCCATCATCCCCTCGTACAAACCGTTGCATGAAACTATCTTCCCTTTGCAGCCGGAAAAATGGGTGGCGTCCGCCTGCGTCGTAAAATAACGAGGGTCGTCGTCTCCCTTTAAGCACACACAGAACTTTTCGAGCGTGATGTTTTCACATATCTGTGCCAGAAGTCCCATTCCCTCGGCATAATGCACCTGTATATTCTCCAAGCGGGTATTGACGTTGTGCGAAAGGAAGATGCCGGGCGTGGGGCGTCCCCAACCGCGCATCACGAATACTGTTCCTGGCATCAGTTTGCTGTCTTTCCAGTTCGGTGCCCATACACATCCGTCGGATGTCAAAGAGGATCCCTGTGTATTGCACCCCCGATCGCCGGCGTTGTAGACAATCCGTTTCGTATCTTTTTCAAAGGGGATGCCGCCGCCATGTCTCACTGTCCATCCTTCACCGTAGGCCTCAAACACGCTATCCCGGGCAATGCGATACTTCACCCAGGGAGCCGGACGGAACGTAATTCCCTGCTGCATATCGTTCCTCACAATCTCGACTTGTGCGATATGCGGATTAGCAAAGTCTATACTGAAATTTTTCAGAACACAGTTCTCGGAATGTACGAGGGAAACCGGCAGCATCCTGCCATGATAGACAAACGAGGCTCCCCCGCCATCCAATGTCAGATGCTTCATGCCTTCCAACGCGATGCCCACCTTCTTCGGATTGTCCTGATCGTGATTGGATATATAGTATTCCCTTATGGCCGACCCTTTCTCATGGAAATGATAGATGCCCGAATGAAACCGGATGACGATGCTGTCCCCTTCCTTATATTCCGTATGGATTTTCTTCAGCATCTTCTGCCAAATGCCCGATATGTTTCTGGGACTGTCGGCTTTCATACCGAAATCCGCCACATCATACACCTTTACTCCCTGTGCACAGACAAGGGAGGATAACAACAGAACTAACAACGAGCACAGCATCTTCTGACTTTTCATAACCCTTAGATTAAGTTTAGAACGACAAAAAAGAGGATGTCCGAATGTGGCTCAGGCATCCTCTGCAAAGATAGTCAGATTTTAGAAAGAGAGAAGGGATTGGAGCTTTAATTTTTTTGTTGGCCTAATCGTTTCAAAGGTCAATATGACGATGGACGGCGCGTCGCGAATACCTTTTATCCTTACCGAAAGGAAGGACAAAACATAGAAAAATGAGGCTTATATGCCAAAAATGAATAAAAGTTCGTTTTTATCGAAGAGACACGTGTGTTCGTAAAGAAAAAAGTCGTATTTTTGTTTCCATAATCTTGTAATACTATTATTTCGTTATGAAAACCTTATTTTCTATCATTCTCTTGTTGGGAACGTTGGGCAGTTTCGCCCAGACAACAGCTTTGGAAGGGTTTGCCTATGGTCAAGCCGCAGCGCCGACAGGCAAGGAGTGGGAAGCCCCAGAGCAGTTAGCATTGAACAAGGAACAGCCGCGGGCGTGGTTCTTTACATTTGCCGACGTGGAAAGTGCACGACGCGTCCTACCTGAGCAAAGCAGTTACTATCAGTCGTTGAATGGCGATTGGAAGTTCCATTGGGTGGGCAATCCCGAAGAACGCCCGACGGAGTTCTATAAGCCGGAGTTCGATGTGTCGGGTTGGGACGATGTGACCGTGCCGATGCAATGGAATGTAGCCGGCATCCAGAAGGACGGCAGTCTGAAGTACGGAGTGCCCATCTATGTCAACCAGCCCGTCATTTTCCAGCACAAGGTAGCCGTAGGCGACTGGAAGGGAGGCGTGATGCGGACGCCACCTGCCGACTGGGTGACCTACAAGCACCGTAACGAGGTGGGTTCCTATCGCCGCTCGTTCACCGTCCCTGCTTCGTGGGAGGGACGCGAAGTCTATATCAACTTCGACGGCGTTTCGTCTTTCTTTTATCTTTGGATTAACGGCTGTTACGTGGGCTTCTCGAAGAACTCGCGCAATACGGCCTCATTCGACATCACGCCTTATCTGAATGCAAAGGGCGATAATACGGTGGCGGTCGAAGTCTATCGCAATTCGGACGGCTCCTTCCTTGAGGCACAGGACATGTTCCGCCTGCCGGGCATCTTCCGTACCGTTTCCCTGACATCGACGTCGCAGGTGCAGGTACGTGACTTCCGCATCCTCCCCGACTTGGACGCCAACTATGAAGACGGTCTCATCCGCGTCGAAGCCGACCTCCGCAACCTGAGTAAGAAGGACGCAAAGGGATATACACTGACCTATTCGCTTTATGCCAACAAGCTTTATTCGGACGATAACGAACCAGTGGAAGGCGTGGGCGGCACGTACAAGTTAGAGGACATGAAGAAGGGCGGCAGCCTCTGTTCGCAAGCGGAGATAGCCGTACCCGCTCCGCACAAGTGGTCGGCCGAAGCTCCCTACCGCTACGTGCTGGTGGGGCAGCTGAAGGACAAGAAGAGCCGCGTGGTGGAGACGTTCTCTTCAGCACTGGGCTTCTGCAAAGTCGAAATCAAGGACACGCCTGCCGGTGAAGACGAGTTCGGTCTGGCCGGACGCTACTACTACGTGAACGGCAAGACGGTGAAGCTGAAAGGGGTGAACCGTCAGGAAATCAATCCCGCCAGAGGCAACGCCATCACGGTGAAGCAGATGGAAGAGGAAATCATGCTGATGAAGCGCGGCAATATCAATCACGTGCGCAACTCGCACTATTCCTGTGACCCGCATTGGTACTACCTCTGCGACAAATACGGCATCTATTTGGAGGACGAGGCCAACATCGAAAGCCACGAATATTATTATGGTGAAGCGTCTCTGTCGCATGTGCCAGAGTTCGAGGCGGCTCATGTGGCCCGCGTCATGGAGCTGGCACACTCGCACGTCAACCATCCGTCTGTGGTTATCTGGTCGCTGGGCAACGAAGCCGGCCCCGGCAAGACTTTCGTGAAGGCCTACAACGCCCTACATCAATTCAATCCTTCGCGCCCCGTGCAGTACGAGCGCAATAACGACATCGTAGACATGGGTTCTAATCAATATCCGTCCATCGCATGGATGCGCGGTGCTGTGACGGGCAAGTACAACATCAAGTACCCTTTCCATATATCCGAATACGCCCACTCGATGGGGAATGCCGTCGGCAACCTCATTGACTACTGGGATGCCATCGAGTCGACTAACTTCTTCTGCGGAGGCGCCATTTGGGACTGGGTAGACCAGGCACTCTACAATTACGACCCGAAGACGGGCGACCGCTACCTAGCCTATGGAGGCGACTTTGGCGACAAACCCAACAGCGGCATGTTCTGCATGAACGGGATTCTTTTCCCCGGCCATCAGCCCAAGCCTCAGTACTACGAAGTGAAGAAGGTGTATCAGAACGTGGGTATCAAGGCGGTAGACATGACAAAGGGAGAGATTGAAGTCTTCAACAAACGCTACTTCGAGCCGCTGACCGATGTCTATCTGGTATGGTCGTTGTGGAAAGACGGAAAGAAGATAGAGGAAAGCACTGCTTTCAAAGGCCCGCGCAACATCCTCGGCCCGCGCGAGAAAGTTGCTTACACTCTGTCTTACGACTACAGCAAACTGGCTCCCGAGAGTGAATATTTCGTAAAGGTTCAGTTCCTGTTGGCTCAGGATATGCCTTGGGCCAAGAAGGGTTTTGTGCAGATGGAAGAGCAGCTGCCCGTGAAGGCTGCCGGCGAGAAGCCTGCCTTAGCCTCCGTAACGGCCTCGATGGAGCGTCCGTCGGTAGAGGAAGCCGAAGATTTCACCACCGTGTCGGGCAACGGCTTCGTGCTGAAGTTCGACAACCGCGAAGGTACGATATATAGTATGGAGTACAACAGCCGTAAGGTTATCCTGGACGGCAAAGGCCCGAAGCTCGACGCTTTCCGTGCACCTGTAGACAACGACAACTGGGCCTACAGCCAATGGTTTGAAAAAGGTCTGCACAACCTGAAGCACAAAGTTCTGAACCATGCGTGGGTCAATGCGAAGCAGAAGGGTGACAATACGGTTCAGCTGATGTACACCGTCGAGTCGCAGGCGCCGAATGCGGCTGTGCTCGAGGGAGGCAATTCCGGTCATAACTCCATCAAGGAACTGACTGACCGTCCCTTCGGCTCGGATGATTTCAAGTTCGTCACCAACCAGATATGGACTGTCTATCCCGACGGTTCGGTAGAGCTTCAGTCGAGCATCACGTCGAACGACCCGTCACTGGTGCTGCCCCGTCTGGGCTACGTGATGGAACTCCCCTCCGAACTCCGGCAGTACACGTGGTATGGTCGCGGCCCGTGGAACAACTACAACGACCGCCGCACAGGTTCGTTCATCGAGCAGCATCAGAGCTTGGTGAAAGACCTGTTCGTCAACTTCCCCAAACCGCAGAGCATGGGTAATCGCGAGGACATCCGCTGGTGTGCGCTGACCGATGCTAAGGGCGATGGTGTGGAGTTTGTGGCAGGCACCCGTATGTCCGCTTCCGCTCTGCCCTGGTCGGCTTTGGAAATGACACTGGCGCCCCATCCCTACCAGTTGCCCCAGTCTACAGGTACTCATCTGCACATCGACTTGGGTGTGACGGGTCTGGGCGGTAACAGCTGCGGTCAAGGCGGCCCGTTAGAGCCTGACCGTGTGAAGGCCGGCGATCATAATATGAGCTTCATCATCCGCCCCGTGCGCCAGGCCGACTTTACGGAGACCGCTTGTGTATCGGCATCCGGTGAAATGCCACTGTCTGTCTCGCGTAGCCGCAATGGAGAAGTGACGATTAGTACTCAAAAGAAGAATGCGGAAATTCTCTATATGCTGAACGGCAAGAAGAAGGAATATCTTTATATCGAACCCTTTAACCTGCGCGAAGGGGGCGTGGTAACAGCTTGTTATAAAGATAACAAGGCCGTATCCGTCACGATGAAGTTTGAAAAACAGGAAAGCGTTCCGATGACAGTCGTCTATGCATCGAGTGAGGAGACCGGCGAAGGAGCCGCTGCCCATTTGGTGGACGGTAATCCGAGCACGACATGGCACACGATGTATTCCGTAACCGTAGCCAAGTATCCCCACTGGGTGGACTTTGATGCCGGTGAAGTGAAGACCATCACGGGTTTTGTTTATCTGCCCCGTCAGGATGGAGGAAGCAACGGTAATATCAAGGACTACAGCCTGCACACAAGCATGGATGGCAAGGCATGGACTGAAGTTACTAAAGGAACCTTTGGTAAAGGCAAACAGGAACAGCGTGTGATGCTGGACAAACCGGTACGTGCCCGTTATATCCGCTTCACGGGACTTACCTCACAGAACGGGGCTGATTTTGCAGGCGGTGCCGAGTTTTCAGTAATTGCGGACTAATTTCGTGGTTAAATCAATGGAAGAGCCACTCTCTGTATGAGATATACGGGAGTGGTTCTTATTTTGTGCCAAGCTGTTATGATGAAAATGGCCAAATGAGGCAGCACTCCCTTCTCCGGTTACACGAAATAGTTATAGATACTTGGATCGGAAACAGATATTTCAATGTTTACAGACATATTCCTTGTCATAATGCTTGAAACAGCGGAAATCGCCGGAGTGAAACAGGATAAGAACTTGAACTTGTTGCGCTGCCTGACCTGCCGGTCTTCAATCATATAGTTTTCTTGTTGTAATACAAATTCCTTGCAAAAATCATCGGTCTTACAATAAATTTCTATAAATTTGCACCTTAGAAACATAGCAGTAATCGTTTAAAGGTTATAATTCAACATAAAAAAATGAATGCTTTTATCGCTATGTCACTAATTTTCAATAAAATATTTATTCATTTATATCGAACTCACGTTAAAGTAATATGGAACAAGCAAGAATCAAATGGCTGGATGCCCTTAAACTATTTGCCATATTTTTGGTGCTGTGGGGACATGCCGTGCAGCATTTATTATCAAGTGAATATTGGGACGAACCAGTCTATCGCATCATATACTCATTTCATATGCCGCTCTTTATGACCATATCAGGATTTTTCGGGGCCAAACTATCTTCAATTCCGTTTACAATTGTATTGTTTAGAAAATTTAGACAGCTATTGCTTCCAGCTATCTCTTTTGGATTAATATATTGTATTATAGTAACTTGTGCTGGGAATTTAGGGGGGGGGGGGATTTGGTTCTTTATACATAGTTTCTGGTTTCTTAAATCTTTATTCCTGTGCTCGATAACTTATTGCATTGCATCAAAAGTTCCGAAATATACACTTTTTGCAGTTGTCCTATCGCTTATCGTTAGTCAAGTCATTCCCTTTTGTGCGTTTGATCGAATGTACCCATGTTTTATATTTGGGGTGGCGCTGTATAAATACTTCGATTATTTTCAAAAGAATATTAGAGTAATGCTTGCCGTAAGTGCATCTATTTTTATCGTTATGCTTGTCAAGTTTGATGCTTCCTTTTTGAAAGGCTTTAATAGTGATGCTATAAAATCATTCGATCTTATGGAAATAGGTCGCTATTTATACGTGAGATATTACCGCATATTGATGGGTTTTGCCGGAAGCATGACGTTCATAGCGTTGTTCTATTCTCTATCTCGTTGGATCCCAAATAGTAAGTTAGGTGATACGCTGTGTAAATATGGCAAATATACATTAGGGATATATATATTACAGACATTCTTCTTGGAGATGATTTTGAGAGACAACCTTTCTTGTGATGGATTGTCTTTCTGTATATTCAATTTTATCGTTGCCCCTTTAATTTCAAGTTGCGTGTTGATTATTTGTTTGGTTTGCATCAAAATTATACACTGTTCTCCGATAGCCTCGTGGTTGCTTTTGGGTGAATCTTTTCCAAGAGAAAAATAGAATATGAAAAACATTTCTATTCAAAAATTGTTTGATTTTGCAGGAAAGTAAGATTTGGCATACGATATAATGAAAAAGAGAAGCATATTCTTGTTTCATCGGCAAGTAATTTCTATCTTTGCAACATGTAAATAAAAGAGGGAGTGTACGCATGCAAAAAGGCATATCCTCCGTCTTTTGATAGATAAAACACTTTTATTCTTTAACTTTTAAATTAAAACCATTTATGAAAAAAATTGGAACATTACTGTTGGTCATGTGCCTCACATTGGGTGCATGCTCCACACAGACGGCCTCTACCGTTCAGACGAACGATAAGGGTACGCAATGGGAATGGAAAAATGGGACCATTGTAGTGAAAACACCTGAGCGTCCTGCCGGACAGCAAAGCGTATTAGGACTGACTATTCCGAAGTTGGAAGTGGTACGTGTAGGTTTTGTCGGCTTGGGCATGCGCGGCCCGGGGGCTGTCGCTCGCTTTACTTATATCCCCGGTACTCAGATTGTTGCTCTTTGCGACTATGAACAAAAACGTGCCGAGGCTTGCCAGCAGATTTTGAAGAAAGCTTCTCTGCCGAAGGCTGCCATTTATTCGGGTGCCAATGGTTATGAAGAACTCTGCAAACGCGATGATATCGACTTGGTTTATATTGCTGCCGACTGGCTGCATCACTTCCCCGTTGCCAAGTGTGCGTTGGAGAACGGCAAGAACGTCGCTATTGAAGTTCCTTCTGCCATGAACCTGAAAGAATGTTGGGAACTGATCAATTTGAGCGAAAAAAATCGTAAGCACTGCATGATTTTGGAGAACTGCTGCTACGACTGGTTCGAAATGAATACCTTGAACATGGCTCAGAACGGTGTATTCGGCGAAGTAATCCGTGCACAAGGTGCTTATATCCATAACTTGAACGAATTCTGGGACTACTACTGGAAGAATGGCGAAGGTGACAAGTTGGGATGGCGTTTGGACTACAACATGCGTCATCGTGGCGATGTATATGCAACTCATGGCCTTGGTCCTGTTGCACAAGCTCTTGATATACACCGTGGTGACCGCATGACTACGCTGGTAGCTATGGATACCAAGTCCGTTATCGGCAAGGCATTGGTTGAGGAAAGAACCGATTCTACATGTAACAACTTCCGTAACGGTGACCACACTACGACATTGATTCGTACAGCCAATGGCAAGGTGATTGAAATTCAGCACGACGTGATGACGCCTCAACCTTACAACCGTCTGTATCAGTTGACAGGTACCAAAGGTTTTGCCAATAAATATCCTGTAGAAGGTTATGCTCTCGATGCAGCCCAGCTGAGCGCTTCCGGTGTACAGCCTAAGGTTGATGACCTGAGTTCACATGGTTTCATGTCTGCCGCTGACATGAAAGCACTGGTAGAGAAATATCAGCACCCCATCCTGAAGAAGTATGGTGAGATGGCTAAGGAAGTAGGAGGTCACGGTGGTATGGACTTCATCATGGACAGCCGTCTGGTATATTGCCTGCAGAATGGCCTGCCTTTGGATATGGACGTATATGACCTGGCTGAGTGGTGTTGTTTGGCCGAGCTGGGCGAGTTGTCTATGGACAACGGTTGTGCCGCTGTTGAATTCCCCGACTTTACCCGTGGCGAGTGGAATGTAGTGAAAGGCTACAAGCATGCTTATGCAAGCCTCGAAGACGAGCAGGCCAGCATGGAGAAAGCTAAAGCTTTCACCGCTAAATTGAAAGAACAAGGTGCTAAAGAATGGGCAGAAGAAGGGAAATAAAAACGTAGCTTTCCATCAAGGAAAGTGATGAAATCTTTATCCCATTCCATCTTTTTATAGTATAAAGCCGGCTTAGTCCGGCTTTTTTACTACCTTTGCCAATACCGACCAATCAAGATCTGAAATGAAAAGAACACTGTTATGGACCTGCTTTCTGATATGGTGTACAGGTGTGCAAGCACAAGCTCCTCTTATTGAACCTAAAGAAGGACGGACACTGCTCGAACGTTTCACCAATGGTGGAAAATCCATTTCGTCCAGCAGTATGAACCTGCAATTTTACACATCTGCGGCAGCCAATTTCATAAATGGCTCGTTGGACGAGGCAGCCTTTAAAATAAATGGAGTCCGTATGGAGCTTTTGGGAGATTTTGGTAAGAATTTCGCTTATCATTTCAGGCAATCGTTTAACAAATACAGCAATCCTCGTTCGGTGGACAATCTGTCCTCCTCTGTAGAGTGCGCATACGTAGACTGGCGGACAAATCCTCATTTTACGTTGACGGTAGGCAAGCAGGCTATCCAGCTTAGTGGTTATGAATATTGGGTGGATGCAATTCGGGTGCGTGAATTTAGTGACTTTAACAACTATATCGACTGCTATCAGGCAGGTGTAAACGGTGCCATCATCTTTTCGCCGACGCAACGGTTGAATTTACAAGTGCTGAACAATTCGGCCGCCAAAGGAGAGGAGTCTTTTATGTATGGATTTCCTGAAGGGATGAGTAAAGTGAAAGTCCCCGTACTTTCCACTCTTAACTGGGACGGTTATTTCTTCAACAGAGGACTGAATTTGCGTTATTCCGCTTCTTGGGGCGAGTTGGCCGACAAGCGTAGCATTCTTTATCTGACCGCCGGCAATGTGTGGGAGAAAGGCCCCATCGTAGCTTATGCAGATTTTATGTATTCACGTGAAGGGATTGATACGAAAGGATTGATCAGTGAGTTGTCTGCAACCTTGTCCGATGGTGGAGTGACGGCTCAGCATGTCCATTACTTTACGACCATTCTTAATTTCGATTATCGGGTACAAAAGCATTGGAATGTGTATGCAAAAGGAGCTTATGAATGGGGTGGCGTATATAAAAAAAACGGCCCTTACGAGAAGGGCCTTTACCGTCGTACATGGAATGCACAACTGTGCGCAGAGTATTTCCCAATGGACAATAGCGAGTTGCGTATTTACTTACACCTGTTGTATAAAGATCATGGACTGACGCCACGTGCGCATGCGTTGGGTGCCAATGACTATACGTCGCAGCGCATTTCGTTAGGTTTGGTCTATACCATTCCTGTCTTCTAAGGTTTGCTGATTTATTTGCTTCCGAACGATAAGAACTGTGTGCATCGTATTTCTCCTTCTTATTCATTCCGACCGGAAACTTGTTATTACTATTAAAATAACGCAAGTTCGACGAATTTTAATTATCCGTAAATTTGATGATTAGCAAAAACTGTTGTATCTTTATAGTACTCAATTACAAAGAATTACCGACAGTTATCGCTATATTCCTATTTACCAACAGATTATATTTATCCTTATTTCGGACTCACGTTATGCTATCATTCAGATGTGTTCATTTTCGGACAAGTGTCCGATTTCGGGCGGACAGTATCACTCGTTTACAGCTCCACAATGCGGACACACTCCCTTGTGCATCAGCTTGCTGCCACAGCGGCCGCAACGGTAGCGGGGCGACTGAAGCGAATGCCTCAGCCTTCCGATAAAGATCCAGATAAAAACCGCCAGAAAAGCATAACCCACGTAGATGTGCGTAGTCAGGATAAAGAAGAAATAACAGAAGATGCACGACGAAGCCAACCCCAACAGGTAGAACACCGCCGCTGCGGGTGAAAGCTGACGGAAAAGATCGTCAAGCACGGCCAGCAACACAACAAGGAACAGCCACAGCCCCACTAAGAACATAGAAAGCACAAAGGGTACCTTGAATGGTGAAAGCGTAGGGTTATAATAATAGTGCTCCCATGTGTCGGGTGCAAATACCTGTATCGTTTCGTAGACCGTTGCACAGAAAGCCATCAGCAGACACAGAGCCAGGGGATAAAGACTGTCGATATCATTGAAGTAAACCAACTGCAACTGTTTGCGTCGGAGAGCACGCACCAACCAGACAGCTACAAAGATGGCAAAAACTATGATAAAGTACGACGCATGCGTGTCGCTGAACACGTAGATAGCCTGCGAGATGCTGTCCGTAGGCACGAAGGCACGTTTCAGGTCGGCTTCGCGCAGCCAACCCTGCACCTCCTGCGAGTGGGCCAACTTCACCCAGACGGAGTCTATCGAGTCGGCCGGATAAACGGCAAACTCGGCCACAACTACGCGGTCGCCCCTATACAACCGATAGTAGACTCCTTTCACAGGCAGAAGCTCCAGCTGCACGGAGTCGGCTTTCACCTCCAGATTGGTGTCCCATGTGTAGTGCCGTTCATACAGATAGGTCAGCGAGTCGCGTACCTGCTGCGTCAGGCTTTCGTCCTCCAAGTTGGGGTGGGAGTAATGGCAGGATGATAAAAAGAATAAAATAAAGAATGAAACATGGAGAATGGAAAAATTGATGCGTAAAAAAGCATGAACCGCTCCTCGCCTTCTTCCAAGGTAACCTCTTCCGTCCGGCATCAGCCCCTGACTTCCGCCTCTCTTTAATTCTTCATTCCTATTCCTCATTTCCATATATTTTCATCTGGCAGTTCTTGCAGTCAAATTCCAGACGGAAGCGTCGTCTGTCCGATCTTGCCAGGTAGTACGGCTCACGATAGGGCGAACGCCCTTTCTGATGGACAGGACACCATCCCATGCTGTAGCGCAGGCAGTGGCGGCAGAACATCAGCACCGCCCCGTCCACGGGTTGTTTTTCGTAGGCAGACGCTACGGATTTCACTCCATGATCCAGGTAGAAGCGGCGTGCCTCGTCGTTCATCACGTTGCCCAGATAGGTCAGTGTCGCCGCAGGATAGGCATGATGTGTCGGCTTCCACACGACTAACTCCCGACGATAGTTCGTGTGTCGTGCAGCCGTCAGCCGCTTCACCACCTGCCTGCGCCAGTCGGTCACGACCGACGAAGGTACAAACCACTCCTCTTTCAGGACGATGTCGGCCGGTTCCGTCAGTTCATAAGGTGTACCACCCAGCTTAGCCAGTTGTGTACGCAGGTTCTCTATCTGAGGTGTGCGTGCCCGCTCCTTGGTATAATCAAAAGCCAGCGTCACGCGATTGCCATCCTCGTCATTCGCCGTCAGTGAAAAGCCAAAGGCATTCTCCCCCAGTCTGAGGCGTATCCTTATCTTTCGTTCGGCCGACTTGTGTGCCAAGGTTCGTTCGAACTCCTGATCCAGATTGCGGAAGAGTGTCGTATGCGGCCGTATATGCGGCACATTACCTGCCGGAAAGAGTTTATTGCCCTCTACGCGATTGATACGGAAGCCCTGCAGGTGGCCTTGTTCGTCGAGGTAGCACACGCCATCACCGTTGTGGAAAGGATTCACGCCCGCTACGCTCACCCATCCGCCGCGCTGTTCTTTCAGCGTACCCATGACCTCGCCCAGCGACTTGGGCGTGTCGGACGAGACGATATTCTCTCCCCTTCCCTCTAAAAAGTAGTGTGTGAATCCGCGGCTGAAGCTCTTCTCCGGCTGCGGACGGAAGTTCAGGCGGCATGTGCCTGACGAAGCACGCACATATTCCTTCCTGCGCCTCAGGATGTCGTCCAAGCGTTGGCGATAGGCGGCTGTCACGTTCTTCACGTAGGCTACGTCCTTCAGCCGTCCCTCTATCTTCAGCGAGGTAACTCCTGCATCGAGCAGCTGCTCCAGCATGTCCAGGCGGTTCATATCTTTCAACGAAAGCAAGTATTTGTCCTTCACCACCACTCGTCCGCCGGCATCCACCAGTGAGAAAGACAGTCGACAGAACTGGGCACACTCTCCACGATTGGCACTGCGCCCGAAGCAAGCTTGGCTGGCATAACATTGTCCGCTATAGCTCACGCACAGCGCCCCATGTACAAACACCTCAAGCGACGTATCGGGGCAAGCCTTATGGATGGCGGCTATCTCGTCGAGCGACAACTCACGCGCCAATACCACTTGCCGGAAGCCTGCCTCTGCCAGGAAGCGTACCTTTTCGACCGTTCGATTGTCCATCTGCGTACTGGCATGCAACGGGATGGATGGCAGATCCAGACGTGTCAGGCCCATGTCCTGTACGATAAGCGCGTCTACTCCCTTGCGATACAACTCCCAAATCATATCTTCCGTCTCCTTCAGCTCCTCGTCCTTCAGAATGGTGTTCACCGTCACGTAGATGCGCACTCCGTAGAGGTGGGCATAATCTGCCAAGCGTCCTATATCGTCCATCGAGTTCGTAGCTGCCGCCCTGGCGCCGAAGTTCGGTGCACCGATGTACACCGCATCGGCCCCGTGGTTCACCGCCTCGATGCCGCATTCCAAGTTTTTGGCCGGTGCCAGCAATTCTATTTTCCTTCGTTCTTTCATGCCCCGATCTCGTTGATGTTATATGGAGTTTCCTGATAGACGAAGTAGTTCAACCAGTTTGTAAAGAGGAGGTTGGCATGTCCTCTCCAGCGCACCAGCACCCCTTTTTCAGGATCATTGTCCCGATAGTAGTTTTTCGGCATGTCGATGGGCAAGCCTTTGCCCAAATCCCGTCTATACTCCGTGTCTAACGTCAGAGGCGAATATTCAGAGTGTCCTGTCACGAAGAATTCCCTTCCTTCGCGTGCCATGACCATGTAGACTCCCGCTTCATCTGATTCCGAGAGCAGCGTCAGTTCCTTCACCCTTAGGATATCCTCCCGTCTCACCTCCGTATGCCGGCTGTGGGGCACGTAGAACACGTCGTCGAATCCTCGGAAGATGGGGTGCAACGGTTGGAGTGTATGATGTTCGAAGATACCGAACATTTTTTTCTCCAGCGGATATTTCGGCACGCCATAATGATGGTAGAGTCCTGCCTGTGCCGCCCAGCAGATGTAGAGCGTCGAGGTCACGTGTGTACGTGCCCAGTCAAAGATTTCCGTAATTTCGCCCCAATAGCCCACTTCTTCAAAGTCCATTTGCTCCACGGGAGCTCCCGTGATAATCATGCCGTCATACTTCTCGTTTTTCATCCGTTCAAAATCCGTATAAAATGCTTTCATGTGTTCGACGGGTGTATTCTTGGAAGTATGACTTTTGATCTTCATAAAGGAAATTTCTATCTGTAGCGGCGTGTTTGACAATAACCTGATAAGGTCTGTTTCTGTTGTTATCTTCAGGGGCATCAGGTTGAGGATGACGATTTTCAGAGGCCGTATGTCCTGTCGTGCAGCTCGTGAGTTGTCGATGACGAATATGTTTTCCCGCTTCAGCAGTTCGATGGCGGGCAGTTTATCGGGCAGGTTGAGTGGCATGGCATTTATATTTTAATATCAGAGGGTCAAAGGTAGGGAAAAATGAAGCAGCGAAGAAAAAAAACTGCATTTTTTGTTTTTTAATACTATTACTTCTTTACATTTGTCCACACAAACCTTATTACAAGGCATACCATGAACGCGGCCGTGCCAAGCTGCTGAACGGCGACAAAGACGGAGCCACGGAAGACATGAAGAAGGGGCTGGAGCTGAACCCGAAGGAAAGCGAGGCCTTCAACGGCGAATACAACAACCGGGCGGAGGCACATTGATGCGGGAATTAGATGAAAAATACTGACAGTTGAAGCCTCCTTTCCGGCCGTTTTCCCGTCCATTTGCCTTCGCCGGAAAAGGGGTTTCAGACCCCCGTCAGAAGGTGTTCTGGAAGGGGGCTCAATCGATCCTCCGTATCGATCATCATCGATCTTCCGTATCGATCATCATCGGTCCTCCGTATCGATTATCGTCGATCTTCCGTATCGACAGAAGCCGATGTTCCGAGTCGACAGGGAAGGGTATTCGACATTGGTAATAAATATATACATTATCCTTTCGGTGCAATACCACGTTCTACGGGGGATGTCGTCGCGCAGAAATAGGAAACTTGTTGAAGCTGCGGATTATATTCAATGGATTTCGCATCCGGCGTGTCCGGCACCTATCACGATTATGTCGTAGTTGAATACCATTGCTCTCCATTTCTTCGCTTTCGTTGGCAAAGGTACAAAAAAAAGGAGGCGAAGTACTTTTTTTAATGAAGAATTGAGAATTATCCATCACAACGGCTACTTCGTCCTCACTGTTCAAGATCATGCCGCCCACAATGTCTGCATAGACGTTTATGACACTGTTCTGACCGACAATGAAGACCAGTAGCGTGTCTGTGGTTTGGATGATGACGTAGGCGCTTGCAGGCTGCGCAATCTGTTTGTAAAATGTGTTGGTTTGGTCACCATCTGCTCCGAGTATAGGTCTTCTACGTCCATGTGTGCGCTCTTCTCCTGCACTTTGCTTAGGAAGGTGGCCTTGTGTTCCACCGGTGTAGCAAATTCTCGGAGCGACTCGGATAGGGAATGATTAGGGAATAGCGGAGATTTTGTCCGCGTAATTGCTTCACACTCCCTTGTAGGCATCTACTGACTCTTCTGGCACTAAAATTCCTGAGAAAAATTTGCTTATATAGGGAATAGATGTAATTTTGCAGCAACAGACAGTTTATTTACACTATCTAAAAATTACAATATGTTTTTTGCAAAATATAAAGAATACAGTTGTCAATATAATCTCGGGCGGTTTGTGGATGCACATCGTCAGGCATATGCTTCTGCCTTGGAAGAAATCCGTAACGGAAAGAAACGGACTCATTGGATGTGGTATATCTTCCCACAACTTCGAGGACTGGGGCATAGCCATAATGCCAATAATTATGGAATTGCAGACAGAGATGAAGCTATCATGTATTTGCACGAACCCACACTCGGTAAAAATCTTTGCGAAATAACTATGGAGATGCTCGCAATTAACGACAAGCCTATTGAGGAAATTCTAGGAGAAATCGATGCTTTAAAATTTCGCTCATCAATGACGCTTTTCGATTCAGTCTGTCCTGATTATATATTTTCAGATGCATTGCAAAAATATTATGATGGGAAAGCGGACGAACGTACCCTGAAAATGCTACAAGCAAAAATGAACGAGAACGAGCAACTTGTACCTGGAGGAATCATAGGGGCTATAATAGGAGACATTGTCGGTTCATTTTATGAGTCCCATAATTGTAAGTCAACAGAAATAGCCCTATTCACGCCTGGAACTCTTTTTACGGATGACACAGTGATGACCATAGCAGTCGCAGACTGGCTTTTGAGTGGAGTTCCGTTGCAGAAAATCATGCCTGATTGGGGGCGGGAATATCCGAATATAGGATATGGTGGCATGTTCTACGAATGGCTATTTTATAGTGAAGACAAGGAGCCCTATAATAGTTTCGGAAATGGTGCCGGTATGCGCGTAAGTCCATGTGGATATTATGCCTGTTCGCTTGATGAAGCTCTTAAACTTGCTAAGCAATCAGCTGAAGTTACACACAATCACCCCGAAGGCATTAAGGGAGCACAAGCAATTGCTTCTGCAATTTTCTTAGCTCGTCAGCAAAAATCTAAAAATGAGATTAGGGATTATATCGAACATACTTTTGGTTACAATCTTAATCGTTCTTGCGATGAGATTCGCCCGACTTATCAATTTGATGAGACTTGTCAAGGTTCCTGTCCAGAAGCAATAATTGCATTCTTGGATAGCCATGACTACGAATCCGCCATACGCTTAGCCGTATCTCTTGGTGGCGATAGCGATACAATAGCCTGCATGACTGGAGGCATTGCCGCTGCCTATTACGGTATTCCTACATGGATGGTCAAATATATTGTTACGGAGTATCTTCCACGATACATATTGGATATTGTTCAGCGATTCGATGAAGCTTGCATGGAACGTATTTACCGTTAAATGGTTAACGGCTTATCTATATGATATTCTAACAAAAATGATTTCTGCAATATGGAGAATGTGCCGATGATTTTTGATTACATTTTCTACAAATCCTTCTAATAGTTATCAATCACCTCCTAACCGGCTGGTAATTATCCATCGCAGCTTGCTCCATATAGCTCATTCCCCTCATTACCTTATCTGGAAGAATAGTCAATAAATCGTTATTAAGGCACATGTCGTATGTTTGTTCCAATAGATTATCTCTATCCAAGAGATACGCCAGTATGCTAATAACACAATAAAAATAGCGGGCATAATTACATCCTCATTATTTCTTTAAGTATATTGAAATTATAAATTCACTCGTAAAAGACAATGGCGAGGTAGTCGTAAAAGAGTTCGTAAAAGGACAATCAAAGTTCGCAAAAGAGTTCGTAAAAGCAAACCGTCATATTTATAAACTAATTTCTCAAAATTCGCAAATCAGTGCTGTGCAAATATGTGTATAGTAAGGTTGGTTCATTATGGCATAAATGGAATCTGCATATTCATACAGATGAAGATTGACAAATTACGTGGTAATGAGGTGACGTACAAATTTGGTGCTATTGAGAATCCTAAGATAAATAAGATTATCGTAGATATTTTAGAGGGCATCTATCCTGCATTCCACAATAGAAATTGTACATATTTTGACAAATCACTGAAGTGCAGATAATTATATAACGGACTTATTTGAAATAACGACCTCGGAGTAATTTTTACCCCGCAAGAGACAAGGCGTTTTCAGAGTCGTTCAAAATGTTTTGAGCGGATGAAAAGACCTCTTGTTATTGTTCATGTGAATATAAAAATCCATCAGGGATGGATTTACAAGAAGAAAAATTATATCATCTTTGAACTATTCGATTATTAATCATACCTTTGCAAATAAATTCGAGTATATCTCGATATTGAAATTGTGAATTTAAGAAGCTCTGTGCTTTGTTCTTGTCTTTGAGAACCTAGGAAATTTTCAAAAACATACAAGAATAGCGCAATGATTTCTCACGCATATGCGTGGGACTGTTGTCTGTTATTTGTATGTTTAGGTTTTCCTAGGACCTTCAAAGACGAATGATAGTACAAGGGTTCCACGTTTTTCATTTAAGAATAGATGTTAATTAATAAGAATATGGGAAGTTTCATTGATTTTTTATCTGGGTATATTACATTATCCGTTTGTATTGGCATAATCTTGTTGGCATGGCTTATTGCCCTGATTTTTATCTTTTTTTGGAAACAGAAAAATAAATTGCAGGAATGCAAGCGTACGATAGATCAATTTCCCAGTTTATTATCCACATTAGGGGTATTGGGCACTTTTTGGGGAATTACTACCGGATTGTATGGATTCAATCCTTCTGATTTAAACCAGAGTATTCCAATTTTATTAGAGGGATTAAAAACCGCTTTTTACACATCATTATTGGGTATGATTTCATCTATGATTACAAATTTTATCATAAACAAAATTTATGATACTTACGAGGCTGGATTACCAACCAATCAGGATGAAGCCGCAGCTCGCATTTGTAATGCTGTCAATGCATCTATACAGGCCTTACTACAATCCATAACTCAGCAGTCGCAAAATCAAACCGCTTTTTATAATACGCTGTCTGCTCAATTCAATGTGTTCAACACAATTAACTCCAGCTTGACCGAAATGTCAAACAAGATGGACGCTATGACCCTATTAATACGTTCACAAGAAGTACGCCTTTCATCTATCAAAGATAATAGCTCACAAACTATTACTCGTCTGGATATTTTGAAAGATAATACAGAACATATAGACAACCGTTTAGGTGAGCAACTGGATATATCATCCGCCATGACATCTATTTTACAAGAGACACAAGATGATACAAAGAAATTGAGTCAAGTTCTTCGTGCTGAAGTTGATGAGATTGAAACTAAAATGGGAGAAACCAATGAACTACTGACACAGAAATTTGAAGAGTTTGCAGAGTTGCTGAAGAAAAGCAATACGGAAGCATTAGTCGAAGTTATGAAAACAGCTACTCAAGAATTTCAACGTCAAATGAATTCGATTGTCAGCAAACTGGTAAAAGAGAATTTTGAGCAACTCAATCAAAGTGTAGAAAAACTCAATACATGGCAACAAGAAAATAAAAAGATGATTTCAGACTTAACACACCAATATACGATTATGACCAAAGAGTTTGAACAAACATCAACTATTCTCAATAATGTAGCTGAATATACAAAACAATTAAGTGGAGCAAATGGAATGCTTTCAAGATTAATCACTGAGCTGCAAAAGGTCATGATTGAAGATACTAAATTTACTTCCATCACAGCTAAATTGTCCGAAACAGCTAATTTAACCAAAGAAAACATGGTTAAATTTGATGATTCTACCTCAAAATTAAATGAATGGGTTAGAAAACAGCGGAATTTTGTAGATGGAGTGCAATTATTAATTAAAAAGCTTGAAGAGTTAAGTTCTATCCGAGATTATAATAAAGAGTTCTGGGCTGATACGAAAAAACATTTGGAAGCAGGTGTAGGGATAATTAAAAAAGGAAGTGAAAGCTTGAATGCTCAATTAACAGACTTGGATAAACAATTCTATTCAAGACTGAGCGCTACACTGGCTGAATTAGATACTTGTATACAGGCAATGATTAAAAGAAGATAAAACATGGCAAAACATAATGTTTGGTTATCCGTATCCGATTTAATGACCGGATTAATGGTTATATTTTTATTTGTGGCTATCGCATACATCAGTAAAGTCAATAAGCATACAGAGGTTTTAGCCGAATACATTGAGGCGCGTCAGAATCTACACGATAAATTGGTTGACAAATTTAAAAGCGACACCGCAAGATGGGAAATGACAATCGGACGAGATTTATCACTTCGTTTCACCAATCCCACCGTTCTTTTTCAAACAGGTTCTTGGGATTTGACTCCTGCATTCTGCGATATACTGGATGAATTCTTGCCGCAATATTTTGAAATCTTATTGACTGATTCATTAAAAGACAATATCAGTGAGATCAGGATTGAAGGACATACGGATCCTACACCTTTCCCTGCACTTTCCGCTGATCCATATATTGCAAACGTAATTCTCTCACAACGCCGTTCATTAAGTGTATTGCAGTATTTTCGTTCCATGCCTGTGTTCCGAAAATATACATCCGAACAACAGAAGATGCTGGAATATTGGTTTACAGCAAATGGCCTTTCGTATGGAAGAACTTTAGATAACGAAAATCAACTCACTTACGATTCCGGCAAGGCGATTGACTATGAAAAATCCAGAAGAGTAGAATTCCGTATTATTACCACCAGCGAAAAGATGATAGAGAATTTTGTAAAAAGAATTAATAAATAACATTATGGAAAAAGAAAAGCCTTTTTATACATTTCCAAAATTGAAATCCACCTTAAATGAGTTAGGGTATCAAATAGAAAAGGCGAAAACTTATCGCCCGATTAACCCAGTTGATATATCCATCACAAATGTCAAAGATGGCACGATTGAGATTACAGATAAAGGCATTTTCTTCAAGACTTCAGATGGACAAAAACATCAAGGGTTTATGTATAAAAGAGAATATCATTTAGCTCGATATGGAAAACCTCGTTTTCATCTTTGCAATTGCAGGACTATTCAGGATTTTAAAGCAAGAGGCTCTTTTAATGCGGAATATCGTTGGACGAATAAGGAAACCTTGCAAGTGCGGGACATGGATGACCATTATCTTGATAAATCTGTAGGCAATCTTCCTTTATGCAAATATTGTGCTGAGATTTTGAGAAACAAGCAAAACGACATTTATAAAGACAATAATGATTTCGTAAAAGAACTCAAAAAAGCTATTCCACAAGAAACTGTTACAGATGTAGATATATTAGGCTATACGAAAGATTGGCAAGAAAAAAGTCTCGCTTATCGTGAAAAGAAGAATTACACTTGCGAGCGATGTGGCATTAAGATTACCAATATATTTGATTATGGATATATGCATTGTCATCATCGGGATGGCAACAAAATCAATAATGAGGAAAAGAATTTAGAGTGCTTATGTGTATTATGCCATTCAAAAGTAGATAGTGTTCATGAACTCAGGTTTTCACGAGGTGCAAATCGTGTTTGGTTACAAGACTTTCTGAAAAAATATGGTCGAAAAAAATAATGTTGCATTCCCGTTTCCTTCAACAACCCCGCCATTACCTTCCTACATTTACCCCGTCTGCCACAAGGTAGCTACCAAGCCAGTGCTGAGGTAGCTACTTTGTAGAGGGCATGCAAACAACAATTTATAAACCATCTAAAACACAACAAGCGTATGCCATCCCTACCTATAATAACGTGAGTTCAAGATAAGTTCCTGTTAAAACAATGTCGTAGCCATTTTGAAATGGCAAACTTCTGTAGCTGTCAACATTACGCATCAAACTAACAATGTTTCATCATGTTCTGCCCGTGAAGAAGCCGGCAGGCGCACGTCAATGATGTGCTTTCATGCCTGCCGACAAAGTACTTTCTGACACTCGGACAAAGCACTGCATGGCACCCTGACGAAGTGCTTCGTTACATCCCCATGAAGCACTGCATGGGAACCCGGAAAAAGGCAGCTCGGTTCCCTCCCGAAACTGTTCCGCTTTTGCCCGGAATATCTATGCTTTCTTTCAGAAAATACGACCTTCTGCATCACATCGACAAGAAAAAAGGTCTCCGTTTTTCGCCTTCACGGTTTCACAGGCCTACAAACGCCTGTCAACGAGCGAGATAGTGTGAAAGATGGGGTGAAGGCGTGAAAGCTTTTTCATGGAGAATGAGAGTACCGCAGAACATTCGTGTGCGATGCCCTGAACGGCCTGTTTCCTGCTTTCACTGCAACCCGCTTACAATCAGACTGTTCCGGTGAAATTTCACCAGGGCACATCCCCCGTTTCCGGTGAAAGATATAAAAGACGCTAAAGGACGCCCCAGACGCCCCACAGGATGAGGAACAGGATGATGTTGGCTGTCTTTCAGTGGTCGATGTGGTCGGAGTTCTGACTGAAAGTCCTGACCCGAACAATTATTGGAAAGTATTGAAAAACAGATTGAAGAAAGAAGAGAACAAAACCGTTACAAATTGTAACCGTTTCAAATTGCAGGCTGCCGACGGCAAGATGCGCTTGACCGATGTCATTCGAACTTGTTAAAGAAGCTGAAATAGCGAGGCGTGGTGCTGGAAATGTAGTGGCTTTCGGTTATCTTTGAGTGTGAGTTTCTATCTAAAAGAAGGCGTATGAGAGGAAAGAGAACATCGGTCGTTGGCCTCCTTTTGCCAGTCGTGATGATGCTGGCCGTGCAGACTGTCGCAGGGCAGGAAGACAGCACACGCATGCGTCACGACAGCCTCCGTACAGGTGTGGGTGCTGGCATGCCGCAGATGTCGGTGAAATCGGGCCTCAGAGTGGGGGATTATAGGCTGAAACCGTCGCTTCAGACGGGACAGGAGATGCCTGTATTCCGCCCGGTACGCCGGATCCCCAACCTGTACCTGCCCTATCAGGAGAACCCGTCGCTGGGCTTCAAAGGCGACTTCCATACGGAGGGTAGCCTGTGGTACTGGTATGCAGGGCAAATCTACGGCATGGGTAGCCAGACCAGCCTGCCGGGCATCGGGCGGCGCAACGAGGTCGCCTTCAGTTTCGAACAGAAGCTGAACGACCGCCTCAGCCTGCAGGCCACGATAGACGCGGTGCGGATGAACATGGCTTATTTCAATCGGAGGCAGTCGCTGGGTTTTTCAGGGATGCTAATCTATCGGGCGCAGGATCATTTGTGGTTTACCGCCTCTGGCTTGATCCGCACGGGCGATTTTCTCAATATGAAGTCCCATTCTTATGGAGGTACGGTGGGGTTCGACATTACCGAGCACTTCAGCCTCGAACTGGGCGTGCAACGCTTCTACAACGACCTGTCGGGCCGCTGGGAGACGAGGCCTGTAGTGATGCCGGGCTATCGCTTCAACGACAAGTTCAAGCTGGAATTTGACGTGGGACCGATTATTTACGAATTGGTCAACACGATCATCGACCATCGTGGCGGGCATTCGGACGGTGGCCCTACGATACGGCCGTCGGTGCCGGGTTTCAGATAGCCATTAAGCCCAGCGCTTTGTTCTCCGCTTCCTCCATAATCTTCCGTTTGCCGGGCCCCTTGTCGTTGATTCCACAGAGGTGGAGGATGCCGTGAATGATGACGCGATGCAGCTCGCGGCGGTAGTCACCTCCGGCAAACCGATCGGCATTGGTACGCACGGTGTCAAGGCTGATGAAGAGATCGCCGCTCAGAAGGTTGCCCTCGCAGTAGTCGAAGGTGATGATGTCCGTATAGTAATCGTGCTGCAAGTACCGGCGGTTCACCTCCAGTATCTTCTCGTCCGAGCAGAAGATGTAGGCTATTTCATTGATCTTCTTGCCGTAGGAAGCTGCCACGGCCTTGATCCATGCTGTCGTTTTACGTTTTTGGATGTCGGGCATGTCTACGCCCTCAGTCTGGTAAGTAATCATATCCTATATTAAAAGAACCAATAACTAATGATAATACCCGCCACGATGCCCGAAAGATCGGCCAACAGGCCGCAGGTTACGGCATTGCGCGTGCGGGTGACACCCACACTGCCGAAATAGACGGCCAGAATGTAGAATGTCGTGTCCGAAGCACCGCGCACCACACAACTCATACGCCCCACGAATGAGTCGGCTCCATACTGGTTCATCGCGTCGATCATCAGGCCGTTGGCCCCGCTGCCGCTGAGCGATTTCATCAGGGCTGTGGGTAGCGCACCCACGAAGCTCGTGTCCATGCCGAACCATCCCACCACGATACCGATGCCATCGACCAGCAGGTTCATGGCTCCCGACGCACGGAAGACGGCGATTCCCACCAAAAAAGCCACCAGGTAGGGAATGATGCGCACGGCTGTGGTGAATCCATCTTTGGCACCCTCGACGAAGGCGTCGTAGACGTTTGTCCGCTTCCACACGCCCCACAGGATGAAGAACAGGATGATGCTGAACAGGATAATGTTGGCTGTCAGCGTAGAGTAGGCACCCATTTGGTCGCGTCCCAGGCGGACGAAGAGCAGGATCAACGCCGAGAAGAACAGCGCAATGCCTCCTACAAGCAGTAGGACAGGCTTGCACAACAGGTTGATGCGCTGGCTGATACTAACCACTGCCACGCCCACGAAAGTAGATACGGTGGTGGTCAGCAGTGTGGGGATGAAGATGTCCGTAGGCTGGGCTGCCCCCATCTGTGCACGATAGACCATGATGCTGACGGGTATCAGGATGAGTCCCGAAGTATTGATGACCAGGAACATAATCATCGGATTGGTGGCCGTATCCTTGCGCGGGTTCAGTTCCTGCAATTCTTTCATCGCTTTCAGGCCCATAGGTGTGGCGGCATTGTCTAATCCCAGCATGTTGGCCGACAGGTTCATGAAGATGCTGCCCATGGCCGGATGCCCTTTGGGGATGTCGGGAAAAAGGCGGCAGAACACGGGACTGAGCCAATGTGACAGAGAACCTATCATGCCGCTCTGTTCGCCTATCTTCATGATGCCCAGCCAAAGAGCGAGAATGCCCGTCAGACCTAACGATATTTCGAAGGCGTTCTTTGACGAATCGAACGTGGCGTTTACCAGTTGTGTGAAGATGTCCATATCGCCTAAGAAGAGCAGCTTGCCCAGCGCGACAAGGAAGGCAATGACAAAAAAGGCGACCCAGATATAGTTCAGTACCATAATGCAGTGTTAATAAGTTTCTTCATTGGCTAAGTTCCATACGTTGAGAAACGAAGCTTTGGTGATGTCCACCACTTTCTCCCAGTTCAGTCGGTCGGCGTGGTCGCCGGGTTGGTGGTAGTCGGGATGTCCATCCGTATGATACCAAATGACGGGGATGTCGCGCACGGCAAACGAAGCATTGTCGCTGCCTCCCACAGGACGGTCCCATGCGCGGTAGTCGGGCTCCAAAGCGAAGCCGTAGCGGGCAATGTCGTCCTTGAGCCACCGGCCGAAGGCGGGATGGGCGGCGGTGTAGAAGTAAACCACATGGCGTGGGTAGTCGGGCTTGTTGTTGCGCCCGATCATGTCGAAGTTCAGATACCCCTTGACCGATCCGATGAAATCGCAGCTCTGAACGAAATGCTTTGAACCCAGCAACCCTTTCTCCTCACCGTCCCAGAAGGCGATGATGACGTTGCGCAAAGGCTTCTGTCCGCAAGTCTGGAAGGCGCGGGCTATCTGCAAGACGGCCGACACGCCCGAAGCATTGTCGTCCGCTCCGTTGTAGATGGGGTCGTCCGCTAATGTCTCGTCCATACCTATGTGGTCGAAGTGAGCCCCCACGATGACGTATTCGTCCGTCCGCCGGCCGGGGATGACACCCAACACGTTGGCCATGTGCAGCACACGATGTGTGCCTTCCTTCAGACGGGCGATGGAGTCGGGATGCACCTGCCAGCGCGCTCCTTTCTGTTGCCTTTCCTTGGCACAGACGTCAAAGGGCTGAAAATAACAGTCGCCGTAGAGCGGACGGATGCCTGCTTCCTTTAAGCTGGCAGCCAAGTAGCGTGCAGCGATACGCGAGCCGTGCAGACCTGCTTCACGACCTTGCAGCTCATCATCGGCCAAAAAGCCCACAATAGCCTCTGCCGAAGCACGGTTGATACTATTCAGACCTTTTTCGACGGCGGTCTGTGCATGGACGAAGGACGCGCCGCTCAGGCAGGCGGCCTCTATCATCAGGAAGAAAATGACTGTTCTTTTCATACGTAGGGGCAAAAATAAGGATAACTTTCCATAATTTGTCAGATTTTCCCGTATTTTTGCCTCACGCTAACTCTTAATCACTGACCGCGAAATGACCAAGACCGAAGAAATACAGGCTGAACTGGAGGCCTACATCGACCCCGTGAAACGTGAATACCTGCCCAAATTCTTTAAGACGGGACGGGGAGAATATGGCGAAGGCGACCGCTTCCTGGGTGTGGTGGTGCCCAACACGCGCTTTGTGGCGAAGCGTTATAAGGATGAACCGGCCGAAGTGGCTGCTGAACTGCTCCAAAGTCCTTGGCACGAATGCCGCCTTTGTGCCCTGCTGATGCTGGTGGAGCGCTTCAAAAAATCCGATGAAATGGAGCGAAAGGCTATCTTCGACTTCTACCTGACGCAAACGGCCCGCATCAACAACTGGGACTTAGTAGACCTTTCGGCCCCTTACATCGTGGGCGGGTATCTGAAAGACAAGCCCCGTGACGTGCTCCGCTGCCTGGCTGCCGACTCTTTGCTATGGAACCAGCGCATTGCCGTCGTAGCTACGATGCCACTTATCAAAAACGGCGATTTCATCGACATCCTGAGTCTGGTTCCACGCTTTTTCCACACGTCCCACGACCTGATGCAAAAGGCCTGCGGATGGATGTTGCGCGAGGTGGGCAAGAAGGACAAACCGGTGCTTGTCCGTTTCCTTGAGGAACACTGCCGCACGATGCCCCGCACCATGCTGCGCTACGCCATTGAGAAATTCCCTGACGAAGAGCGCCGCCGCTTCATGCTGCGCGGATGAACGGCAGGAAGGGAAACGGCGTTTTCTCCGAAGGAAAGCAGTGTCTTGCCGAGAGGAAAACAGTGTTTTGCGGATGGCATATCATTTCCTTTTGTACTCCTCCGAAGCAAAAGATGAAAAAAACAAGGTTTCTATCTTTTGCACTTCTTTCTGTTTGCACTATCTTTGTGTCTCGTATGAACATGTATCATGGAACAAGAAAATTTTGACATACGCAACCAGCAGTCCCTGAACAGCCGCGAGCGCGACTTCGAAAACGTGCTCCGCCCGCTGGCTTTCGAGGATTTCAGCGGTCAGGACAAGGTGGTGGACAATCTCCGCATCTTTGTCAAGGCGGCCCGCCTGCGAGGCGAGGCGTTGGACCATACGCTGCTTCACGGCCCTCCCGGCTTGGGAAAGACCACGCTGTCCAATATCATTGCTAACGAATTGGGTGTAGGTTTCAAGATAACTTCCGGCCCTGTGCTCGATAAGCCGGGTGACTTGGCGGGTATCCTGACGAGCCTTGAGCCTAATGATGTCCTTTTCATCGACGAAATCCATCGCCTCAGTCCTGTGGTGGAAGAGTATCTTTACTCGGCCATGGAAGACTATCGTATCGACATTATGATAGACAAAGGCCCTTCGGCTCGCAGCATTCAGATAGACCTGAACCCCTTTACGCTCGTGGGAGCCACGACGCGCAGCGGCCTGCTGACGGCGCCACTCCGTGCGCGATTCGGCATCAACCTTCATCTGGAATACTACGACAATGACGTGCTGAGCACCATTATCCAACGTTCGGCACGCATCCTCAACGTGCCCTGCTCGTCGAAGGCGGCGGTCGAGATTGCCAGCCGTAGCCGGGGTACGCCCCGTATTGCCAACGCTTTGCTGCGCCGCGTGCGCGACTTTGCGCAGGTAAAGGGTTCGGGCAGCATTGATACTGAGATAGCCCGCTATGCCCTCGAAGCGCTGAACATCGACCGCTACGGCCTCGATCAGATAGACAACAAGATACTGACGACCATTATCGACAAGTTTAAGGGAGGCCCTGTCGGTCTTGCCACCATCGCTACCGCCTTAGGCGAAGACCCCGGCACCATCGAGGAAGTCTATGAACCGTTCCTCATCAAGGAAGGTTTCATCAAGCGGACGCCTCGCGGCCGCGAAGTGACGGAGCTGGCTTATAAGCATTTGGGGCGGGCGATGTATAACGGAGAGCAGCCTTCGTTGTTTGATTGAAAAAGATTGAATTATGGCAAATCTGAAATCATTGGCTAAGGAAACGGCCATCTACGGCCTGAGCAGCATCGTAGGGCGTTTCTTGAATTATCTGCTGGTGCCGGTATATACGATGGCAATGTCTGCGCAGAGTGGAGGCTATGGCGTGGTGACGAATGTCTATGCTTGGGTCGCACTGACATTGGTGTTGCTTACTTTCGGCATGGAGACGGGCTTCTTCCGCTTCGCCAACAACGGCAAAGACGACCCCATGTGCGTCTATTCCACTACGCTGATAAGTGTAGGCGGCGTGTCGCTTACGTTTCTTGCCTTAGGACTGATGTTCTTGCGGCCCGTTGCCGGCTTGTTGGGCTACGAAGCGCATCCCGAATACGTGGGCATAATGATGGCCGTAGTGGCTATGGACGCCATACAGAGTATTCCCTTCGCCTATTTGCGCTACAAGAAACGCCCCATCAAATTTGCCGCACTGAAGCTCTTGTTCATCTTTCTGAATATCGCGCTGAACCTCGTCTACTACGTGGGAATGAAGGGTAGCGACGTGGGCTATGCCTTCCTGTTCAACCTTGTTTGCACGTCGACCGTCATGCTTTGCCTTGTTCCCGAACTGCGCGGCTTCCGTTACGTGCTTGATCGTGCCCTGCTGCGCCGCATGTTGTCCTACAGTCTGCCCCTGCTTGTGCTCGGTTTGGCTGGCATTTTGAACCAGGTGGCCGACAAGATTATTTTCCCTTACGTCTATCCCGACGCTGCCGGCGCTAAGGTACAGCTGGGCATTTACGGTGCGGCCAGTAAGATAGCCATGATTATGGCCATGCTGACGCAGGCTTTCCGCTATGCTTACGAGCCGTTTGTCTTTGGGAAAAGCCGCGACAAAGATAATCGCGAGGTCTATGCCGTCGCCATGAAGTATTTCATCATCTTCACCTTGCTGGCCTTTCTAACCGTGATGTTCTACCTCGATCTGCTGAAATTCATGATCGGACACGACTATTGGGCCGGTCTGTACGTGGTGCCTATCGTGATGGCGGCCGAAATCTTCATGGGCGTGTATTTCAATCTATCCTTCTGGTATAAGCTGATTGACGAGACGCGCTGGGGCGCTTACTTCTCGCTGACGGGATGCGTTGTGCTGGTGCTTATCAATGTGTTGTTCATCCCTCGCTATAGCTACATGGCCTGTGCCTGGGCGGGTTTTGCGGGTTACGGGACGGCTATGCTGTTATCCTACTTGGTGGGGCAGAAGAAATATCCCATCCGTTACGACCTGAAAGCCATTGGACGATACGTGCTGTTGGCCGCTGTTCTCTACGCGGCTGCCGAGTACGTGCCCATCGAAAACCTGTGGTTGCGCTTAGGTTGGCGTACATTGCTCCTACTGATATTTGCCTTCTATATTGTGAAACATGACTTGCCCCTGAAGCGTATTCCGTTGTTGAACCGGCTGGTGGCGAAGAAATAATCTGTGGAAAAAACGAAGAGAATAATGATGAAAGACCTGAAATGCTGCCTGCTGACCGTCGTTTGCCTGCTGGCAAGCGTAACCGCCATAGCCGACGAGGGCATGTGGATGCTGGTTAATCTGGACAAACAGACTGTCCGTACCTTAAAAGAGATGGGGCTTAAACTCAAACCGAAGGAACTGTACAGCCCCCGCAAGGCCTCGCTGAAGGATGCTGTGGTGAGCTTCGGCGGTTTTTGTTCGGGCGTGGTCGTGTCTGAGGAAGGACTGGTACTCACCAATCATCATTGCGGTTTCAGTAGCGTGCAGCAACACTCCAGCGTAGAGCACGACTACTTGCAGGACGGCTTTGTGGCTCGTACACGTGACGAAGAGTTGCCTAATCCTGAACTTTACGTTCGCTTCCTCCTGCGTCAGGAGAACGTAACCAAACGTGTGCTTTCCGCCGTTCGCCCCGATATGGATGAGTCGGCACGAACCAGCGCGGTCGATTCGGTGATGTTGGCCGTCGGAGCCGAAGTGTCGCAGAAAGACTCTGCGCTTACGGGCGTAGTCGATGCGTATTATGGCGGCAATGAATTCTGGCTTTCCGTCTATCAAGACTTTAACGATGTTCGCTTGGTATTTGCCCCGCCCTCGTCCGTCGGCAAGTTTGGCTGGGACAAAGACAATTGGATGTGGCCGCGCCACACGGGCGATTTCTGTGTTTTCCGCATCTATGCCGACCGCGAGAACCGTCCGGCCGACTATTCGCCAGACAACGTTCCCTATCGTCCCCGCTACGTAGCTCCCATCTCTTTGGAAGGTTATCAGGAGGGCGACTTCTGCATGACTTTGGGCTATCCCGGCACAACGGAACGCTATCTATCTTCTTTCGGTATCGAGGAAGCTATGAACGGAGTCAACCAGGCACAGATAGACATTCGCGGTGTGAAGCAAGCCATCTGGAAACGCGCCATGAACGCCAGCGACGATATTCGTATTAAGTACGCTTCCAAGTACGATGAAAGCTCGAATTACTGGAAGAACAGCATCGGCATGAACCGTTCTCTCCATCGCCTGGGCGTGCTTGAGAAAAAGCGGGCATTGGAGCGTGAGTTGCAGGACTGGATACGTCGTACACCCGCCGAACACGACAGCTTGCTCCACCTGTTGACCGATCTCGAACTGGCCTACAAGAACCGTCGTGCCGTTAATCGGGCACAGGCCTACCTGTTAGAGAGTTTTCTCAATGGCCCTGAGCTGGTGCAGCTGGCTCTTGGCATTCTGAACTTAGACTTTGGTGCCGATATAAAGGTCGTCAAAGCCAATCTGCAAGAGATTGCGGACAAGTATATCAATCTCGACTTGGACATCGACAAGGACGTTTTTACCGCTTTGCTGAAGGAATATCCCCGTCACGTGGAGGCCGACTGTCTGCCACCGCTCTACGATTCCATTGCCACCGTTTACGGAGGCAGCGAGCGGGCTTACGTGGACAGCCTCTATGCCCGCACGGTTATCGCCACGCCTCGCGGTCTGTATCGTTTCCTGGAGAACGACACTACGCTGAATCTCTTCAACGACCCGGCCATCAGCTTAGGCATCGACCTTATCACTCAGCTTTTTGAAATGAACATGCAGATGAATGCCGCCAACCTGGCCGTCGACCGTGGCGAACGGTTGCTCAATGCGGCTGTGCGGCGATATTACCATGACCGCCGCTTCTACCCCGATGCCAACTCGACGATGCGTCTCAGCTTCGGTACGGTACGGGGTTACGAACCGTTCGACGGGGCGAGCTACGGCCACTTTACGACCGTCCGTGGCATTCTGGAGAAAGCACGCGAGCATCGCGGCGAGCCTGACTTTGCCCTGCAACCCGAATTGGTGAGTCTGCTGGAGAGCGGCGATTACGGACGCTACGTCGACCGGAGCGGGGAAATGAAGGTCTGCTTTATCTCGGACAACGACATCACGGGCGGCAATTCGGGCAGCGCCATGTTCAACGCACAAGGCCAGCTTCTAGGTCTGGCTTTCGACGGAAACTGGGAAGCCATGAGCAGCGATTATCTCTACGAGCCCCGCTTACAGCGCTGCATCGGGGTGGATATCCGCTACGTGCTGTTCATCATCGAGAAATACGGCAAAGCGGGACGGCTGATACAAGAGTTGAAAATCGGATAATACTCTCTTTTTCTTGTGGGGATGCAGTGATACAAAACATTGCTTGTTTTGAAGCAAAATATTGGATGAACTTTTTATTAGCGCAGTGTTCAGATTACTTGCTGCGTGGGCTTGGGCGAAAGCATATCGGCTGGTACGGCGGCCTGTACGGCTTGCCGGATCGTGTCGAGCAGTGTGCGGCGGATAAAGTCTTTAGACGTAATCATTACAATCTGCCGTGTGGGGCGGGGCACGGCGAAAGGACGTACTAATTCGCGCTGCGTCTCGCTCAGTTGGGATATGGCCAGTTCGGGGATGAACGTGGTTCCCTTGCCGCCTTCCACCATGCGCATGAACGTTTCCATGCTGCCTAAGTGGTAGGTCAGCTGGCTGGCTTGCGCAGATTTCAGCCGGCAGAAGCGGACAATCTGGTCGCGGAAACAGTGTCCCTCGTCCAATAGCCAGAGCTGCGTGCTGCCGAGGTCGGCGGTACGGATGGTTTCGTGGCTGAAAAGTTCGTCTTCGCGGGCCACGTAAGCGTAGAATTGTTCGTAGAAGAGCGGCGTTTGAGCTAAGTCGGCCATGCCGTCCAAGGCGGCTACGATACCGGCGTCTATCTTCCCTTCTGTCAGGGCTTGCTTGATGGCGGCGGTCTTCATCTCCGTGACGCGGATGTCCAATTGCGGGTACTGCTTCATCAGCTGGGGGAAGAAGCGAGGCAGCAGGTAGGGAGCGATGGTGGGCAGGATGCCCAGAGTAAACGGGCCTGTCAGCGCATGTCTTTCCTCGGCCACCATTTCCTTGATGCGCGCGGCTTCGGTCAGTACCTGACGTGCCTGTCCCAGAATAAGGCGTCCGGCAGGAGTGGGGCTTACAGACTGGCGGGTGCGGTCGAAGATGCGGGTGTCCAGCTCCTCTTCCAACTTCTGAATCATGGCACTCAGGGTGGGTTGGGTCACGCGGCAGTGTTCGGCAGCCTTGCCGAAGTGGCGGAAATGATCCAGAGCGAGGATGTATTCCAGTTGTTGCAGAGTCATGGTATCGGTCGTTTAAGGTACTGCGGCTTATTTCTTTTTCTTTTTCGACGGTTTGGCCCATCCTTCTTCGCTGAAGTCGGGTACGGGCCCTTTCAGCTCGTTGTCGTGCTGGAAGAACTGCTTCCAGTCGTCCTTGCGGCCGCGTGGTTTGGTGTATCCGCGCTCTTCACGGCTGGGCTTGATGCGTTTAAGTTCCTTGGCGGGTTTTTCGGTTTTCTTGTGTCCGGGCTTTTCGGCCTTACGGTCGGCCTTTTTCTTCCCATTTTCATCGGTTTCTCCGGCCACTTCGACAGAGACTTTCCGTCCGTTCCAACGGGTTCGATTCAGGGCTTTGATGACCTTGTCGGCTTCGGCTTCGTCCACTTCGAAGAACGAGAAATTGCGCATCAGGTCGATGCGTCCCAAGTCCACACGGCCTTTCGTATTGCTGTTGATGAGGCCCATGAGGTCGGTGGGGAAGAAGTTGTCCGTCTTGCCTACGTTGATAAAGAGGCGCGTGAAGCCCGCTTCAGCCTTGCGGCTGCCGTTCTTCTTGCCTTTGCCTTCTTTTCCGCCTTTCTTTTCTTCCTTGGTGCTGACGGTTTCTATCTCTTCACGGTCACGATAATACTCCACGAAGCGATTGAACTCGTGCGACACCATACGTTTGATGAGATCTTCCTTGGACAGCCAGTCCAGCTTGCGACAGACGTCGGGCATGAAGTCGGCGATTTCTTCCTCGTTCACCTTCACCTTCTCCAGGTCGTCGATGACTTTCATCAGCTGCTTTTCGCAGATCTGCTTGGCGGTGGGCATCACGCCTGTCTCGAATTTCTTGGCGATGATACGTTCTATCTCGCGCATCTTGCCCTTCTCGCGCAGGTTGATGATGGCGATGGAGGTGCCTGTCTTACCCGCACGTCCGGTGCGTCCGCTGCGGTGGGTGTAGCTCTCGGTGTCGTCGGGCAGACCGTAGTTGATGATGTGTGTCAGGTCGTCCACGTCCAGTCCGCGGGCAGCCACGTCGGTGGCCACGAGCAGTTGCAGGTTGCGAATGCGGAACTTCTGCATCACGGTGTCGCGCTGTGCCTGCGACAGTTCGCCGTGCAGCGAGTCGGCGTTGTATCCTTCCTGCATCAGTTTGTCGGCTATCTCTTGCGTTTCCTTGCGGGTGCGGCAGAAGATGATGCCGTATATTTGCGGATAATAGTCGACGATGCGCTTCAGCGTTTCGTATTTGTCCTTGGCGTGCACTACGTAAACGATGTGTTTCACGTTGGCTGTGCCTTCATTTTTGCGGCCGATGGTTATTTCCTTGGCGTTGTGCAGGTAGTTTTTCGAAATGCGGTCTATTTCGGGACTCATAGTAGCCGAGAAGAGCAGGGTATTGCGCTCTTCGGGGACGTCGGCCAAAATGGCGTTGATACTGTCGGTGAAACCCATGTTGAGCATTTCGTCGGCTTCGTCCATCACTACGTTCTGGATGGTGGCGAGGGAGACGGTCTTACGCTCCATGAGGTCTATCAGGCGGCCGGGCGTGGCCACGATGATGTGTACGCCGCGCTTCAGGGCTTTAATTTGGCTTTCGATGGACGAGCCGCCGTAGACGGGCAGCACACGCAAGCCCTCGACGTATTTGCTATAATCGTTCAGATCGCCTGCAATCTGGAGGCAGAGTTCGCGTGTGGGACAGAGTATCAGTGACTGCGGATATTGTTTGCTGACGTCGATTTTCTGTATTAGCGGCAAGCCGAAAGCGGCTGTCTTTCCCGTGCCTGTCTGTGCCAGGGCCACCACGTCATTGTTTTCTCCCAGAAGATAGGGGATTACTTCTTCTTGTACCGGCATGGGATACACAAATCCCATTTCTTCGATGGCGCGGCGTATCTCCGGCGACACACCCAGCTCTTCAAATGTCTTCATCAAATCGTTGTATCTCTTTATATTTTTGAATGCAAAGATAGTACAAAAATCGGTGAAACGGAAAGTCGGGGCGAATAAATTGACAGACAATAGATAAGGAAGGCTGATGCGGACA
>NZ_CANRPM010000028.1 GCF_947632445.1 uncultured Bacteroides sp. | reverse complement strand
CTTAACTTAATCGATCATCATCGACTAACTTAATCGATCATCGTCGCTTAACTTAATCGACAGAAGCCGTTGTTCCGAAGCGATAACGGGAGGTATTTTGCATCGGTAATAAATATATACATTGGTGAATGGCGATAGATTTGCGGAATGCGGTCGGATTTCCTCGCGGCGGGTGTCGGGGATGAGGCTTTACACGGTTTTCAAAACTTCCGCCTCCGCTTCTTCGTTTGTGCTTCCCTCTTTTGCCGGGCTTTCTTCTTGGGCGGGGGCAGGCGCCTGTGTCTTGACGGCTTCGACGCTTTCCATAAATCGGTGGTCGCTCTTGATTTTTCTCAGTGCCCTCTGCGCCGCATTTTGTTGGGATTCCTTTTTGGAATACCCCGTGCCGGTTCCTGCCGGAAGTCCTTCTATCCGCACTTCAGTCTGGAACACGGGGTTGTTTTCGTGGTCGATGAACTGTTCGATGAGTTCGAACGAAACCTCTACTTTGTATTTCTGGCTCCACTCGATGAGTTTCGACTTGAAGTTCATTTCCTTGCGCGACATCTTGTCCAGGTCGATGTATTGCCTGAAAATCTTCTTCTCCATGAACTGCTTGCACCGGTCGTATCCCTGGTCGAGGTAGATGGCGCCGATAAAGGCTTCGAAGGCGTTGCCGTACATGTAGCTGTTGTGCGAGGAAGAGCGTGAGGCATACTTGACGAGCTTGTCCAAACCGATTTCCACGGCCAGCTTGTTCAGTGTTTCGCGTTGTACGATTTTGGAGCGGGTGTTGGTCAGGAAGCCTTCCCGTTTGCCTTCAAAGTGCTTGAATACGATGTCGCCTACCACCGCATCGAGGATGGCATCGCCCAGAAACTCCAAGCGTTCGTTGTTGATGAGCCTTCCTTCTTCGGAACGGAGCGAAGTGGATTTGTGTAGCAGGGCCTGCTGGTAGATTTTCAGGTTGTGGGGCAAAAAGCCCAGAATGCGATAAAAACAAAAATAAGACTTCCGTTCCTTATGAAACAAGAGCCTTATTTTGTCTATTTGGTTACGTAACACGACCTTACTCTGCGTATTTCTTGAAGATGACACAAGCATTGTGACCGCCAAACCCAAAGGTATTGGACAAGACAGCGTTGACAGTACGCTTCTGGGCCTTGTTGAACGTGAAGTTCAGGTCGTAGTCGATGTTTTCGTCGTTGTCGCCCTCGGTGTGGTTGATGGTCGGAGGTATGATGCCGTTCTTGATGGCCAGGATGCTGACGATGGCTTCTACGGCGCCGGCTGCACCCAGCAGGTGGCCTGTCATCGACTTGGTCGAGCTGATGTTCAGTTCGTAGGCATGTTTGCCGAATACTTCCTGGATGGCTTTTACTTCCGAAATGTCGCCCACCGGAGTGGATGTACCGTGCACGTTGATGTAGTCGATCTGTTCGGGCTGCATCTCTGCATCCTCCAGCGCGTTTCTCATCACGAGTTTGGCTCCCAGTCCTTCGGGGTGCGATGCGGTCAGGTGATAGGCGTCGGCCGACATGCCTGCACCGGCTACTTCGGCATAGATTCGGGCGCCGCGTGCTTTTGCGTGCTCCAGTTCCTCCAACACGAGGCAGCCGCCTCCTTCACCCATTACGAAGCCGTCTCGGCTGGCGCTGAACGGACGCGATGCCGTTTCGGGTGAATCGTTGCGGGTGGACAGGGCGTGCATGGCGTTGAATCCGCCTACGCCGCAAGCGGCAATGGCTGCCTCCGAACCACCTGTGACGATGGCGTTGGCTTTGCCCAGACGGATCAGGTTGAACGCATCGGCGATGGCATTGGTCGAAGTGGCGCAAGCCGAGCACGTGGCGTAGTTGGGGCCATGAAAGCTGTACAGGATGGAAATCTGTCCGGCTGCAATGTCCGAAATCATCTTGGGGATGAAGAACGGATTGAACTTGGGCCCGTTTTCTTTGCCCGTCAGTGCATAGTTGCCTGCTTCTTCTTCGAATGTGTGGATGCCGCCGATACCGGCTCCGAATATGACACCTATTCGGTTCAAATCCTCATTTTCGACATCAAGACCGGAGTCCGTGACGGCTTGTTTGGCCACGGCGATGGCGTACTGCGTGTACAGGTCCATCTTGCGGGCTTCCTTGCGGTCGATATAGTCGCTTGCATCGAAGTTCTTCACTTCGCAGGCAAACCGGGTCTTGAATAATGACGCGTCGAAATGAGTAATAGGTCCCGCTCCACTGACTCCATCGACAAGGTTGTCCCAGAATTCCTGGACATTGTTGCCAATGGGAGTAACGGCACCGAGACCTGTTACTACAACTCTTTTTAATTCCATGTGATTGATGGATAAGGATTACTTAGCGTGCTCTTCGATGTAAGATATGGCATCGCCTACAGTAGCAATCTTCTCTGCTTGATCGTCGGGAATAGAAAGACCGAATTCTTTTTCGAATTCCATGATAAGTTCTACAGTGTCAAGAGAATCAGCTCCCAGGTCGTTTGTGAAGCTCGCTTCGTTTGTAACTTCTGATTCTTCTACGCCTAATTTATCGACGATAATAGCTTTTACTCTTGATGCAATTTCAGACATAACTTTAAGTTTTTAGTTAATAAATTGAGTTTATTTCTTTAATTTTGCGTTTGCAAAGAAAGGTATATTTATTGTTTTGCGCAAATATTTAATGGATTAAATACAATTATTTTGCACAAAAAGCGGTTTTTTGTGCAAAAACAGGAGGTTTTATGGGAAAAAATGTAGCAATTCTGGCGTCCGGCAATGGCACGAATGCCGAAAATATCATCCGGTATTTCCAGAAGAAGGAAAGAAAAGACGGAGCGGACGGAGTGGTGCTGGTCGTGTGCAACCGGCAGGATGCGAATGTCTTCAAACGGGCGGAAAACTTGCACGTTCCGTGTATATATATAGGTAAGGAGAAATGGGCGACCGGCGAAGAGGTGTTGAAGCTGCTGGCCGATTATCGGGTGGACTTCCTTGTATTGGCAGGTTTTCTGGCGCGGGTGCCCGATGCGTTGTTGCAGGCTTACCCGCAGCGCATCGTGAATATCCATCCGTCGCTGCTGCCCAAGTTTGGTGGGAAGGGCATGTATGGCAACCGCGTCCATCAGGCAGTCGTGGAGGCGGGCGAACGCGAGAGCGGCATCACCATCCAGTATATCAACGAGCATTATGACGAAGGGGATATTATCACCCAGTTCCGCTGTCCGGTCTTCCCGGAAGATACGGCGGAAGACGTGGCGGCGCGGGTGCATGCGCTGGAATACGAGCACTATCCGCAGGTCATCGAACGGCTGCTGGCCGGAACAGACTAAGCTAACCGATGTATTTCACCCGGAAGGCTTCCGGCTCCCGTCGCAGGGGATAGTCGCCGCGCAGCTGCTCGAATTGTTCGGGATGGAGGCGCAGCGCACGGTCGTCGCGTCGCGGGTCGTACATGGCGAGGAAGGCTTCCGTCCGGTTGCGGGCCTCGATGAGCGGGTGGGGCGGTGCGGGCGGTTCGATGCGGTAGCGGGCGTCGAGGCGGAAGAAGCGGCACAGGGCGTCGAGCGACATGCGGGTGGCGTTGGCCTTGCCGTCGGCCGAGTAGCCGGCGATGTGTGGGGTGCCGAGAAAGACACGGTCGAGCAGGCCGGGATGGATGTCGGGCTCGTTTTCCCAGACGTCGATGATGGCGTCGCCGATCTGTCCGGCTTGCAGCGCATGGAGCAACGCCTGCGTCCCGACGACCTCTCCGCGCGAAGTGTTGACGAGGACGGGACGTCGCTTCAGGCGGCCGAAGAAGTCGGTATCGGCCAAATGGAAGGTCCGGTAGGCGCCTTCGCGGACGAGGGGGACGTGGAAAGTCAGTACGTCGCATTCTTCCGCCAGCTGCTCCAACGGAGAAAAGCAGTCGCCTCCCTCCTTCTCCCGACGCGGCGGGTCGTTCAGCAGTACGCGCATACCCAGTTCGCGCCCGACTTCCGCCACCTTCGTGCCTACGTGTCCCACGCCGACAACGCCCAGCGTCTTCCCTTCTAACCGGAAGCCCTTTTGCAGTTGGAGGAGCAGAAGGGCGGAGCGCACGTATTGGGCGACTGAACCCGCGTTGCAGCCGGGCGCATTCTGCCAGGTGATGCCGGCTTTCCGGCAATAGTCCGTGTCGATGTGGTCGAAGCCGATGGTCGCAGTCGCGATGAAGCGCACACGGCTTCCCTCCAGCAGGCGGCGGTCGCAACGGGTGCGGGTGCGGACAATCAAGGCATCGGCATCGCGCACCAGTTCGGGTGTGAATTCCCGGCCGGGAGCATAGACAATCCGATCTGCCAGGGTGCTCAGGGCCTCTTTGATATAGGGTATCTTGTCGTCGACGATTACTTTCATGTACTTCATTCCTGTTTTTGTCTGCAAAGATAAGCAGGCTTTGCCATTGTTGTTGCATTTTGTCCGTTCATTTTATTCGTCGGAGGAGGCGGAAACAGGGCGGCTCCGGCCGGAAAGCACGGCTTTCGTTTTGTACTTCCCCGCGTTTGCACTATCTTTGCATGACTGTTATAGAAATGAAGAAGTTATGAAAGAATTCCTCCGACTGCTGCGGCGCTTCGTGCCGCCCTACCGAAAGTACCTTGTCTGGGCACTGTTTCTCAATCTGCTGTCCGCCTTCCTGAACATATTTTCCTTTACGCTGATTATTCCCATCCTGCAAATTCTCTTCAAGATGGATACGAAAGTCTACGAGTTCATCCCCTGGGATACGGCGGGCATGGAGCTGAAAGACGTGGCGGTGAATAACTTCTACTACGAAGTGTCCCGGCTGATAGCCGAGCGCGGCGCCTCGCTGACGCTGCTCGTCCTGGGCATCTTCCTCGCCGTGATAACCTTGCTGAAGACGCTGGCCTACTTCGCCTCGTCGGCCGTCATGATACCGCTCCGCACGGGAGTCGTGCGCGACATCCGCAGACAAGTCTATCATAAAGTGCTCCGTTTACCGCTTGCATTCTTTTCGGAAGAGAGGAAGGGAGACATCATTGCCCGCATGAGCGGCGACGTCACCGAGGTGGAGACGTCCGTCACCAGTTCGCTGGACATGCTCATCAAGAACCCCGTCCTGATTATCGTCTATTTCGCCACGATGATTGCCGTCAGTTGGCAGCTGACCCTCTTCACGCTGCTGGTGGTACCCGGCATGGGTTGGGTGATGGGTGCCGTCGGCAAGAAGCTGAAACGGAAGTCGCTCGAAGCGCAGAGCCGCTGGAGCGACACGATGTCCCAGCTGGAGGAAACCCTCGGCGGACTGCGCATCATCAAAGCTTTCATCGCCGAAAAGAAGATGGAAAAACGCTTCGACAAGTGCAGCAACGACTATCGCGACGCCATCAACCGCGTGGCTACCCGCCAGGCACTTGCCCATCCCATGAGCGAGTTCCTCGGTACCTGCCTCATTGTCATCGTCCTATGGTTCGGCGGAACGCTTATCTTGAATAACATCTCGTCCATCGACGCCCCCTCGTTCATCTTCTATCTGGTCATTCTCTACAGCGTCATCAATCCGCTGAAAGAATTCTCCAAAGCCGGATACAACATCCCGAAAGGCCTCGCCTCGATGGAGCGCATCGACAAGATACTCCTCGCCGAAAACCCCATCCGCGAGCCGGCCCGCCCGAAACAACTTACGGGATTGGAACACGCCATCGAGTTCCGCGACATCAGCTTCAGCTATGACGGACGCCGCGACGTGCTGAAGCATGTCGACCTGACCGTGCCATGCGGACGAACCATCGCGCTGGTGGGCCAGTCGGGCTCCGGCAAGTCGACGCTGGTCGACCTCCTGCCGCGCTATCACGACGTGCAGCAAGGCCGAATCCTCATCGACGGGACCGACATCCGCGACGTGCGCATCCGCGACCTGCGCGCCCTTATCGGAAACGTCAATCAGGAGGCTATCCTCTTCAACGATACCTTCTTCAACAACATCGCTTTCGGCGTCGAAGGGGCCACGATGGAGCAGGTCGTCGCCGCCGCCCGCATCGCCAACGCCCACGACTTCATCATGGAGACGCCCGACGGCTACAATACCAACATCGGCGACCGCGGCGGAAAGCTCTCCGGCGGGCAGCGCCAGCGCATCAGCATCGCCCGCGCCATCCTGAAAAACCCGCCCATCCTCATCCTCGACGAAGCCACTTCGGCCCTCGACACTGAGAGCGAACGCCTGGTGCAGGAAGCCCTCGAACGGCTGATGAAAACGCGGACCACCATCGCCATCGCCCATCGCCTCTCCACCATCCGCAACGCCGACGAAATCTGCGTCCTCTACGAAGGCGAGATTGTGGAGCGCGGACGCCACGAAGAACTGCTCGCCCTGAACGGCTACTACAAGCGGCTGAACGACATGCAGTCGCTCGGCTGACAGCCCTCACCTCCGCACCGATAAATCACCCGCATTACAGTCTCTAAAAAAAATCAGACCGATATGGACAACGACTTCAACTTTTGCGACAACGCCCCCGAATACTTCGGCTTCTGCCTCAAGACCGATTGCGCCTCCGCCGGCGAATGCCTCCGCGCCTTCGCAGCCCGCGACCTGACCCCCGTCAGGAGCACGTTCACCCTCGTCAACCCCCTGCTTGCCGACACGGCGGGAGCACGCTCCTGCCGGTTCTTCCGCAAGGCCGAAAAAGTCCGCATGGCCTACGGCTTCCGGCGGGCATTCGCACTCATTCCGGCCGGAAACGTGAAAGTCGTCCGCTCGGAAGTCTGCGAACTGGTCTGCCGACGCAACTACTACTACCTTCTGCGCGGACAAAAACCCCTCTCCCCCGCCATGCAGAAGAAGATAGCCGCCATTCTGAAGCGTCACGGCCTGACCGTCCCGATGGAGTTCGACCGCTACGAATGGCAGTACGTGTGGTAAGCCGCCTCCTGCCCGCCGCCCTGCGCACTTTTCTGCACCGACGTGTTCACTTTTCTGCACCGCCCGGTGCATTTTTTTGAAATACCCGGTGCACTTTTTTGAAATATCCGGTGCACTTTTGTGAAATATACGGTGCAAAATAGTGCACTGCTCGATGCAAAGTTGTGCACCACTCTGTGCACGGTTGTGAAATACTCGGTGCACGGCCGTGCACTGCCGGGTGCACAGTTGTGCACAAACCGGTGCACACATGCGGGCCGGCATTCATTTCCGTCCGAAGTCGGCAGGGATTTCGCCCCAGCGGTCGGTCTCCCATTTCAGAAGGGGCGTGGTGTAGGTGTTTTCGCGCAGCCATTTCTCCGCCCGCTCTATCAGCCGGAACAGCGCCTCCGTGCGGGGCTCGCGGGGCAGCCGCGTTTTGCATTTCTTCTGTCTGACCCACTGGATGGCGTTGCGGCTGTCGCTGTAGACGGGCATCTCCAAGCCCTTCTGTTTCAGCAGCGCAAGTCCGTGGACGATGGCGAGAAATTCGCCGATGTTGTTTGTACCGTAGACGGGTCCGTAGTGGAATATCTCCTGACGCGAAGCGACGTGCACGCCGCGATACTCCATCCGGCCGGGGTTTCCGCTGCACGCGGCATCCACCGCCAGACTGTTCTCCACCACCCCGGACGCAGGGCGGCCGCTGCCGTCATCCTTCGCTTTTCGAGGCCGATGCTCCGTCGCCTCCTTCCGTCCGATATACGCTTCGGGCGCCGAGGCAAATGCTTCTTCGGCCTCCTCCCTCGTGTCGAACGACTTGAAGCGCGCGCCGTCGTAGCCTTTCGTCTGAAGTTGGCAGTCCGTCCAGTTGTCGTAGATGCCGGGTGCGACGCCCGCCCATACGACGTAGTATTTCCGTTTCTTCTTCATGCGGGCAAAGGTACGAATATTTTCGGTTTACGGCTCCGAATGGCGCCGAAAGGCGGAAATATCTTCGTTTCCTCCGCCGGCTTCCCGCCTCCGCCCGCCGCAGTCCGCGCGCGCAGATACGCATGTCGCGCCCGTTTCTTTGTTTCTGATAGGTTGCTTTTTCAGCTTGTTTCTGTTCAAAGTGACAGTCGAAACGTTAATTCTTCGGTCAGAATGATATTTTTTGCCCGGAAAATTTGGAGCGTTAAATTACGTGTAATATCTTTGCGGCTCGTTGAGAGAATTTAGTAACTTTAATTTAAGAGAGAGTTTATGAAAAAGAAGTTATTACTGTGGATGGTTTGCCTCTTTGCGGGGGTAAGCCTTGGATTGGCTCAGACGTCGAGCGTTCAGGGAGTAGTTACTTCCGGCGAAGACGGAGAGCCGATTATCGGTGCATCGGTATTGGTAGTGGGCACCCAGATGGGCAGCATGACCGATATGGATGGCAAGTTTACAATCAGCAATGTTCCGGCCGGTGCCAAAACGCTGCGCATCTCCTATGTCGGCATGCAGACGCAGGAGGTGGCTATCACGGCAGGCAAGCTCATCAAAGTGGTGTTGCGTGCCGACTCCGAAGTGCTGGACGAGGTAGTGGTGACGGCTTTGGGCATCAGTCGCTCCGAGAAGTCGCTGGGCTATTCGGCCACCACCGTCAAGAGCGACGAAATCATCAGTGCGCGTACCACCAACGTAGCCGACGCCCTTTCGGGCAAGGTGGCGGGTCTGCAAGTCAGCAGCACCTCCAGCGATCCGGGTTCGGTAAGTAATGTCGTCATTCGCGGCTTCGGTTCCATCAACGGCGACAACCAGCCCCTGTATGTCGTAGACGGCATCCCCCTTTCCAACAGTTCCGTATCCGGCAACGGAAAGAGCGTGACTTTGGGCGGTATTTCCAACGTGGCTTCGCAGGACATCGAGTCGATGACCGTCCTGAAAGGCGCAGCCGCTACGGCACTCTATGGCAGCCGTGCCGCCAACGGTGTCGTCATCGTCACGACCAAGAGCGGCAAGCGTTCGAGGGATCGCAACTTTTCCATCAACTATAGCGGCAGCGTGCAGGCACGCCAGCTATCCTTTCTGCCGGAGTTGCAGAACAGTTTCGGACAGGGCTGGAACGGCGGGCAGACCTTCATCGAAAACGGTTCGTGGGGCCCTGCCCTCGACGGCTCGACACAGGTGTATGGCCCGGTGTGGAACCACCAGCAGCTGATCCACGAGTTCAGTGCCAAGGAAGACAACGTGAAAGACTTCTTCGACTTGGGCTGGTCGCATAACCACAACCTCTCGCTGAGCGGCGAGTCGGACGACCGGAAGATGACGTACTACCTCTCCTATTCGTACACGGGCGACGACGGTATCATCCCCGAAGACTACGACATGTACAAGCGCAACACCGTCGCCTTCCGCAACAGCTACGAGCCGGTGAAGTGGTTGAAGCTGTCGTCTTCCGTCAACTTCGCCCGCAGCCAGACGGATGCTGTGGGCAGCTTCCAGGGTACATCCGTAATCGACGGTTTGCTGGAACTGCCTCGCGATGTCTCCATCGTCGACATGAAAGACCTGAGCAACCCCTTCAATACGCCGGAAGCCTATTTCACCCCTTACGGCATCACCAATCCCTATTGGTCGTTGGCCAACAACCGCTTCCACACCAACTCCAAGCAGATTTACGGGAAGGTGCAGGCCGACATCAAGCCGGTGAAGAATGTCACCCTGACCTACCGCATGGGTCTGGACTACACGGACTATGACATCAAGACAGGCAGTCCGCAGATTGATCTGGACGATGCGCTGATAGACAACGACTACGGTTATCCGCCTTCCAGCATGAATCAGGAAGGAGGCGTGACGGCCATCTACAGCCGCCGTTACGAGCTGAACCACGACTTCCTGGCCAACTATGCGCAGAAGTTCCTGGACGACCGTCTGGACGTCAACGTCAACGTCGGTGTGAACATGAACGAACGCTATTCCACCTCTCTGAACGGTTCCGGTACCAACCTGTCCATCGGTACGGGTTTCTGGGATTTGAGCAACACGGCTTCGCAGACGCTTTCCGAGGGTCAGAGCAAACGCCGGCTGGTAGGTCTCTTCGGCGACTTGACCGTAGGCTGGGACGATATGGTGTACCTGAATGTGACGGCCCGCAACGACTGGTCGTCTACGCTGCCCATCCAGCAGAACAGCTTCTTCTATCCGGGTGCCACTCTGAGCTGGATATTCACACGGCTTATTCCTGAGAACGACATCCTGAGTTTCGGTAAGCTGCGCCTGGCTTATGGTAAGACGGGTAATGACGCTTCTCCTTATTCCACCTCTCTGTCGTACATACAGGGAGCATCCAACGGCTATTACGTCGCTCCCAATATCTCGTTCCCCTTGAACGGCGCCAATGCCTACCAGACTTCCAACACCCTGGGTAGCGAGAACCTGAAACCGGAGATGACGTCGGAGTTTGAAGTCGGAATGAACTTGCAGTTCTTCAACGGCCGCCTGGGCATTGATGCCGCTTACTACAACCGCCGCACGAAAGACCAGATCTTTACTTTGCCGGCCGATCCGGCTTCGGGATACAGCTATGTCATAACCAACTTCGGTGAAGTGGAAAACAAGGGTGTGGAGCTGGCAGTCAACCTGACTCCCGTACAGACACGCAACTGGCGTTGGGACATCGGCTTCAACTTTGCCAAGAACAAAAACAAGGTAATCTCGCTGCCCGAAAGCCTGGAAGGCGGGCGCGTTTCCATCTATGGCTTCGCGGCCGGCAGCGATGACGTCGAGTTGTATGCCGTCGAAGGACAGCCTATGGGCCAGTTCTATACGTACCTGCCGCAGTACACCGAAGACGGCAAGATGATTGTGGATGGCAACGGTTTCCCCATACTGGGCACTACGCTGGAAGACACCGGCAAGAACATGAACAACGACTGGACCGGCGGTATCACGACAGGCCTGACCTTCAAAGACTTTACCCTGAGCGCAGCTTTGGATATCCGCAAAGGCGGTTACATGTTCTCGCGTACCAAGAACCTGATGCAGTTTACCGGAAACGGCGTAGTTACCACCTATAACAACCGTCGTCCTTTCGTTATCCCCAACTCGGTGGTAGCCAACGAGGATGGCAGTTATTCTCCCAATACGACGCCTATCTATCAGTACGACGGCAGCTACCAGACTTACTTCAACGACTATGGCTATGGAAGCGGTGGCGAGGCTTATCTGATGGACCGTTCGTTCGTGAAGCTGCGTAACATCAGCCTGACGTGGAACCTTCCCAAGAAGTGGGTACGCGCCATGCAGCTGAACGCACTCTCGCTGACGGCATTCTGCAACAACGTCTTTATGTGGACGGCTTCGGATAACCGCTACGCCGATCCTGAATCGACTACCATTTCGAGCGCTGACGACCTTGGCTCACAATTCGGTGAGCTTTACAACAACCCGTCGTGCCGTGTGTTCGGTTGCAATCTTAATATCACATTCTAAAAACATGGAGGTTCAGACAATGAAAAAGATAGTTCTTTTATCCGCTTTTACCGTAGGCTTAGGCTTGGGCGTGGCTTCGTGCGACAGCTATATGGACATCAACCAGGATCCTAACTCGCCTTCGGAAGGAAACGTGACAACCGGCATGATTATGCCTGCCGCGGAAATGAGTATTGCGGGAAGCTACGGAGATTTCCTCTTCATCACCGGCGGCTATTTTGCGCAGCACTATACACAGCAGTTCGGTACGTCCAACTATTTGAGTTATTCGCGTTTCGAGATGTCGCCCACCCGTAACGGGAGCACTTATACACAGCTTTACCAGAAATCGCTGAACAACCTGAAGAACATCAACGACCGTGCCCTTGCAGACAATGACCTGGGTACTTCGTTGGCCGCCACGACCTTGCGTGCCTTTGTCTTCCAGGCATTGGTCGACTGTTATGGCGAAACGCCTTACACCGAGGCGCTCGATCCCAACAACCTGGCTCCGGCCTACGACGAAGGCCAGACGGTGTATGAAGGCGTGTTGGCCGAGCTGGACGAAGCCCTTTCGCAGGTGGAGCCTTCGGCTGAGGTATGTACCAATTTCCTGTTCCCCAATCAGTCGGCAGGCAGCTGGATAAAGTTTGCCAAGGCCTTGAAGCTGAAACTGTTGATGCGTATGTCCAATGTGAAAGACGTGCGGGCCGAAGTCGGTGCCTTGATAGCCGGGAACGATTTCCCCGCTTCCGATGTGCGATGGGCAGGCTGCTGGGCGGATGAGGCAGAGAAGCGCAATCCGCTTTATTCCGAGGATTTTGCTCCCGGCATGCAGCAGAACCTGGTCGCCAATCTGGCAATCGTCAACACCATGCAGGTCAGAGACGATTTGGGGAATATCGTCTATACCGATCCGCGTCTGGCCGTATTCTTCAAACCCAATGCCGAGGGCAATTTTGAAGGTTCCATTTCGGGAGCGCAATACACCGGTACGAATAAATATAATGCCAACTACTGGTGCCGTCCGGCGGTGACTTACGACCAGCCTGTCTATTTGCTGACGGTGGCCGAAACGGAGTTCTTCATGGCCGAATATTATGCCCGTTACGGGTCGGCTTCGGACGCTGCCGCACACTATGCCGCTGCCATAGAGGCTTCGTTTGCTACGGCAGGAGTAGACGGCGCGGCCGAATACCTGGAACGCTATCCTTACGACAGCAATGAGCCGATGCGCTGCATCGGTGTTGCCAAGTGGGTGGCGCTGGCAGGGGTCAATCCGTTTGAAGCCTGGTGCGAGATGCGCCGTCTGGACTATCCGGCTTTCGGCACGGCACAGGGAAGCGACTTCTATAAGAACAACGACGATTCTTTCGACACCGGCAGTTACGTGCCGGGCACCCTCTATACGCCGATTCAGGTATTCGGTATGGTGGGTTCCAACAAGTTGCTGGAGCGTTTCCCGTATGCCGAGACCTCGTCTTCGCGCAACAGCAACGTACCCGATTTCCCCGGTTACACCACTCCGGTCTTTTGGGCGAAATAATGTGATGTTACACTTATAAGAAAGGAACAAAATAATGAAAAGAATAGTAGCATATTTACTGGTTCCCGCACTTGTCGTGGCGTTGTGGAGTTGCGACAAGTCGACAGAGGGATTGACGCGGGTTACCTATTACCCCACACTTGAGGTGCTGGGTCAGTCTACCGTCGTTGTAAACGTGGGCGAGACTTATGCCGACGAAGGTTGTTATGCCGAACTGAACGGCGAGGATGTGAGCAGCGAGGTGAAAGCCGCCTCCAACGTGGATTATTCCAGACCGGGAGCCTACTCCATTTCCTATATCATCTACAATGCCGACGGCTTCTCGACTACGGCATCGCGCACGGTGTATGTAGTGGATGAGAACAGCATTGCCACCCTTTATCTGGGCGAAAGCATGGCCGGATCGAGACATTATACCGGTGCCTTGATTTTCATCACCGACAACGGCGACGGAACCTATCACCTGGACGACCTGATGGGCGGGTTACAGTTCTATGGAATGAATCCGGGTTTTGAACCGTCGTATGATTTCCATGCGGAAGTCGACTTCCGGCTGAATGCCGACAACAGTGTTTCGCTGACGAGCGGCATCGGCAGCTGGTACTTCGGAGATTCCGGCGATATCGTGCTGGATCTGACAGGCGGCAGTTACGACCCCGCCACCCGTACCTTTACGTTGAATGTAGATTACGGAGGCACGCCGTTGACGGTGATTTTAAGAGCGATAACCAAATAACTTAATTGATGTGACAATATGAAAAAGGCAATATATTTAGTAATGGTGGCTTGCATAGGGGTACTGTTTGCCTCCTGCGAGAAAGACGAGATAGGAGGAACCGCTACCGAGGCGTTGGCCGGAGAATGGGAGCTGACGGTGGATGCGGTGGACGATGCAGGCAACGTGGTGATGACAGACCCGTTCGGGGTAGGCGTCATGCTGGGACTGACCTACAACACAACTGACAATGTGGCAGACAAGCTGTACGTGAGCGATTTAGGGAACTTCTGGGATTATACCGTCGTGGTAAATGCCGATTGCAATAACCTGACTTTCAGTTCCAACGGCGCAGTGCCGAACGAAGCTTATGACTGCATGGTGAATATCGAAGGCGGCAGGATGTTGCCCGGTGCGGCCACTACGCCCAGCGGCATGCCGGCCGACAGTCTGGTGTATTACGTGTCGTTCGACGACGACGACTATCCGGCTGCTTACGGATATTCCAAATACAAGGTTTCGGGTTACCGTCGTACCGGTTTTGCCGCCGACGAGCCGTGAGAAAGATAAAAACCACCTGCAGGAAGAGTCTTGCAGGCGGTTTTCTCTTGCCGGATACACCCCTTAAGCGGTGTATTCGGCGGGTTTGATTTACATTAATTACCTAACAATGAGTCGAAAGGCTCGATGTGTGGTTTCTTCGTGAGAAGATGGCCACACATTTGTTTTATATAAATGTATGGATTTATTACCGATGCCGAATACCCTTCTCTGTCGATACGGAACAACGGCTTCTGTCGATACGGAAGATCGACGTTGATCGATACGGGGGATCGATGATGATCGATACGGAAGATCGATGATGATCGATACGGAGGATCGATTAGACCCCCTCCAGAACACCTTCTGACGGGGGTTCGGAGTACCCTTTTCCGGCGAAGGCAAACGGGTGGAAAACGGCCGGAACGGAGGCTTCGTTTGTCATTATTTTTCATCTGATCTCTTTGATTGTTTTGTCGTATCTTGACTGCGTCGAAGATACTTTCGCTCGGCAAAATGCAAGTAAACTTGCTTTTGCTCTCGCTTATGCGTACTTTGACTGCGTCGAAGATACTTTTGCTCGGCAAAATGCAAGTAAACTTGCTTTTGCCCTCGCTTATGCGTATCTTTGCCCGCTGGCCGCAGGGCCGTTACTGTAAATGCACTATGATACGTATCTTTTTGACCGGCTACATGGGTGCCGGAAAGACTACCCTGGGGAAGGCTTTTGCCCGCGAATTGGGGCTGACCTTTATCGACCTCGACTGGTATGTCGAGGAACGTTTCCACCGCTCCATCCCGGACCTTTTCCGCGAGCGGGGCGAGGACGGGTTCCGCCGTCTGGAGCGCAACATGCTGCACGAGACGGGCGAGTTCGAAGACGTCGTCATCTCTACGGGAGGCGGCACGCCTTGCTTTTTCGACAATATGGAGTATATGAACCGGCAGGGGCAGACCGTGTTCCTCGACGTTCCGCCCGATGTGCTCTTCCGCCGTTTGCGGACGGCAACGCGGCAGCGCCCCATCCTGCAGGGCAAGACGGACGAGGAGCTTCGCGCGTTCATCGACCGTGCGCTGGAGGAGCGGCGCCCTTCCTACGTACAGGCCCGCTACCGCTTCGACGGCAGCCGCCTGGAGAACGGGCGTCAGATAGCGGAGTCGGTCGCCGGCCTGCGGCAGCTGCTGGAGCTGTAAAAGCGGGGCCCGCGCGTGTATTTTCATCCGTAAAAGATGCTGTTACGGGATTTATGTGTATTTTTGTCCGCTGATAATTAAATCTAATAGAAACCGCTAAGTTACAGAAGAATGAGAAAATGGCGTATTGAGGATTCGGAAGAGCTGTACAACATCACGGGTTGGGGTACTTCCTACTTTGGTATCAACGAGAAAGGGCATGTCGTGGTCACTCCCCGCAAGGACGGCATCGAGGTCGACCTGAAGGAGCTGGTCGACGAGCTCCAGTTGCGCGACGTGACGACTCCCATGCTGGTTCGCTTTCCCGACATCCTGGATAACCGCATCGAGAAGGTGTCCTGCTGCTTTCGGAAGGCCGCCGAAGAGTATGGCTACAAAGGCGAGAACTTCATCATTTATCCCATCAAGGTGAACCAGATGCGTCCTGTCGTGGAAGAGATGATAAGCCACGGCAAGAAGTTCAACCTCGGTCTGGAAGCAGGCTCGAAACCCGAACTGCATGCGGTCATTGCGGTCAACACCGACCCCGATTCGCTCGTGGTGTGCAACGGCTACAAGGACGAGAGCTTCATCGAGCTGGCTCTGCTGGCCCAGAAGATGGGCAAGCGCATCTTCCTCGTCGTCGAGAAGCTGAACGAACTGAACCTCATCGCCAAGATGGCCCGGCAGCTCAAGGTCCGCCCCAATATCGGCATCCGCATCAAGCTGGCCTCCAACGGCAGCGGCAAGTGGGAGGAGAGCGGCGGCGACGGCAGCAAGTTCGGCCTGACGTCCAGCGAACTGCTCGAAGCCCTCGACTTCCTCGAAAAGAAAGACATGAAGGACTGCCTGAAGCTCATCCACTTCCATATCGGCAGCCAGATTACCAAGATACGCCGCATCAAGAACGCCTTGCGCGAGGCGTCGCAATTCTACGTGCAGCTCCACAAGATGGGATTTAACATCGAGTTCGTCGACACGGGCGGCGGCATGGGTGTGGACTACGACGGCACACGCTCCAGCAACAGCGAAAGCTCCGTGAACTACTCCATACAGGAATACGTGAACGATGTCGTGTCGACCTTCGTCGATGCGGCCGACAAGCACGGGTTTCAGCATCCCGACATTATCACCGAGACGGGCCGCAGCCTGACCGCCCATCACTCCGTCCTTATCTTTGAAGTGCTGGAGACGGCCTCCCTTCCGCAGATGGACGACGACTGGACACCGGGCGAAGATGCCCATGAGTTGGTGAAGGAGCTTTACAACATCTGGGACAACCTGAGCCAACGCAGCATGCTCGAACCCTGGCACGACGCCCAGCAGATACGCGAAGAGGCGCTCGACCTCTTCAGTCACGGCATTGTCGACCTGAATACGCGGGCCCAGATCGAGAAGCTCTATTGGAGCATCTGCCGCGAAATCAACTCCATCGCCGGCGGGTTGAAGCACTGCCCTGAGGAGTTCCGCAAGCTGAACAAGCTGCTGGCCGACAAGTACTTCTGCAATTTCTCGCTCTTCCAGTCGCTGCCCGACTCGTGGGCTATCGACCAGATGTTCCCCATCATGCCGATTCAGCGTCTGGACGAGAAACCCGACCGTGAGGCGACGCTCCAGGATATGACGTGCGACTCCGACGGCAAGATAGCCAACTTTGTCACTTCCCGCTCCGATGCCACGACCCTGCCTCTGCATTCCCTGCGCGACAAGGAGAACTACTACGTGGCCGTCTTTCTGGTGGGAGCCTATCAGGAAATCCTGGGCGATATGCACAACCTCTTCGGCGACACGAATGCCGTTCATGTTTCTGTCAACTCCAAGGGCTACTCCATCGACCAGCTCATCGACGGCGAGACAGTGGCCGAGGTGCTCGACTATGTGCAGTACAACCCCAAGAAGCTGGTACGTAAGCTTGAGACATGGGTGACCCAGTCTGTCAAGGAAGGCCGCATCTCGCTTGAGGAAGGGAAGGAGTTTTTGGCCAACTACCGTTCGGGCCTGTACGGATATACTTATCTGGAATGACATGAAAGAGAAACTCACAGTCGTTAAAGTGGGCGGCAAGATCGTAGAGGAGGAAGCGACCCTCCATAAATTGCTGGACGACTTTGCCGCCATCGAAGGCCGCAAGGTGCTGGTGCACGGTGGAGGCCGCTCCGCCACGAAGCTGGCCGAACGTCTGGGCATCGAGAGCCGCATGGTGAACGGCCGCCGTATTACCGACGCCGAGACGCTGAAGGTCGTAACGATGGTTTATGGCGGTTTGGTAAACAAGAATATCGTGGCGGGTTTGCAGGCTCGTGGCGTCAATGCTTTGGGGCTGACGGGAGCCGATATGGACATCATCCGCTCCGTAAAGCGTCCGGTGAAGGATATTGATTACGGGTTCGTGGGCGATGTGGAGCAGGTCAATGCCGGATTGCTGGGCGACCTGATAGCCAAAGAGGTGGTACCGGTTATGGCTCCCCTGACGCACGATGGTGAGGGCCGCATGCTCAATACCAATGCCGACACCATTGCCGGCGAAACGGCCAAGGCACTGGCTGCATTGTTTGATGTGACCTTGGTCTATTGTTTCGAGAAGAAAGGAGTGCTGCGCGACGAGAAAGACGACGACAGTGTCATCTCTACCATCAATCCGGCTGAGTTCAGGCAGCTGGTGGCCGATGGCGTGATACAGGGCGGCATGATTCCCAAGCTGGAAAATTCTTTTGAGGCCTTGGAGGCAGGTGTGTCCGAGGTTGTAATTACTTTGGCATCGGCCATTAACGGGCAGGGAGGTACCCGCATACGAAAATAATATGAAAAAAAGCAGCTGTCTGCTGTAACTTTTATCCTGTTGAACCGTCTTTTCATTAAAAGATGCAGAAAATCGACTTTCGTAACGACATTCTTCCGCTGAAGGACAAACTCTTTCGGCTGGCCCTGCGGATAACTTTCGACAGAGCAGAGGCGGAGGATATTGTACAGGAGACGATGATACGTGTCTGGAACAAGCGGGGCGAGTGGGGCGGACTGAAGTCAGTAGAAGCCTATTGTCTGACAGTGGCCCGCAATCTGGCTATCGACCGTAGTGAGAAGAAAGATTTGCAGACGGTGGAGCTGACCCCCGAAGCCGAACAGGCATCCGATGTATTAAGCCCGTATGATCGGTTGGTGAACAAAGAACAGTTGAAGTTGGTGCATCGGTTAGTCGGCGAGTTGCCTAAAAAGCAACGCCTGATTATGCAATTACGTGACGTGGAAGGTAAAAGCTATAAAGAAATAGCCGCTGCCCTACGGTTGACGGAAGAGCAGGTCAAAGTAAACTTGTTCAGGGCCAGACAGAAGGTAAAACAGAAATTTATAGATATAAATAATTATGGACTCTAACTATATAGAACAATTATTGGAACGTTATTGGCAGTGTGAAACCTCCGTAGAGGAAGAAGCACAGCTCCGTTCGTTCTTCAGGGATGAAGATGTGCCTGCGCATTTGCTTCGTTACAGAGACTTGTTCTTATATCAGGAGTTCTTACAGCAGGAAGGTTTGGGCGATGATTTCGATCAGAAAGTACTGGCACAGATAGAAGTGCCTGTTGTCAAGGCGCGTCGCATGACGTTGGCTTCGCGTTTCATGCCGTTGCTGAAGGCTGTTGCGATGATAGTGTTGATGTTTTCGTTGGGCAATGTCATGCAGCACTCCGTTTTCGATAATAATGTAGGAGGGGGCTCTTCTGATGTGCCTGATACGATAGAGAAGCAGATGTCTGCGCCTTCGGTGGCACTTTCGGGTAATCCGGCTGATAGTCACGAAAAAGAGCTGATGGACAGTCTGGCTCGTGTTGACGAGAAGATGGAGATCGAAAAAAGATGAATTTTCATTGTTTAAAATATACATTTTCATTTGCTTTAAAAATAGTTAGTGTGCTTTATTAAAACGACTTGAGGCTGTGAAGTTTCAATTCTCTCAAAATCTTACAAAAACTAACTAAAATAATTGGGATGCCGCGTGATGCAGCGTCCCTTTATTTTTATGGATGTCGTGTATCTGTATGAAGAAATAAAGGAAGGCAACTTTGGGTGAAGCCTTCCTTTACATGTTAGAAGAGATTTATGTCTGCCGGCAGGCAGAGGTCGAGAGAATTTATCGGTCTGGTTGTTAGTTCTATAATTTATATACTTTTTTCTTTTCGGGATAGTCCAACTGAGGATTGCCCTCATAGCCAATGGTTCCACTTCCGCTGACACGTGCTTTCAGATATGCTACAGCATGGCATTTGATGTCACCCGATCCGGCTACGCTGGCGGATATGCTTTGTACTTTGAATTCGCTGGCATAAAGGTCGCCTGAGCCGGTTACACTATAATTGGCTTTATCGGCACTGCCGCTGATTTTTACGGTGCCCGATCCGGCTACCTTCGCATTGGCTGACGCAACCTGAGCGTTTTCAATCTTCAAATCACCCGATCCGGTTATGGAGATGTCCAGGTCGGTTGCTTTCAGCTGTTTGCATTCGATGTCGCCCGAACCTGTTACTTGGGCTGTAAATCCTTGCGAACATTGTATGTCGCCCGCCGTAATGTCGCCCGAACCTGTCACGTTCATCTTCAGATGGTCGGTTCTCAGTCCGTTGGTGAAATTGAAATCACCCGATCCGGCTACGCTGACTGCATTCAGATCTTCTGATGTCACTCGGATTTCCAGTTTGTTGTATGCTACCTTTACATTCTTTTTGAAGCTTAGGTTTAGCTTGCCGTCCTTGACGTAAATATCGAGTAGGTTGATAATATTGTCCGATGTATAGATTTCCACTTTCGGTTTGCCCGATAGCTGTGTATAAGTGACGTCGAGACTGCCGCCGACGGCTATCTGGTTAAAGTCGCTTACCATAATTTGTTTGTTCACATAGTTTTTGCTTGCTTTGACTTCCTTACCGCCCAGCCAGTCACTGCCTGAATTGAAACGGTGGTTATACGGTTGTACACAGGCACTCAAAGCAGTTGTCAGCAGGAAGATGGAAGTAAACGTTGTAAACTTTTTCATATTCGTTGGAGTTAAAATGTTGTTCTTTTGTTTTATAATTAAGACGGAAGTTCGATGCAGAACGTTGCAACGGCTGCCGTCTTTTTTTTGTTTTTATTCTCTGTTTATACAGATGCAAGAACTGTACCAAAAATGTAAATGCTTGATTATAAATGATAATGGCGAACGGCTACTGTTCATAATCGGACAGTGTGTTCGTTTTCGTGCACAAAAGTTTTGCGCTTTGTGCGGAAGTTTGTTCTTTTGCAGACAAACCTTGACATAAACAAGAATGATGGAAGGCAAACAACGATGCATGACCGGCCAGTCGGTTACGGATGCCGACTTGGGGACTGTCGCGGTGCGGGTCAACGCTCGTGCCCGCCGGATGATATTCCGAGCGGTAGAGGGAGGTTTTGTGGTGACTGTGCCTTTGGGAGCGACATGGGACGATGTGGCTAAAGGATTGGAGACTTTGCGTCCCCGTCTGCGTGAAGTACAGGCGCGACGAAGCGAAAAGCTGATAGACTTGAACTATCGGATTGACGCCGTGCACTTCAAACTGACGTTGGTTGAAAGGGATATTCGTCAGTTTCAGGCACGTTCGGAGTTAGGGTCGATGCAGATTTTCTGTCCAAGAGGTACCGATTTTTACAGCCCTAAGCTTCAATCCTGGCTGAAGAAAGTGATAGGCGAAGCCTTGCGGAAGAATGCCAAGCAGGTGTTGCCGCCCCGTCTGTATGCCTTGTCGAAACAACACGGCTTGCCTTTCCACGATGTGAAAATCAACTCCAGTTCCGGCCGTTGGGGCAGCTGCTCCACGCGCAAGGACATCAACCTGTCTTATTATTTGTTGCTCCTCCCGCAACATCTCATCGACTATGTACTGTTGCACGAGCTGACGCATACGCGCATTATGAACCATAGTGCGGAATTTTGGGATATGCTCGACCGTCTGACCGGAGGCCGATGCGAGGCGTTAAGGCAGGAATTGAAGGCTTTTTCGGCCTCGTTGTCGTAAAGACAGATTTTATTCTTGGGGGAGCTGTTTGACTGTTTCCCCTTCCTTTTCGAAACGGTATGTTCCTCCCTTTTCACTCAGTTCGAAGAGCGATATTTTTTCCGTAGCATTGTCTACGATCATCAGGGCGCTTTCTTCGGCAAAGCGCTGCACTTCGAGATCGAACGGCGCACGGTCGATGGTCTTGTTCAACAGCAGGCTGTCGTTGAGGTAAATGGATACAGAGTCTCCTTCAAACCCCTTGACCAGCGAGACGATATAGTGTTCGGTGTAGCGACGGTCTTCGTCATTTTGCAGGCGCATGCTCATATAGACGAAGAGGACAACCACGAAGATGACGGCAAAAGCCAAGATGCCATTGCCTATCATAAATTGTTTGTTGGTGTTCAGACGGTGGGTCATAGCAGTGTTCTTTCTTTTTTCACGTGACAAATGTACCGATAATCTCCGAATTTTCAACGGGATGATGAATTATTCTTCGATTGCGCGGCCTTTTGTTTGCAACAGACGATTAAACGATGTAAATTAGGCGTCTGAACGAAAGCAATGCTTTCCACTAAGAGAAACGACGTTTTCCTCCTCGTAAAGCGATGCTTTCTGCCAAGAAACAGAATAAAATACAAAGTATCATGAAAAAGCATTGGACTCTGTCGCTGTTGCTGGCGGCAAATGTATGGGCCGCTGAAGCCCAGCCGATGGCTCCGGCCATCCCTCGAGATGAAAAGATTGAGCAGCAAGTGGAAAGCCTGTTGCAGAGAATGACGCTTGACGAAAAGATCGGGCAGATGTGCGAACTCAGCATTGATATCCTGCAGAACCATGACGCCGGACAGGGCGAAGCGGATTTCCGCCTGAGCGAAGCCATGCTCGACACAGTCTTCGGCAAGTATAAAGTGGGCTCCATCCTGAACGTTCCCCAAGGCAAGGCGCAGTCTGTAGCGAAGTGGCAGGAAATCATCCGGTGCATTCAGGAGAAGTCAATGGAGGAAATCGGCATTCCTTGTATCTATGGTGTCGACCAGATACATGGTACTACCTATACGCGGGGCGGTACCCTCTTTCCGCAGGGCGTCAATATGGGAGCGGCTTTCAATCGCGAACTGACCCGCCGCGAGGCCGAAATCTCCGCCTATGAGACTAAGGCAGGCAGCATCCCCTGGACGTATGCGCCTGTCACCGACCTGGGTCGCGACGCGCGCTGGCCCCGCATGTGGGAGAATTATGGCGAAGACTGCTACCTAAATGCCGAGATGGGACGCGAGTCGGTGCTGGGTTTTCAGGGCGATGACCCCAATCACATCGGCCCCAACCACATTGCCGCCTGCATGAAGCATTACATGGGCTATGGCGTACCTGTGTCGGGCAAAGACCGTACACCCTCGTCCATCACCGAGCAGGACATGCGCGAGAAGCATTTTGCTCCTTATTTAGAAATGATTCGTCACGGCGCCCTTTCCATTATGGTCAACTCGGCCATGAACAACGGCCTGCCTTTCCATGCCAATTATGAATTGTTGACCCGTTGGCTGAAGGAAGACCTGAATTGGGACGGCATGATTGTGACCGATTGGGCCGACATCAACAACCTTTATGCCCGCGACCACATTGCAAAAGACAAAAAAGAGGCCATCAAACTGGCCATTAATGCCGGCATCGACATGTCGATGGATCCCTATAGCTGGGATTTCTGCATCCTGCTGAAACAGTTGGTGCAGGAGGGAGAGGTATCTATGAACCGCATCGACGACGCCGTGCGCAGGGTGCTCCGCCTGAAGTACCGCCTCAATCTGTTTGAGAAGCCCTATTATGACCTCAAAGACTATCCGCTCTTTGGCAGCGACAAACATGCCGCCGTGGCCCTGCAAGCTGCCGAAGAGTCGTTGGTGTTGCTCAAGAATACGAACAATCTCCTGCCGTTGGCCAAAGGAAAGAAAATCCTGCTGTTCGGTCCGAACGTCAACTCCATGCGCTGTCTCAATGGCGGATGGTCGTACACCTGGCAGGGAAGTAATGCTGAAGACTGCTCCGAACCTTACAATACCATCCTCGAAGCTTTCATCAACAAGTTCGGGGCCGGAAACATCATTTATGAAGCGGGTGTAACCTACAACGAGAAGGGCAACTGGTGGGAAGAGAATGCGCCCGAAATTGAGAAGACTGTGGCTGCTTCCGCCCAAGCCGACTACATTGTAGCCTGCATTGGCGAGAATTCTTATTGTGAGACGCCCGGCAATCTGAACGACCTTGCTCTGTCAGCCAACCAGCGTCGTCTGGTGAAGGCCCTGGCCGAAACGGGCAAGCCCCTTATCCTGATACTGAGCGAAGGTCGCCCGCGCATCATCGCCGACATCGAGCCGCTGGCCCGTTCGGTTGTCAACATCATGCTGCCGGGTAACTACGGCGGCGACGCACTGGCCAATCTGCTGGCAGGAGACGCCAACTTTAGCGGCAAGATGCCTTATACTTATCCCAAGTATCCTCATTCGCTGGTGACCTACGACTACAAACCATGCGAACATATCGGTAAGCCGATGGAGGGCGCTTACAATTACGATGCGGCGGTCAACGTGCAGTGGGTCTTCGGCTACGGACTCAGCTACACCACTTTTGCCTATAGCAACCTGCGGGTGGACAAGGCCAAATTTACGGCCGACGACGTGCTTACCTTCACCGTCGACGTGAAGAACACAGGCAGTCGTGCAGGCAAGGAGAGCGTCCTGCTCTTCAGCAGCGACCTGGTAGCCTCGCTAACCCCCGATAACCGCCGACTTCGTGCCTTCGAGAAAGTCGAGCTTCAGCCGGGTGAAACCCGTACCGTCACGCTGAAGCTGAAAGCTTCCGACCTGGGCTTTGTGGGTTACGACGGCCGTTGGGTGCTTGAGGCGGGCGATTTCTGCATGCAGGCGGGTAATCAGGTGCTGAATATTGCCTGTACGGAGACAAAGAAATGGGCGGTTCCTAACAAATAAGTCACCTTCTTCTTTCTGCCTTCTGCGGAAATAATCGGTGAAAAGGGGATGTGTTTTTTACTTAAAAAACTATTTTTGCCCGTTGTATATGCAGATATTGAGTGTTGATGCCTTTGATATGAAATGACATTGCAAGAAGAACATATAGAGATACCGGAATGAAAAGCTATGGTACTTAAATTCCGGTATGCTTAGTATGACTTTATAATAAATGATTTATGAAACAATCTATTCTAACTTTTACTTTATTATCTCCTGTGTGGGCCGGAATGGTCATGGGAGTTGAGGCGCCAAAAAAGAACAAAAAGGTGCTGGAACGGGAAAAGCCCAATGTCGTGATTATTTATGCGGATGATTTGGGATATGGCGATTTGGAATGTTATGGGGCGAAAGGTGTGAAAACACCTAATGTAAACCGGTTGGCTTCTGAGGGTATTCGCTTTACGAATACACATGCGGTGGCTGCTACCAGTACTCCTTCACGTTATTCACTGCTTACAGGTGAGTATGCCTGGCGTAAACCCGGGACAGATGTGGCTGCCGGTAATGCTGGAATGATAATCCGCCCGGAACAATATACCTTAGCCGATATGTTCAGCCATTGTGGTTATACGACCGGTGCTTTCGGTAAGTGGCATTTGGGGCTGGGTGAGAAGACTGGCGAGCAAGACTGGAACGCTCCATTACCATCGTCTTTAGATGATTTGGGCTTTGACTATCATTATATTATGGCCGCCACAGCCGATCGTGTGCCTTGTGTTTTCATCGAGAATGGCATGGTGTCCAATTATGATTCTTTTGCGCCGATTGAAGTTAGTTACATTCGGAATTTTCCCGGTGAACCTACCGGAAAGAACAACCCTGAGTTGCTTTATAATTTGAAACCAAGTCACGGGCATGACATGTCCATCGTCAATGGTATCAGTCGCATCGGTTTTATGAAAGGTGGAGGAAAGGCTTTATGGAAAGATGAAAATATAGCAGACTCTATTACTGCACATGCTGTGGGTTTCATTAAGGCTCATCAGCATGAACCTTTCTTCATGTATTTTGCCACGAACGATGTGCATGTGCCTCGATTTCCGCATGAACGTTTTCGCGGGCAGTCGTCTATGGGGTTGCGTGGGGATGCGATTGTACAGTTCGACTGGAGTGTAGGGCAAATTATGCAGACTCTTGAAGAACTGGGTATTGCCGACAATACGTTGATTATTCTTTCGAGCGATAACGGTCCGGTAGTGGATGACGGGTATCTGGATCAGGCAGAAGAATTATTAGGTAACCACAAGCCTACGGGACCATTTAGAGGAAACAAGTACAGTGCATACGAAGGTGGTACAATGGTGCCATGTATTGTACGTTGGCCCAAGACTATCAGTGCGGGTGGTGAGTCGGATGTGTTGATGTCTCAGATAGACTGGATGGCTTCATTGGGAGCATTGATTGGAGCTAAACTGCCGGAAGGGAGTGCTCCTGATAGTTCTGACCGTTTGGGTAATTTATTAGGGACTGACAGTTCCGATCGTCCTTGTGTGATCGAGCAGTCGTCAAATCATGTACTTTCCGTTCGTACTAAAGAATGGAAATTCATTGAATCGAATGATGGACCGAAGATGATAACATGGGGTCCCAAGATTGAGACAGGTAACAGTAGCATACCGCAGTTGTATCGTATGACGGATAAGTTGGACGAACAGGAAAATGTTGCTTTGCAATATCCTAAAGTGGTTTTCGACTTTGAGACATTGTTGCGTAAGGTTCGTGCTGGTAACCTGAAGCCGTAATGGAATATGTGGATGAGGCTGTTTTAAAATGAAAAATATTCTTAACCTTCAATGAAAGGTATTCAATAACTTCATCAAATAGCCCTCTTTCAAAAGGTTTAGGGGAGGGATAGAAACAAATTATACCTTTTTAAGTAACATCTTGGAAGCCATGATTAACGTAATCATATACTCTTCGTAACAATTTCTCGACATTTTATTCTTGTTCTTCCATACATTTGTGTAGTTCTTTGGCGTAAAAGAATGCAATATAACTTTATTAAATTAAAAATAAGTAATGTATGAGAAAAACATTCTTGGAAAAGTGCATAAATCTGCATTTATGCCGCATTGCATGGGTACTTTTGTTTCTTGTACCTGCAATCAGTAGCCTTCAGGCTAATCCTTCTCAAAGCAAGACCATTACGGGTGTTGTGACATCGGCTACGGATGGTGAGCCGTTGATAGGTGTCAGCGTGCAGGTGAAAGAAACCGCTATGGGTGGAATTACCGGTATTGATGGCCGGTATTCGGTAAGTGCCCAACAAGGGCAAACACTGGTGTTTTCTTACATCGGTTATCAATCACAGGAAATCAAGGTAGGAACTTCTTCTGTCATTGATGTGGTGCTGAAGGAGGATACCGAGATGCTGGATGAAGTGGTTGTAGTGGGCTATGGCGTCCAAAAGAAAAAATTGGTGACGGGTGCCACTGTCCAGGTGAAAGGTGAAGAAATTGCCAAGATGAATACAACCAATCCTTTGCAGGCCATGCAGGGACAGACACCGGGTGTCAGCATTGCTTCGACTTCCGGCCAGCCGGGTGCTGATATGAAAGTGAGTATTCGTGGTCTTGGCACAGTGGGAAACAGCGCCCCTCTTTATCTTATTGATGGCGTGGGTGGTGACATTTCCACTTTAAATCCCGCCGATATCGAAAGTATAGATGTACTGAAAGATGCGGCCAGTGCGGCTATCTACGGTTCGGCCGGTGCTAACGGTGTAGTGCTTATTACTACCAAGCAAGGACGCGAAGGTAAAGCGCAGGTAAGTTTCGATGCTTATTATGGAATACAGAATGTAGCCCGTAAGGCAATATGCTGAATGCGAAAGAGTATATGACCATTATGGATGAGCAGGCCTTGAACAGTGGACTTTCGGCTTACGATTGGAGTCAATACCAGTCTATTTACGATGCCAATGGTAATGTGTATGATACGGATTGGATAGATACAATGTTCAAGGATAATGCTACTACGGAGAGCTATACGCTGGGTATCACCGGTGGAAGTGCTACTTCCACTTATGCCCTTTCGTTGGGATACATGAATCAGGAAGGTATTGTCGGTGGTTCGGATGTGTCCAACTATTCACGTTACAATTTCCGTGTGAACAGCGAGCACAAACTTTTCAAGGATATTTTGAAGGTGGGCGAGCAGGTGAGTTTTGTATATAAGATGAATAATGGCATCAGTGTAGGCAACCAATATAACAATACCTTACGCGGTGCATTCGGAACATCGCCTATCACTCCTGTCTATAGCGATAATAATCATGATTCGCCTTACAATGACACCAGTACCAGCGACTGGAACAAAGGCGATGGGAACCCTTATGGTTTAATGATGACCGACAGCAACAATGAGAACAAAGCGGCTACCTTTTCCGGCAATGTCTATGCTGAATTGCAGCCGGTCAAGAACTTGAAGATAAAGTCTGTATTCGGCGTGGTTTATGAATCCAGCGAATACCGTAGCTTCAAGCCTATCTACAAGTTCAGCCAATATTCATATAATGAACGAACCACCGTATCTCAGAATGCCAACCACTCTTTGGGTATGACATGGACCAATACGGCTTCTTATGACTGGACTATGGGAGAACATTCCTTCAATGCCTTGCTGGGTATGGAAACCTATCGCTACGAAGGTACTTACATCGGCGCCAATAACGGTATGCTGAAAGAAGGTTTTGATGATTGGGGGCATGCTTTCGTGGGCAACGGAACAGCCTCTGACTCGACCGACGGCTTGGGTGCCAGCGGCAATCCGCATACCGAGAACCGCAAGGTATCCTATTTCGGACGATTGGGTTGGAACTGGAAAGAAACGTATATGGTCAATGCCACTTTGCGTGCAGACGGTTCGAGCAACTTTGCCAAAGGTAACCGTTTCGGTTACTTCCCTTCGGTATCGGCAGGATGGACCATTACTAATGAAAAATTCATGGAAAGTACGCAAAACTGGCTTGACTTCCTGAAACTACGCGCCAGCTGGGGACAAGTGGGTAATGCCAACATTGACGCATTCCAATATCTGGCTCCTATCAAAAACACCAATACTCACTACCTTTTCGGCTGCGGTTACGGCGATTCGGATGCTGCGGCACAACTCGGAACCAACTGGGGAGCTTATCCCAGCCGTCTGGCTAATGCTAACATCAAGTGGGAGACTTCACAGCAGACCAATATCGGTCTTGATGCCCGATTCCTCAACAGCCGATTGGGTGTCAATTTCGATTTCTACATTAAAGATACGAAAGACTGGCTCGTGGTAGCTCCTATTCTTGCTACTGCCGGAGCAGGTGCTCCTTATATTAATGGTGGTGGAGTGAAAAACACCGGTTTGGAACTCAACCTTACCTGGAATGACCAGATAGGCAAAGACTTTAGCTACAATATCGGTATCAACGGCGCCTACAACAAGAATAAGGTTGGAGAGATTCCTAACGACGATGGTATCATTCATGGTTCCACCAATCAATTGTATGACAATACTCCTGAATTCTATCGTGCCGAGAATGGTAAGCCTATCGGTTATTTCTATGGTTTCAAGACAGCAGGCGTATTCCAAAACAATCAGGAAATAGAGGATTGGATTAAGGCCGGTAACGGTGTGCTGCAGGCTGACGTACAACCGGGTGACGTGAAGTTTGTGGATATTAACCATGACGGACTTGTGAACGACCTTGACAAGACCGATCTTGGCAACGGTATTCCTGACTTCACCATGGGCTTCAATCTTGGTTTCAACTGGAAAGGACTTGATTTCTCTGTAGTGGGCAACGGCGCTTTCGGGCAGCAGATTGTTCAGAGCTACCGTAACCATACCTCCAAGCAAGCCAATTATACGACTGCTATTTTAGGACGTTGGACAGGAGAGGGAACCAGCAACCGAATACCTCGTGTCACAGATCAGAATATCAACTGGCAGTTCTCAGACCTTTATGTACAGGATGGCGATTACCTGCGAATCAGTAACATTACGTTGGGCTATGACTTTGCCAAGCTACTGAAATGTAAGGCCATCAGCCAGTGCCGTATCTATGCCCAAGTACAGAATGCGTTCACATTTACCAAATATGACGGCATGGATCCTGAAATAGGTTATGGCCCTGAAGGAGATAATGGACAAGGTTGGGTGTCGGGCGTTGATTTAGGTTATTATCCCCGTCCCCGTACCGTATTGTTTGGTGTTAACTTGAAATTTTAAAATATAGACTGATATGAAGAAAAACAAAAATATATTTATGGCAAGTGCCCTGCTTCTGAGTATGGGACTGGCTTCGTGTGCCGACAGCTTTCTTGATGTTACGTCGAAGACTGAATCTTCAACCGGTACATTCTATAAGACAGAACAAGATGCTTATCGTGCTCTGATAGGTTGTTACGATGGTTGGCGCCAAACTTCATCAGCCATGATGGTAGGGTTTTACGTAGCTTCCGAGGTGATGAGTGCCGAGTGTTTCGGTGCTACCGGAAACGCCGATGGACGCGGCTATCAGGCCATTGACCGTTTTGACATCTCCCAGTCGCCGGCCGACCTCAACCTATACGAAGGTGATTGGCAGAACTATTATGCGGGTGTCTATCGCTGCAACGAACTGATCGCCCATGAAGAGCAGATTGTATGGAATGAATCGAATAGCAAACGCGGTATCTATATGGGCGAATGTCGGACGTTGCGTGCATTGCTCTATCTGGATATGGTTCGTTTATGGGGAAATATTCCACTCTTTTTAGAGCCGGTAAACGAAAATCGCGCCCCTTCACCTGCCGAAGATGTGTTCAGCGCCATATTTACTGACTTAAAATATGCCATCGAGAATATTCCCGGTGACGCTTATCCCAAGGAATATGCTGCCACGAACGACGGACATATTACAAAATATGCTGCCGAGGCTTTGCTGGCACGTGCCTATCTTTTCTATACCGGATATTACGGTGAAGAACCTGCAGAAGTGACCCGTTCCGAGGCTTTGGCTGCCGTAGAAGACATAATTGCTTCAGGAGAATATGGCCTGGTACCGCAATTCAAGAATTTGTGGCCGGCTTCTTCTGCAAAAGTGGCCGAAAAAGGAGATTATGCAACCTTGATGGGCACCTATGCCGGTGATGGAAACAAGGAAACCATTCTTGCGTTGAAATTTACCTCTACTCAAGATTATAACGGGAATAATGACTCCAACCGTTGGCAGGTAATGTTGGGCATGCGCCAACTCAATTATGCTCCCTATTGCAAGGGATGGGGCGCATTGACGGTAAATCCTGATTTTGTGGAAGCATTCCCTTCGGGTGACCTCCGGCGTTCGGCTTCTATCATTGATCTGGCAGGGGAAGGAATCACCAATTCGGCCGACTTTACCACCGGCTTTAATGATTGGCGTGAATATACCGGTTATGTCATAAAGAAGTACGCTCCCCTTTGCTATGCCGATGGAAGCCATGCCGGTAAGCAGGACGGTAGCGGTGACTTCCAAACACAGAACCGCCAAGACTACGTTATTGTACGTTATGCCGACGTGTTGTTGATGGCCGCAGAGCTGGGCAGTCCTAATGCGCAAAATTATTTCGACCAAGTGCGTAAGCGTGCCTATCAGGTTGATGATAACGGAACTGTATCAAGCAGCTATCAAGCTAAGAGTGTGTCTCAACAAGCCATCATGGAAGAACGTCGTCTTGAATTTGCTTTTGAGAGTATCAATTATTGGGATCTCCTGCGTCAAGGTATAGACGTGGCAGCCGAGAAGCTCGCCTTGAATGGAGTCAAGGTGAAGAGTGGAGGCACTGATGATGTGGTAACCATACGGGCCGAGCGTGTGAAAGACACCAAAGGCCTGAGCCAGATTCCTTATAATCAAATTAATCTTTCACAGGGAGTCCTTGTGCAGAACCCCGGATGGTGATGGTTTAGTACCATTAATAGAGTAAATAAAAATAAATAAAACAATAAGATATGAGACTTAAATCATTCTTTTCCATATTGACAGGAGCGGCTTTGATATTTGCCGCTTGCTCGCCCGAAGAGTACGAGATGGGTGCAAAAACCTATGTCTCCGATGATTTGGTGGAAGGTATCGCCTATACGGTAACCCCTGATGCCAATGATCCTAATACGATTCATCTGACTTCGCTCATCAAGGGAGCCACTCCGTTGTGGGTCACTCCAAACGGTCCTTCTCAAAAGACCACTCTCGACTTGGCACTTCCTTTTGCCGGTGAATATAGCGTGACTTTCGGCGCTTCCACACCGGCAGGTCCGGTATATGGAGAACCATATACCTTCAAGATAGAGACCAATAACTTTGCCATGCTCGAAGACCCTATCTGGACTAACCTTGCAGGTGGAGTGGGCAAGAGCCGCAAGTGGGTTCCCATTGACAAGAACTTTGGCATTGGCCGTTGTTCGGGACCGGTGATGTACATGAGCCCCGATGATGTAAAAAATGACGGAAGCAACATTACCGACATTGTGATTGGTAGCGCCAATTGGACTCCCAACTGGGATCCGGGCATCCAATCGTGGCTCATTCCGGAAGGCGATCCCTATTTCCAGTCGTACATCACTTTCGGTCTGGATGCGGTAAAAGGCTGTACGGTGGAACTTCATAGGGTGGCTGCTTCAGGCACGACGGATGTCACCGGAACTTTCAACCTGAATGTGTCTGACCCGAAACGCCCTGTCATTTCTTTCTATAACGGTACCTATTCATTGCATAACGAGAGCTTTGATGATGTTTGTTCCAACTATACCAACGACATCAAGATTATAGAATGTACTCCTTATCTGCTACAGGTAGCTACGATGCGTACCAATAGCGAAGGTCCGTGGTGGCTGGTGTGGAACTTCATTTCCGAAGAGGCTTACAATGACCCCGGCATCATACCGACTGAAGATCCGGGCTTGCTTCAGTCTGCGGAAGTACAAGAGCCTGCGATTGAAGATTTGGCAACCAAACTGTTCACTACTGAAATCAACGGTGTCACCTATGTGGGCAATGAGGCACGTTTCCTCATCAATGATGAAGAACCTTATGACTGGACATGGTGGAATGGCGGCTCTGCTGCATGGGAAAGCGTAGTAAAGGGACAGTACGGTTCTTCTTGGGCACCTGTGGCTGATGCTTCCATTGCCGACTATGAGCTGGTATTGAGCAATACGGCCGAGGGCTACAAGTGGGATGACGGCACCAATACCGGTATGCTTGCCATCGAAGACGGCAAATTGAAATTTATGGATGCCGACGGCAATCCGGTTGAGATAACCGTCCTCACCGCTACCGGCGATAAGCGCACGGTTGAAGTGAAGGGAAGTGAGTTTACCGTAATGGCTTGCGATGTCACCAGTTCTTTCCAGATGGGTGTGCCTGCAACGACCAATGACAAGGGAGCCGTGGATTCTTATCTTTGTGCCAACCTCAACTACAAACCTGTTGCTGCCGGACCTACCGGGCCTACTGAAATCAAGGTAGATAACAGCAAGGTACAGATTATCTTCGGTGACGGAAATTCCGATCGTCTGCGCTTGCAGTTCTACAATCCTTGGGGCGGTGGTGACGCAGGATGGCCTATCGACATCACGAAAGTGAAGTTGAAAAAGAACCAGACGCTGAAGATACAATACAGAGTGCTGAGTGGAATCACTTGGAACGAGGGCGCGGCTCCTAAGACGGTGATTATGGACAATAATATCGGAAATACTTGGGAAGATGACTGCTACAACTTGGCTCACGCCGTGGCCTTTGACACCGCCGAAGGAGCTGTGCAGACTGTATCCGTGACCAATACCACCGGTGCCACTGTGACTTATGAAGGAAGCAGTTGTATCTGTATCGGTATCCAGAATAAGGGACTTGCTACTGTGGCTACCACCGAAGACGGACAGCCGGATGTGAAGGTTGAGGTAATTTCGATGACCATTGAATAATCACTTAAATGAATTTAGTATATATGAAGACAAAGATATATTTAGGAATACTTTCACTTGCAGTGGGTCTTTCGCTGGCTTCATGCAGTGAAGATGACGACTATACTATCCACACCACCCCGGTTCTGAACGAATCGTCGGTGGTGACAGGATCGTCTGATGTGACCGCCACTACCGCTACGCTCCATGCCACGCTCTCCGGTGTGGACGGCATGGATGCCGGAAGCTACAAGACCGGCTTCTTCTATGGTTCTGCGCAAGACAACATGTCCGAGGACGTGCAGGCTGCTTATGACGGCAGCACTTTCAGCGCTCAGTTGGACGGGTTAAGCAATAACTCCACGCTTTATTATCAGGCTTATGTATGCTTGCAGGGTAAGGTGTATTACAAGGGCGAGGTGAAAAGCTTGCTTACCACCGATGCTAAGGTGACCACTGCCGATGCCACATCTGTCGACTTCGCTTCGGCTGTATTGGGTGGAACATTGACCGATGCCACGGCCGATGCTACTTGTGGTGTCGTTATCTCTACTTCATCCGATGTGGAAGCGGTTCGTGCAGGTCTTGTTGTGAAGAGTGAGGAACTTAAGAACAGCTATTCATTCGTCCATGAAGGGTTGGTGCCGGAAACGCAATACTATTATGCGGCTTACCTCAATCTGGGTAGCGGCATTGTGTATGGTGAAGTGAAGAGTTTCACTACTCCTGCCTATGACTTCGACCTTGACAATGACCTTGTCGACTTAGGACTCTCTGTGAAGTGGGCTCGCTTCAATGTGGGCGCCAAGAGCGAGACCGGATCGGGTGGCCTTTTCGGATTCGGCGACCTGACCGGATGCAACAACAGCATCGACCCTGCCGACTATGCTTCGACCGATACTTATAAAACGGCTGCCGACTTGGCTTTCCATGCATTTCAAGGGCGTGCCACACTGCCTACTGCCGATGATTTCGAGGAACTTTTCACGTTGTGCCAGAAAGAGTGGACTGAACAGGATGGGGTACCCGGTTTCAAGTTTACCGGTCCTAATGGTAATTCCATCTTCCTGCCTGCAGCGGGTACGCGTGTGGCAAACGATGTGACAGTGCAGGGTACCGAAGGATATTATCTCACCGGTACTGTCTCTTCCAATGATAAATTTGCGATAGGTTACCAATTTGCGGCTTCTGTCAATCACCGTATCACTGCCGCAGTTTATCAAGGTATGGCTGTACGCGCTGTTTCCACAGCTAAAAACGTACCGTTCATCAAGGATTTGCTCTATCAGAAATGGTATCTTGACAATGGCCAGGACGGTAAGCAGCATGTGTTTGAAGGACCTTTCACGCAATGGGGTGTTACAGACAACTGGAGTACGGTTTCCAACGGACAACCCAACATTGAACAGCAGATTCATTGGGAGATGGGTACAGATAACGGTTGGATAGGTTATACTTACGGGAAGGATTATGGTTATATGGAGTTCAAGGAAGACGGTACGGTGAACATTCATCGCATTGCCGAAGACGGCACCGTGACCGATGAGACCGGTAAGTTTACGATTGACGAGGTGAATAAAGTGATTGACATCGACATAGACGTGCTTTGTGGCAATACTTGGATTGGCACGAAGAGTGGTAAGCTGAACATTTTGTCATTGACTGCCGACGGTTTGCAGATTGCTTTGCCCGATGGTGACTATGGCTATTCGTTGAACTATTACAGTCAGACCAAGGCCGATGCCGATGCGCAGGTTCCGGTATTGCTCAACCTCGCTGATTCATCATGGGGAGGAAATTGGGATGAACAGCTTGCCGCCATTTCACCCGAAAACATGGCGGGACAGCATACGTTTGTTTTCGAGGGAGCTTGTACCGATGCTATGGTGTTTACACTTGACTTTCCCGATATGGCGAAACGTTATCCCAATTCGTTTGTACGCATTGATGACATCAGACTCGACGGTACTTCCATTCCGTTTGATGCCAATCGTTTCTATTTTGGCGACATTGAAAATAACGGCAGATACCGTGTTCAGTTGTTCAATGCTTATGGGGCTGGTTCTGTAGGCAATGCTGTTCTTTTCAGTCCGTTCAGCAATGTAGAAAATCAAGGTACTGAGCCAGCCATCCATTTCAATGAGAAGCTCGAAATTGACTGCACCATCATTACCGATGGTACCGGTGCAGGTATTTATACACCCAGTCTGGTTACTGTCAATCCGGATTGGGGAAGTGACTGGGGATATAACGCAGGAGCTACGTTCGAGGTGAAATACGAGAACTTCCAGTACAGCCTTGTGGCTCCTCAGTTTGACATCAAGTACGAATCGGCCGACTATGCGGCAGGTTCCATCATGACTTTCATTGAAGTGGCTGACATCTACAAGTATTTCCCCGGTTTACATGCCACACTCGACAATTTCTATTTGGATGGCAAGGAAGTGACATTTGATGCATCCAAAGTGCTCGATGCCAATGAATCCCCGAAATATCGTCTGGAACTTTGGAATTGCTATGGGGCAACAAAGGATAAAGGGTGCGCTTTCGGTACTCCTGATGGTGATGTTATCAAGGAACTCGGTTTCAGCAGTTCTATGGAAATGAAGTTTACATTCCATACTCTTTTCTCTGTTCCTGAATGGTAAGAGAGATATACATTGGTTAGATAGGAAATCCGGGATGCAAGTCATCCCGGATTTTTTGTTTTGCCCTTACCTGTGTGCATCGTTCTGATATAGACTGAAGAACCATAGAGAGAATAAAGAGACGTGAGTTCGACATAAAATCAAAAGACAGCAAGTTGCCCGTCATTGATAAAGTTCGCTTCAATGGCGGGTTTCTTTTCAAAACAACAATAGGCTGCGATAACTGACAATGAATCGGCAGTGAAATGTCTATTTTCTTCCGCCGCCATGCAGCACTTCCTGAAGTCCCGACGCAGTGCTGCGTGAGGGTGTCATGCAGTGCTTTATGAGGAGGAAACGAAGCACTTCGTCAGAGGGGCAGCAAGCACGGTGTCAGGACGGAAAAATCTGCCCGTGAAAAAAAGAGGAAGAAAAACGTGGTTTTATCACGAATAAAACAGTCCTGTCACACCAATTTGTTGATATACAGTCGGTTGCTGCGACACGTGACAGGGCTGTGCAAACTTTTTTGAAATAAAATAAAAAATAGGCTGCCTTTAAAGGCAAGGTATTTTTTATTTTTCGCGGAAATGTTTACCAAAGCCCCTAAGGTGTCGCACTAATTTGTTGATAATCTGTTACTTGATGTGACAGGACTATTTTGAGCTCCTCCCGGATTATTTCCAAAGTGATTTGGGAGCTATAATAACATGACAACTGTCTAGTCCTGAAATAGCGTTACAACAAAAAGTAACATTATGGAAAAGACAGAAACAAAGTACGTTAAGCGCAC
>NZ_CANRPM010000027.1 GCF_947632445.1 uncultured Bacteroides sp. | reverse complement strand
GCGCTTAACGTACTTTGTTTCTGTCTTTTCCATAATGTTACTTTTTGTTGTAACGCTATTTCAGGACTAGACAATTTGAAAAAAAAAAAGGAATGGCAACTAAATTACCATTCCTTTTTTATAGAAAGCCGCACCGATGATGTGATGAAACTCCGATAGACATGATTTGAGTACTCGTCCTCTTTGTAATCCACCGACTCAAAAGTTACCCCGAAAGGCGTGGCCCGCCATTGAGAATCGAAGTGTGTCTCGGTATTTCGTATAATTTGATGAGTTTCCCGATCCAATCAATGCAGCTATTTTTTTCTATGACAAAGATAAGAAGTTTCTATGAAAGAAACAAGAAAAACATAAAAAAGTGCTGGAAACTTTATGGGAATCCAGCACTTTCCTTAATTTTTAACTTTAGCAACAATAGCCTTAAATGCTTCTGGATGATTAACAGCCAAATCGGCCAAAACCTTACGGTTAATTTCGATTCCGGCTTTGTGCAAAGCACCCATCAGTTTAGAATAAGACAGACCCTCCAAACGAGCGGCTGCGTTGATTCGCTGAATCCACAAAGCACGAAAGTTTCTCTTTTTATTCTTGCGGTCACGGAACGCATAAGTTAAACCTTTCTCCCAAGTGTTCTTGGCAACAGTCCAAACGTTCTTTCTGGCACCAAAGTAACCTCTGGTCAACTTCAAAATTTTCTTTCTTCTTGCTCTAGAAGCAACGTGATTTACTGATCTTGGCATATTTTCACTTGTTTTTTGAATGTTAGCGCCATTGCTTCACACAACAGACTTCAAGCTAAAACATTCGGTTAATAACTTTAATTTTCTTAGCAGCTTTCTGATTACTTTATAGCCAAAAGCTCCTTAACCTGGCTTACATTAGTGATATCAACTAATGTAGCGTAGCATAGATTCCTTTTCTGCTTCTTCGTTTTCTTAGTCAAAATGTGACTGTGAAAAGCATGTTTTCTTTTGATTTTACCCGTTCCGGTAAGAGTAAATCTTTTTTTTGAACCGGAGTTAGTCTTGATCTTTGGCATTTTACTTATATTTTATTATTAAAACTATCATGGCAACGCACTATACAATGGCGTTACTCATTTTTCTTATTCTTCCGTTGTATCAGAAACAATCGACGGTTTAAAAGTTAGCAGGCTTCTTTGTTCCCGTCGCTTTCTTCGGCGAAAGTTGAATCGTCATGCGCTTTCCTTCAAGAACTGGCATCTGATCCACTTTAGCATAGTCTTCCAAATCATTCGCAAAACGAAGCAACAATACTTCACCTTGTTCTTTAAACAAAATGGAACGACCTTTGAAGAAAACATACGCCTTCACCTTGTCACCATCTTCCAAAAAACCTTTAGCATGCTTCAACTTGAAATTATAGTCATGGTCATCAGTTTGAGGACCAAAACGGATTTCCTTCACGTTGACTGTAACCTGCTTGGCTTTCTGTTCTTTCTGACGTTTCTTCAGTTGGTAAAGGAATTTAGAGTAATCAATAATACGACAAACAGGGGGTTGTGCGTTGGGAGAAATCTCTACAAGGTCCGCTTCGTATTCTTCGGCCAATTTCAAAGCCTGTGCTATCGGATATACTTTGTTTTCTACCTCATCGCCTACTATACGGACTTCTTTGGCACGGATTTGTTCATTAATCCGATGTTGCCCTTTTAAGCTGTCATTCTTCATTAAATAACGTTTACTTCCTATGCGTTTTTTATTTGTTACTGCTAAATTGGCCGCAAATTTACCACTTATTTATCATATTCTGAACTTCTTCACTGATTTTTTTAGCAAATTTTTCCACTTTCATTGTACCTTGGTCACCTTTACCTTGCTTACGTACAGAAACTTCGCCGTTTTCCGCCTCCTTTTCACCAACAACAAGCATATAAGGAATGCGCTTCATCTCGTTGTCACGAATCTTACGTCCGATCTTCTCGTTACGTTCATCCACTAAAGCACGAATATCATATTTCTTCAATATCATACGCACTTCATTAGCATAATCATTGAACTTTTCGCTGATAGGCAGAATAGCGACCTGATCGGGAGTCAGCCATAAAGGGAACTTACCAGCTGTATGCTCAATAAGCACAGCGACGAAACGCTCCATAGAACCAAAAGGTGCACGATGAATCATCACAGGGCGATGTTTCTGATTGTCAGCTCCCGTATATTCCAACTGGAAGCGTTCGGGCAGGTTATAGTCAACCTGAATAGTTCCCAACTGCCAACGGCGTCCAATGGCATCCTTTACCATAAAGTCAAGCTTCGGGCCATAGAAAGCAGCCTCACCGTATTCAATCTTTGCCTTCAAACCTTTTTCTTCGCAAGCTTCGATAATAGCACGTTCTGCTTTCTCCCAGTTTTCATCGCTACCGATATATTTTTCACGATTTTCTTTGTCACGCAAAGAAATCTGTGCTTCAAAGTTCTCAAAATTCATAGACTTGAACACAATGGAAATAATATCCATCACACGTAAGAATTCATCCTTTACTTGATCAGGCCGGCAGAACAAATGTGCATCATCTTGCGTAAAGCTACGTACACGAGTCAATCCATGCAACTCACCGCTTTGCTCATAACGACAAACCGTACCGAATTCAGCAAGACGTAAAGGCAGATCCTTGTACGAACGAGGCGAGTTCTTGTATATCATACAGTGGTGAGGGCAGTTCATCGGCTTCAAGAAGTATTCTTCACCTTCTTCAGGTGTATGGATAGGTTGGAAGGAGTCTTTTCCATACTTAGCATAGTGGCCGGAAGTAATATACAGAAGTTTGTTTCCGATAGGTGGACACATCACTTCCTGATAATCATAACGAGCCTGGATACGACGCAAGAAATCCTGCAAACGGATACGCAAGGCTGTTCCTTTCGGCAACCACATCGGAAGGCCCTTGCCTACCGTATCGGAGAACATGAACAATTCCATCTCTTTACCTATCTTACGATGGTCACGTTTCTTGGCTTCTTCCATCAGCACCAAATATTCGTCCAGCATCTTTTTTTTGGGAAAAGTGATGCCATAAATACGGGTCATCATCTTACGATCTTCCTGTCCACGCCAATAGGCACCGGCTACTGAAGTCAGTTTGATAGCCTTGATAGGAGCCGTCGTCATCAAGTGTGGGCCACGACACAAATCTGTAAATGAACCTTGTGTATAAGTTGTGATGTGACCGTCTTCCAACTCAGAAATCAGTTCACACTTGTAGGTTTCACCACGATCTCCAAATTTTTTCAGAGCATCTTTCTTCGAAATATCTTGGCGAACAACAACCTCTTTCTTGGCAGCCAGTTCAGCCATCTTGCTTTCAATCGCAGGCAGATCAACTTCTTTAATGGGCGTTTCGCCCGGATCAACATCATAATAAAATCCGTTTTCTATTGCCGGACCTATACCGAACTGAATACCAGGATAGAGTTCCTGCAAAGCTTCTGCCAGCAAGTGAGCACTGGTGTGCCAGAAAGCATGCTTACCCTGCTCATCTTCCCACTTATAAAGAACAATCTCGGCATCATTCTGAATGGGACGCCCCAAATCATAAATTTCGCCGTTTACACCACAAGCCAAGACTTCTTGAGCCAGTCTTGAACTGATACTTTCTGCTATTTGTAAGCCGGTTACTCCTTCGTTGTATTCACGAACAGAGCCATCTGGGAATGTTATTTTTATCATAATGCTATGTATTTCAAATTCAGAACGCAAAAATAAAGATTTATTTTTTAAAATCATCTCTTTCACACAAAATGTTATTCGCGGGCATTATCCGTAAAGCGTTTGATGATGTTATAGGCAGAAATTACACCCAATTCACCAGCCTTGCTTAAATCCAAAATACCCTGCTTGTTGTTGCCCAAAAAGATCTGGGTCAATCCACGATTAAAATAAGCCTCTGCAAATTCAGGATCCAGCTCGATAGCCTTGTTATAATCTTCCAAAGCTGAGCGATAATCCTTCAACGTTGAAGAAACATTACCCCGATTGTAGTATCCATAAACAAAATCTGGAGCCAATTCTACGACTTTGTCCAAATCCTTCTTGACAACTTCATAATCAACAGCCGTTATTTCTGAACTCTGCTTGTCGGCAGTAGCCGATTGAATATTTCCGTCTGCCATAGTTTCTGCCTTCTTATATTCAAGCTGTTTGTAGCGAACCAACGCGCGCATGAAATAGGCCGGGAAGAAATTTCCATCCAACAAAATACTTTGTGTGAAATCATCAATCGAGCTGTCAAAATCTTGCACCAGATAGAAATCAATGCCACGCCCGAACCGTTTCATCACATTCAGAGGCTCAGCTACAATATCAGATGTATGAGAATCAATCAACGCAAAATGATATTTAATCTGTTCCTCTGTCAACGGAGCTTCCATATTGGTTATGCGCAGAGGCTTCGGCAATTGCTTGGACAGATTTAACGCATCTATAAATTTATGGTAATGGACAGCTTTCTTTACTTCATTTATCTTTTCATAGTAGGTCAAAGCATACATCGGCTCCAACTTGACTATGACATTACGATCTTGTACACGGCCACGATAGTCGCTCGTATATCGCTGAGTCACTTCAGAATCATCCGCAATCACTATCTTCCGATAGTTTTCCATATTCTTATCAGACTTTTTGCGGGTCTTTTCCTTATCGGTATTATCGGCATCCGAAGTAGCATCAACTACATCCTTTCCATTGTTTTTCTTTCCATTCAAACGATCCAGCTGAGCTTTCATAAGCTTGAATTCATCTTGTTCAGCTCCCTTAAGGTCGCCCACCTTACGACGTGCCTCCGCCCGATAATGATATCCAGTTAAGAAGTTAGGATACTCATCTATCACTTTCGAATAGTCACTGATAGCTCCCCGATAGTCACCTGTCTGCGCACGTAACAAGCCTCGGTTGAAAGCGGCCATCATATTGTCAGGTTCCGTCTCCAACACAAAATCGAAATCTTCAATGGCGCGGTTGTCATCCCCGACTTGGGCACGAAGCAAACCTCGGTTGTAATGCCCGATAAAGTTATTGGGGTCTATATCCAACGCCACATCATAATCCTGCATGGCTCCTCTCAAATTGTTCTGATGGAAACGAGCCAAAGCGCGGTTGATATAATTTCCGGCATTTTTGACACTCAGACGAATGGCTTGGTCCAAATCGTTTTCAGCCTCTTTATATTGTTTTTGTTGGAGTTTCACCAAAGCACGTGCACTCCAGCCGTCAGCATCATAACGATCCAACTCAATGGCTCTGTCGAAATCCCTTAAAGCATTGATCGTATCATTTTGCCTTAGATTCACTTCACCACGCATCAGGTAGGCCCTCGTGTAGCGAGGAGACACTGTCAGCAATTTCTCCAAATCGTCCTTTGCCGAAGTGTAATCTTCCTTCTGCATATGACAAAGCGTCAGATTATGCCATAAAACGACATTTTCGGGCTCATATTTCAAGGCCATTCGATAATCTTCTATCGCTCCGTCAAAATTGTTCTGACGAATACGTGCAAGTCCTCTTATCTGATAAGCCCCCACGACAAAGGGATTTCTCCGAATTGCTTCATCACAATCGGCTTCGGCTCCCTGATAGTCTTCCAAATTTATCTTGGCCAAACCACGAAAGAAATAAGGTTCAAACAAGTATGGTTTGGCACTGATTACCTGATTAAAATACTGAATGGAAAGTACATAATCCTCGAAATACAGCGCATTGCGGGCAATCATCATTACTCGCTCCGTATTGATTTGGGCACATAGCAATGCCGGAAAAAACACGATGGCTATCAGGATTCGCTTCACCATTACATTATAATTATTTCACAGTTTTCACCTTATACGTGCAATGCGCCTTCCCTTTAAGCAGGGAATTCAGCTTGCCTTTTATCATCTGCTTGCGCAAAGTAGACAAATGGTCAATGAACATCTTGCCTTCCAAATGGTCAAACTCATGTTGCATGACACGGGCCAAATAGCCTTCAACGTCCTCTTCGTGTGCTTCCCAATTCTCGTCCATGTATTTCACACGGATCTTTTCACCACGCTTTACACTCTCATGAATACCCGGCAAGCTTAAGCAACCTTCGTCCATCGCGACTTCCTCTCCCGACACTTCCAGAATATGAGGATTGATATAAGCCTTGCGGAAGCCTTTGAACTCTGGCAGATCATCGGACAAAACATCCAGATTGATGACAACTACACGGATAGGAAGTCCTACCTGAGGTGCAGCCAATCCAACCCCTTCGGCACGGTCCATTGTTTCAAACATATTCATAATAAGTTCTTTCAGATTGGGATAGTCGGGCGTAATGTCTTCAGCCACTTTTCTCAACACGGGCTGTCCATAAGTATATATAGGTAAAATCATGTTCTATTCTTTATTTAATCTGTCAAATGATGTTCTTCTGTTCTCCAAATAACTCTGTAAAATGATGGTAGCGCTGATTTCGTCGACCAGTGCCTTATCCTGTCGGTCTTTTTTTTTCAATCCGGCATCCAACATCGCCCGATGAGCCAAAACGGAAGTAAAACGCTCGTCCACATATTCTACGGGCATATCAGGAAGTTCCTTCTGCAGAGAACGGACAAATGGCTCTATACGCTTCATGTTTTCCGAGGCCTCATTGTTCATCTGTTTGGGAAGGCCTACCAGAATACGCTCGACCGATTCCTTGGACACATAGTCAATGATGAAAGCCAGCAACTCATGAGTCGGCACCGTTGTCAGCCCGTTCGCTATCAGTTGCAGGGTATCAGTCACGGCTATTCCCGTTCGTTTCTTTCCATAATCTATCGCAAGTAATCTTCCCATATCGGCCACAAAAATACAACTTTAATCGTTTCTGCCAAACAATCAATATATGAGTTTAACATTGTCAACCCAAAGTGAATTGCCCGGCGAACCGATATAAGCACCGCCATGGCTGGATGTAAACTGAAGTACCATGTGGGTTGGCACGTCCTCTTCAGTCCCCCACGCCACCTCATTGATAGGTACGCTCTCTCCCTTGCTGTTCATTGCATAACGTTCTTCAACCTGCAAGCGCATCATATGGGCCTTGTAGTTGGGGTTGCCCGTAATATCGCCATACATAATATCATAGGTAACATTATTTTTCCAGTCGGGTGTCGTCACGTAATAACGCACGACCATCGTACCTACACGTTTGGCGTAGATATTGCCGTCTTTGTCTTCCCAACGTTTCTGCAACAAAAGAATAGCCGCCGGAAAATCTTTTCCTTCGACATCGGTGATGCGACTGAAGCCTGTAGCACGGATACGCTTCTCGCGATCGGACATCTTGACTTTATAGTCAAATTGGATAGCTACCGGCTTTTGGGTGAAAGGTATGCCCGAATTCAACATTTTCTGCGGGTTTCGTGTCCCTTTGATCGGTTCGTACACCTCGCCCAAGAATATGGAACCGGCGGCAAGTACCGTTATATTCACCAATCCGAGAACCTTGACGCTCTCCATACGGGTATCGAGACGGGCGCAATAGCCATCGCCTCTCTTTTCTGGAAATACCGAAGTATTGGTTTTTGTGATGCCTGCCACCTTAGCCATGACATTGGAAGTGGCCCAAGGCGAACCTCCCATATTGGTGTATGGCTCGTCGCCCACGATGGTCTTTGTGGGGGCGATGGCATAGACGTGTTTGGTAGCTCCCCCTATAATGCCCGATTCCTTGATCTGACGGTCCACCCATTGATCCATGTCACCGAAAGAAATGGGTTCCACATGAGGTTGGGCCACAGCCATCCCACTCCACAAAAAGGCTACGCAGATTGCTATATACAACAAATATTTTCTGCACATCATCTTTTTATCTTCTCCTTATTATAACTCATACTTCCACTGTTCCAATGCAAATCCCCAATTCTCCTGAACCAGATGCACCGTGCGGTCATCGTATTTGTACTTGTTCTTCTTGTATCCCTTCTTACTCCCCACATACTTTTCGATGTCGGCGCGGGCTTCTTCAAAGCCGGGAATGGACAATGTCTGATAGATATGCTCCGTCATGCCCATAGCATCTGCCTCGAAGTCCTCGAATTTCACTTCAATCAATTTGCCGGCAGGGATACAGTTCTTGTCCGCCTCATATTTGTGATACAGCTTGGCATAGATGGAAAGAATATTCTTTTCCAGCTCTTCGCTGCTGATGTCCTGAAGTTTCAGGGGCTGGATGGTATTGGTAAAGAAGCTGCGCGTGCTCTCGAACACGGTATAAGGATTGCGCATCAGGTAGATAAACTTGGCATCGGGGAACATCTTGACCAACTCTTTCACGCGGCCCGTATGGGGCGGATTTTTGCTCAAAAACTGGGTTCCGTGCGTATTCCACAAGGAAATCTTGATGAGTTTCACAAAAGTTTCCTCGAACACTCTCAGTTCTTCGTCCGTAATGTCGTCGAAGAGAAGGTACTTGTCGGCATACTCCTGTATGTGTTTGGGCAGGAACCAGAAATTGTAATAGGTATAAGGCATCATGTTGGCCAGCGCAAATTCCTCTTCCTGGGGCAGGTCAACGGCCAACTCCATGTTGTCGGTCGGACGCTTGTCGGGCATCAGCCAGCTCATATTCTTCTTAAAGAAAGGCTGTCCCCACATCATCAGGTGTGGGAAAACGGTCTGATAGGTAGTGTTATAACCGAAATGTTTATCGCACGAAAAGACGTTGTGGACAAACGTCGTACCACTCCGCCAATGCCCCAGGATAAACACCGGGTCGCGTTCCAAGGGTTTGTCGGCCAAGATTTTTTTGTATTTCCGGTCCTGTAACGATACCAGCGTGGAAAGCAGACGGCACACAGCCTTCGTCAGGCGATACTTCCCTTTATAGGAAGCGTCAATGGTGCGGCCGGCAGTTATCCGGTTGAAAGTCTTCCAATCGGCCCCCACCAATGTATTGATGGGGAGCTTGTTAAATTCTAATAAACCCATATCTTTTTCTCAAATATTCACTCATTATGCCATTTCCGATGCCATGCCTTGAAGAAAGCGATGTTTTTTCCACAAGAAAACGGCCTTTTCTCCATGCGAAAGCATCCTTTTCTTTTAGATTACTCAGAGAGGCATTCCTCTCATTTCACCACCTTCACACCCAATCCCTGACGTTCGAGCTCCTTCACAGCTTTCTCTATCGCCTCGTAATGCTCAGGAGCAATACCCAGTTTCACAAGGTCGAGCACAGGCAGTTCGTCGCCCCGGTACATGTCCTTGCTCTCTACACGGTCGATAATCATGCCGACAGCACTGGTATTGTTGGTGATGGGGTCTATCAGGATGAACGCACCCGTCGCCTTGTTCTGCTGATAAGGGTCGAAGAACAATTCCTTGGCCGTAGTGAACACTACGCGGGCTATCTGGTTAAGCTGCATCGGGAGGGTATCCCGCGTCAGCTTGCCGTTCTCCAAAGAGAGGTGTTCCATGGTGTTAACGTCCACCTTGTACTTGACGGTGTCTATGTGTGCACGGCTCAGGTTGGTGGTCTGCTTGATGAAGAAAGATTTGTTGGCATCCATCGGCTCCTCGTCCATCCATACAAGCATGGCCTCGAAGTTGCGGTCTTCCATCGGCAGGTTGTCGGGATGTACCAGCATCTCGCCTCTGGACACGTCGATCTCGTCTTCCAAGGTCAGCGTTACCGACTGGGGTGGAAAGGCATAATCCAGCTCGCCGTCGTAGGTCACGATGCTTTTGATACGCGACTTTTTGCGCGAAGGCAATGCCATCACTTCGTCGCCCCTGCGAATGATGCCCGAAGCTACCTTGCCGCAGAAGCCGCGGAAGTTAAGGTTAGGGCGAAGTACATACTGGACTGGGAAGCGGAAGTCTTTGAAGTTATGATCGTTATCAATGTGGACGGTTTCCAAGAAGTCAAGCAGCGACGTGCCTTTATACCAAGGTGTACGCTCCGAATTGGTCACCACGTTGTCGCCTTCGAGTGCGGACAAGGGAATACAAGTCACATCGGGGATGCCCAACGGAGCGACAAACTCTTTGTAAACGGAGACTATTTCGTCGAAACGCTTTTCGGAAAAATCCACCAAGTCCATTTTGTTCACAGCCAGCACTACGTGTTTGATGCCCAGCAACGACACAAGAAACGTGTGTCGGCGCGTTTGGGTGATGACCCCTGTGCGTGCATCCACGAGAATAATGGCCAAATTGGCCGTCGAACCGCCCGTAATCATGTTGCGCGTATATTGTTCGTGCCCCGGCGTATCGGCGATGATGAACTTGCGGTTGTTGGTCGAGAAGTAGCGGTAGGCCACGTCGATGGTGATGCCTTGTTCACGTTCGGCTTTCAATCCGTCCAGCAGAAGGGCATAGTCGATGTGATCGCCGGCATTCCCCATACGCTTGCTGTCGCGCTCCAAGGCGTCCAGCTGGTCTTCGTACAGTTTTTTGCTATCGAACAACAGGCGCCCTATCAGGGTGGACTTACCGTCGTCCACTGACCCTGCCGTCAGAAAACGAAGCAAGTCTTTCTGTTCATCCTTATCCAAAAAGGCCTTTATATCCAATTTATTGTTGTCCATTGTCTTCAGAATTCTTAATCGTTCGTTTAAAAATATCCTTCCCGCTTCTTCTGCTCCATGCTGGCTTCTTGGTCGAAATCAATGACACGCGTGGTGCGTTCGCTCTTGGTCGTGGTCATCATCTCTTCCACAATCTTTTCGATAGTGTCAGCTTCGCTCTCCACAGCACCTGTCAACGGCCAACAACCCAAGGTGCGGAAACGCACCATGCGCATCCGTATCTTGTCACGATACTGTTCGGGCAGGCGGTCGTCGTCGGCCATAATCAAGTTGCCGTCCATCTCCACGCAAGGTCTTTCCTTGGCAAAGTAGAGCGGCACAATGGGGATATTCTCCAAGCGGATGTATTGCCAGATGTCTAACTCCGTCCAGTTGCTCAAGGGAAATACGCGAATACTCTCGCCCTTGTGGACGCGTGCGTTGTAAATATCCCATAACTCAGGACGCTGATTCTTGGGATCCCACTGGTGGAAACGGTCGCGGAAAGAGAAGATACGCTCCTTGGCACGCGACTTTTCTTCATCGCGGCGGGCACCACCAAAGGCGGCATCGAACTTGTATTTGTCGAGTGCATAAAGCAGAGCCTGCGTCTTCATCAGGTCGGTGTGCACCTTGCTGCCATGCGTAAAGGGGCCTACCCCTGCCTTAAAGGCTTCCATATTGCTCTCTACAATCAGGTTCCATCCGTATTTCTTGGCATATTCGTCGCGGAACTGAATCATTTCCTTGAATTTCCACTTAGAGTCGATGTGCATTAAAGGGAAAGGCACCTTGCCCGGATAGAAGGCTTTTTCGGCCAAACGCACCATCACGGACGAGTCTTTGCCTATACTATAGAGCATTACAGGATTTTCGAACTCAGCCGCTACCTCACGAATGATATGAATAGACTCGGCTTCAAGTTCTTTCAAATGACTAAGTTTGTACTCTTCTTTCATCTTTCTATCTTATTTTTCCTGTCTCCTGAATTCTTGGTAATATGAGTTCTAACAGCTTATGAACGGATTCTTCCAAAGAAAGCACCGAAGTGTCGAGTGTCAACGCAGGATGTTCGGGCGATTCGAAAGGAGCGGAAATGCCCGTAAAGTTCTTGATTTCACCCCGGCGCGCCTTGGCATAGAGGCCTTTCACATCGCGACGTTCGCATTCCTCAATGGGAGTACTGACGTACACTTCCACAAAGTCGTCCCTGCCAATAATATCAGCCGCCATCTCGCGGATGTCGTTGCTGGGGCTAATAAAGGCGGCAATGGTGATAATGCCTGTATCGACAAAGAGCTTGGAAACTTCGGCTATGCGGCGGATATTCTCCACACGGTCGGCCTCGGAAAAGCCTAAGTTGTTGTTGATTCCGCTGCGAATGTTATCGCCGTCCAAAATGCGGCACAAGAATCCGCGTTGATGCAGCTCGCGCTCCAAGGCAATAGCAATGGTACTCTTGCCCGAACCGCTCAGCCCTGTGAACCACACCATCAAGCTATGTTGCCCCAACAAGGCTTCCTTGTCGTCCCGCGTCATCATTCGATCGAATATCGGATATATGTTGTTATTTCCCATTCCTTTATAATATACATTTAAAAAGGCCAGATTACAGGTATCAGAAAAACAGATATTAGAAAGGTTATGATGTTCAGTGGCAATCCGATACGGACAAAATCCGTAAACTTATAGTTGCCGATACCTTGCACAATCAAGTTCGTCTGATAGCCGATGGGGGTAGAGAAACTGGCGGAAGCCGCCATACAAATCACTACAAAGAACGGCACAGGGCTTACACCCAACTGTGTCGAAATGGAGAGTGCCAAGGGAAAAGCCAAAGCTGCCGCCGCATTGTTCGTAATAAGTTCTGTAAGCAAATTGGTGATAATGAACATGGCCGCCAGCAAGACATGAGGCCCGTAATGGTCGCTCAAACCGATAATATACTTAGCTACCATATCGGCCACACCTGAGTTTACCATCGCCTTACTGATGGCAAAAGCACAGGCAATGGTAATAAGCACATCCCAAGAAATATATTTCGTATATTTCCGCGCAGGAAAAATCTTCGTCCAAGCCATAATGATAGTCGTTATCGAAACGAAGAAAAACATGTCCAAATGCATACTGGGGACAGCTTCTTTCACGAAAGGATGTTCTCCGATAGTGGCTCCGGCAATCATCAGTGCCAATAAGATCAAAGCCAGCCAGTGTTTCCCTTTGCCAGGCACAGGTTCGTTATCCTTGCCATTGGCCAGCATGACAAAAACCGAAGACTCGCCCCACGTCTGGATGAATGAATCGTCTGCCATCATCACCAGCGTATCTCCTTCACGCAAATAACAATTCTCAAGGTTCTCCGTAATGCTTTGTCCGCCTCGTTTTATTTCCTTCACTTCAGCTCCATAATGGCGTTTAAAGTTAAAGTCCTTCAGCCTTTTGTTAATACCAGGGAAACGAGATCCCAAGACGGCTTCCACCCGATGTAAATCGCCTTTCCCTTTTTCTTCCAATTCTTCTTCCACTTCAGCCGAATCCTTACGAACGTCAGGCAACAACTTCGACGAAAATATGAACAGATAAAGAATACCTGCAATAGCAATGAAAATGCCAATCTTTCCTAATTCAAACATCGTAAAGCCATCATAACCGGCATCTAAAATCATACCATGTACTACCAAATTAGTCGAAGTACCAATCAACGTACAGATACCTCCCAAAATAGTAACGTATGACAAGGGGATGAGAAACTTAGTAGCCGGCAGCTTGACAGAGTCAGCCCATCGCTTGATGATAGGGGCAAATATAACCACTACAGGTGTATTATTCAGGAAAGCCGAAATGAAAGAAATGGTGGGTAACATACGAAGTTGGGCCTTGAAAACCGTCGTTTTTTTCTGAGGTAGCAATTTCTTAATTAACTGTCCCAAAGCACCAGACTGGCGAATACCTTCACTAACCAGATAAAGCAGAGCAACCGTTATCATCCCTTTGTTGCTGAATCCTTCCAACATTTCATTCGGAGTCAGAATGCCAGCACACAAAAACAAAACCACAACCGAGAACAATACCATGCCCGGACGCATCTTGTCAAGTATCAAGGCGGCTACCATGCCAACCAATCCCAATAATACAACTGCAATTTCAAAAGTCATTATCCAGTCTTCATTTATGTCCAACCCGCTTCGGCTCTACAATGAACCATGGATTCAGCAAGTCTTTCTTGTTGTAACTCAACGGCACATCCATGCCTGCCTGATAGATTTCCATCCCTGCTGCACGTGCAATGGCATGTCCTGCAGCCGTGTCCCATTCCATCGTCGAAGCAAAACGGGGATAAACGTCCGCTACACCTTCGGCCACCAGGCATATTTTAATGGAACTTCCGCATGAAATCAATTCTACATTCGGATGAACAGCTTTAGCCTCTTCAATAAATCTTTCCGTTTCGAGCGTAGAATGCGAACGTGAAGCGACAATCACATATTTGTTCCGCTTAGTAGTTTCAATCGGCAAACGGGTGGCCTTTGCAATCAAATCTTCCAGCGAAACCTCCCCACGCGATGCCACATCTGTCATTTTATAAGCTCCCACTCCTTCCATCGCGAAATAAAGAACACGTTTTACCGGCAAATAAACAACTCCTATACATGGAACAGAATCCTGAACGAAAGCGATGTTAACAGTAAATTCACCATTGCGTTTGATAAATTCCTTTGTACCATCCAATGGATCAACAATCCACAACTCTTTCCATGCCATACGTTCCTCATAAAATTTCGATTTACCTTCTTCACTCAAGATGGGATACGGAGTATCGGCCAGCAATCGACAAATGACCTCATGAGCCGCCCGATCGGCAATAGTCAACGGCGAATTATCCGCTTTCTTTCTCACCTGAAAATTGGAACTCGGATTATTATAAATGGAAAGAATTTTCTCACCGGCCGCCAAAGCAGCATCAATAGCCTTTAATATATATTGTTGATCCATATTATTTTTATCAAAGATGCAATATAAGATTTCAAAGGTAGAAACTTTTCCACTCGAAAAAGTTTCCCATTCTACTTTATAACTTCTTTTAAACCATATTTACGTCCAAAAGAATAAAAAAGGCAGCCACCCCATAGCGTGCCGCCTTCTATATTTACGAAACGAAACAATCGTTCGTTTCTAATTCAGCCATTAATTGATGCGGTAAAGCAACCAAGCGCCCTGGAAATCGTTACGATTAGGATACTTTGCTTTGAAGGCATCACGAGCGGCAGCTGCAGAATCTCTATCGTGATAAGTAGCCACAATCACGCGATACATCGAATTATCTGCATTGAATGCTACAGAAGCGTTATATCCCTCTTTATCCAAGAAAGCCTTCAAATTTTCCGCATTGGCTTTCACTGAAAAACTACCTGCTACAACGTTGTAAGCTTCCAAGCCTGTCCCAGACACAACGGTAACCTTTTCCTGACGCACATCAACCTGAGTTCTTTCAACTACTTTCGGAGCTTCAACAGATGCACTAACCACAGGGCTTTCTTCTACTGTAGCGGCTTCTGGCTGTTGCGGAGCTTCTGCCAACTCTTGTTTCTTCGCATTTTCATACGCCTTTTTGTAAGCACTTTCATTCGACTTACAAGAAGAGAATGCCAGTGCTACACAGACACCCATTCCCAATACTGCTAATTTTTTCATTTTCTTTATCATTTAAGTTTTTAAATAAGTTCGTTCAATAATTACGGAAAACGTATATCGTATCGTTGTAGTTCAAACGTATTTTTTTGGAAGTCAACTCATCAACTCTAAATGTACGGACACCGTCTTCCCATCCAAACCACTTTTTATAGGTAGGATCGTTAACTGCCGGCCCCCATAACGTTATGGTAATCTTATTATCTTCCTCTTCGTAATAACCATACATAGAACGATAACTCCCGTCTTCGCCCATGTACTGACTTGTGAAAGAGCCTTTCTGAAAGCCATAAAAAACACTGTCAACTTTTGCAACACTCCCATCAGGATATTGATATTCACGTAATTGCCATCTTCCAACCCAAGGAGAACCTCCACCATTCATACAGGAAAGGCAACAAATCATCATGACAATCAATAACAAAACGTTCATGCCTCTAACCAAAGCTTTCATATATATACCTTAAATTTTAGGAGACAAAAGTACACCTAAGCAATTATCCGACGCCATACAGGACAGTTAAATTTCCCTAAATCGGAAAATATAAGTAGAAATCCTGAAAAAACATCACCGAAAAGAGATGCGAATTAGAAGATATTGGTTAGTTTTGCAAATAAACCGTAAAACATAAACATTATGAAAGGATTAAATGTATTGGCCGCTTTTTTAGGTGGAGCCGCTATCGGCGCAACCTTAGGTATTCTTTTTGCCCCTGAAAAAGGAGAAGATACCCGTGCAAAAATTGCAGACATCCTGCGCAAGAAAGGTCTTCGGCTGAGCCGAAACGAAATGGAAAATTTGGTAGACGAAATCGCCGCGGAGATTAAGAACGAAGCAGACGAATAAATAGCCAAAGAAAACTACATAAAACAGAGCTACCATGTTCTCCAATGATAAAGGCATAGAAACATTGCAACAACTTTTCATTGAAGTCAAGAAATATCTGGCACTTCAGAAAAGATACACCCAATTAGAGATAGCAGAGAAACTAACAATTCTGTTATCCACATTAATTTTAGTGCTGGTTATCATTATTCTCAGCATGGTAGCCCTGTTTTATTTGTCTTTCACATTAGCCTACCTGTTAGCCCATCTTGTAGGAAGCCTTGTGATGAGTTTTGCCTTGATTACGTGTGTCATATCCGTTTTGATAGCAACAGTCTACATTTTCCGCAAAAAACTCATCGTCAACCCGATGGCTAAATTTATTGCAAACTTGTTTATTGAAGACCTTGGAAAGAAAGAAGAGCAATATGGACAATAGCAAACCACAAATAACCACATTGGATGACATCCGGGTCTTGAGAAAACAAGCTTTACTAAATGCCCGGAAACAGAAGGAAGTCCTTGGCACCACTGCCCGAAAGCTGATTGACCCTCTTACGTCTACAGTAGACAAAAGGAATTCCATCACAAATGCTTTCAATGTAGGAATGGCCCTGTTCGACGGCTTCATGTTGGGCATAAAGTTAATTCGAAAATTTCACAGGGCGATTAGAAAATAAAAAAACGATGCTGCATCCATTGAAATGCAGCATTATTTCCATCACAAAACGATGCTTTTCTCAAACGTAAGCTTCTAACAGCTTCACCTTTTCTACAGGAATGATATTGACCGATTGGGTTACCGCAGGAAGCAGAACCGTTTCTCCTGCGCGTAAAGTGATGCTATTTTGAGTATCGTCCACCATACGACATTCCCCTTCTATGCAGACAAAAATTACAAAAGAATCCAACTCTGAATAATCGCATGTAATATCTTCTGTCATATCATATAAAGAAACAGAGAAATAAGGGGTGGACAATATTTCCACAGGCTCATTAGATACAGCCTCATACGCCGTTCTGAAATCATCTTCTACATCAGAGAAATTGATGGCATCCATCGCTTGAGCGATATGCAACTCACGGAGTTTTCCGTCTTTATCCCTACGATTATAGTCATAAATGCGATATGTCACATCAGACGACTGCTGCACTTCTACCACAAAGGCACCCGCCCCAATGCCATGCACACGGCCGGCAGGTACATAAAACACATCACCCGGCCGGATGGCACACGTCTGAAGCACCTCGTCAAATGTACCATTATGTACCCGTTCCTTATATTCTTTTGGGGTGATCTGCTTGGAAAAACCTGATATCAATGTAGCCCCTTCGTCAGCAGAAACGACATACCACATTTCATTTTTACCCATACTGTTATGACGTTTTTTAGCCAATTCGTCGCCCGGATGAACTTGAATGGATAATTTTTGCCGCGCATCAATAAACTTAACCAGCAAAGGAAATTGATTTCCAAAACGTGCATAATTCGACTCGCCGACCAGTTCTCCCCGATATTTGCGTACCATTTCGGGCAACGTCAGCCCTTTGTCCGCACCGTTAGCCACAACAGATTCGCTGCCTTCCACAGCTGAGACTTCCCAACTTTCACCCACACTGGGCAAGTTTTCATTCAAATGTTTAAAAGGGATAATCTTATTGCCTCCCCAAAGCGTCTGCTTCAAGACAGGCTCAAATTTCAGAGGGTACATTAAAATGTTCTATTAAATATTTTTCAAAATAGTATAAATGTTTTTCTACGTTAGTATCAATTCCTTGCCAAGCCGGCACGTTCTTCTGCATCTTCAAAGCTTCAACTCACAAATTGTCTTGACTTAGCTTAAATATGGTGACAAACATACAAAAAATTATTTGTTATTGCTTGGGAAAACGAAAGAAAATCTGTTTATTTGCAATGAATTTAATGAATACCATGATATGACAGCATCTAATATTTATGAAAGTAACCGTTCCTGCTTGGACAGGAAAAACTTTCAAAAAGAAATAGGCGGCAAAAAAACCGACCTTTACATTCTGAAAAACAGCCAGGGAATGGAAGTAGCAGTGACGAATTACGGATGTGCAATCCTTTCCATTATGGTGCCCGACAAGGCAGGAGAATATGCCAACGTAATCTTAGGGCATGATAGTATAGAACACGTCATTAACAGCCCCGAACCATTTCTTAATACGACAATCGGGCGATATGGCAATCGAATAGCCCAAGGACATTTCACTCTCTATGGCGAAGGACACCAGCTTGCCATCAACAATGGCCCCAATTCCCTGCACGGCGGACCGACAGGTTTCCATACTAAAGTATGGGATGCCGTACAACCCAACCCGACAACCGTGATTTTCAACTACACATCCGCTGATGGAGAAGAAGGCTTTCCGGGTAATCTGGAAGTTGAAATGACCTATCGCCTTGAAGAAGACATTAACGCACTTGTAATCGAATATCGTGCAACAACCGATAAAGCGACGGTTGTCAACCTGACCAACCACGGATTTTTCAACCTATCGGGAATTGCCTCTCCAACTCCTACCGTACTAAATCATTCAATTAGCATCAATGCAGATTTCTACGTTCCTATTGATGAAGTTTCTATCCCGACCGGAGAAATTCTGAAAGTAGAAGGAACTCCTATGGATTTCCGCACGCCACACACCATTGGTGAACGAATAGATGAACCGTTCCAGCAACTAATCAACGGAGCCGGATACGACCATTGCTATGTATTGAATAAGACAGAGGCCGGAGAATTGAGCCAAGCTGCTACATATACCGATCCAATCAGCGGGCGCATGATGGAAGTATTCACTACAGAAAACGGCATCCAGCTATACACCGGTAACTGGCTTAACGGATTTACGGGAGCACATGGCGCTACCTATCCGGCGAGAAGTGCCGTCTGTTTCGAGGCACAATGCTTCCCGGACACTCCCAACAAGCCTCACTTCCCGTCGGCAATCCTACTTCCGGGCGATGAGTACCAGCAGGCGACTATCTATAAATTCAGCGTTACAGAATAATCTTCCAGAACAATAATTAACAACATTAATAACCTCTTTATAAAAGAAAAAACCATGACACAACAAAAGAATGGTAACATCATCGCCATCATAACCATGATTTTCCTGTTTGGTATGATTGCATTCGTTACGAATCTCGCTGCCCCGATGGGGATTGTATTGAAGAATCAATTTTCAGTTTCCAACGCACTCGGCATGTTGGGAAACTTGGGAAACTTCATCGCGTATGCCGTAATGGGTATTCCCAGTGGTATTTTATTAACCAAAGTCGGATATAAAAAAACAGCTCTCATCGCTGTAGCCATCGGATTTATTGGCGTAGGAGTGCAGTATCTTTCAGGACACACCAGCCCTTCATCGGCTTTTGCTGTATATCTGTGCGGTGCTTTCATTTCCGGTTTTTCCATGTGTCTGCTCAACACAGTGGTCAATCCTATGCTGAATAAGTTGGGTGGTGAAGGCAACAAAGGTAACCAGCTGATCCAAGTAGGTGGTTCGTTTAATTCCGTAATGGCTACCATCACCCCGATGTTTGTAGGCATCCTCATTGCAGGATCTGTAGAGAAAGCGACTATCTCACAAATTTTCCCTGTAATGTACACCGCCATGGCTGTATTTGCCTTCGCATTTTTTGTGCTTTTGTTTGTCAACATCCCCGAACCCAGTCAAACCAAATCATCGGAATCTATTGGTACATTGATGAAAGGTGCATTGAAATTCCGCCACTTTGTACTGGGTGCCATTGCTATCTTCGTTTACGTAGGTGTTGAAGTCGGTGTACCGGGTACATTAAACCTCTTCCTTACCGACCCCATTGAAAAAGGCGGCGCAGGCATTTCGTCCACGATTTCCGGTTTTGTAGTAGGAACATACTGGTTACTGATGTTGATAGGCCGTCTGGCCGGCGCATCATTGGGAGCCAAGATTTCAAGTCGTACCATGATGATTTTCACCTCCGGCTTAGGTTTGATTTTAGTATTGCTGGCCATGTTCTCTTCAACCAGCACGCTGGTCGACTTGCCGGTATTGCAGCAAAGTGCAACGGGAGGCTTGTCTTTCGGAATGGCTGAAGTACCCGTCAACGCCATGTATTTGGTATTGGTAGGTATCTGTACTTCTATCATGTGGGGTGGCATCTTCAATTTGGCCGTCGAAGGCTTAGGCAAATACCTGGCAGCCGCCTCCGGTTTATTCATGGTATTGGTATGCGGCGGTGGTATTCTTCCTGTCATTCAGGGTTGGCTGGCCGACGTTGCCGGATTTATGAACAGCTATTGGGTTATCATCATCGCCTTGGCCTATCTGTTCTATTACGGCCTTGTAGGCTGCAAAAATGTCAATAAGGATATCCCTGTTGATTAAGCAGACGGTAAAAGAAAAAGATTACGGTAATTTTTATTATTCACCTAATAAATTATAAGTATCATGGATATAGAACACGTAAGAAGTCGTTTCATCAAGCATTTTGACGGAACAAGAGGAGCTGTATATGCATCTCCGGGTCGTATCAACCTTATTGGTGAACACACCGACTATAACGGTGGATTTGTATTTCCCGGAGCAATCGACAAAGGTATGATTGCAGAAATCAAACCGAACGGAACCAACACTGTAAAAGCCTATTCCATCGACCTGAAGGACTACGTAGAATTCGGTCTTAACGAAGAAGACGCTCCCCGTGCCAGCTGGGCCCGTTATATCTTCGGTGTATGCCGCGAAATGATCAAACGCGGTGTAGAAGTAAAGGGGTTCAATACAGCTTTCGCAGGCGATGTTCCCCTTGGTGCCGGAATGTCTTCTTCTGCAGCATTGGAAAGCACGTATGCCTATGCGCTGAACGATCTTTTCGGCGATAACAAGATTGATAAATTCGAACTCGCCAAGGTTGGCCAGGCTACCGAACATAATTATTGCGGCGTGAACTGCGGCATCATGGACCAGTTTGCTTCCGTATTCGGCAAGAAAGGCAGCCTTATCCGTTTGGATTGCCGTTCGCTGGAATACCAGTATTTCCCCTTCGATCCGAAAGGTTACCGCCTCGTACTGGTTGACTCTGTCGTAAAGCATGAATTGGCATCCTCGGCTTACAACAAACGCCGCCAAAGTTGCGAAGCTGTCGTAACCGCTGTACAAAAGAATCATCCACACGTAGAATACCTGCGCGACTGCAATATGGAAATGCTCAAAGCTGTAAAAGCCGACGTAACGGAAGAAGACTACAAGCGTGCAGAATATGTCATCGAAGAAATCCAACGCGTACTCGACGTTTGCGACGCTCTGGAGAAAGGCGACTATGAAACCGTAGGGCAGAAAATGTATGAAACGCACCACGGCATGAGCAAGCTGTACGAAGTGAGCTGCGAAGAATTGGACTTCCTGAACGACCTTGCCTTCGATTGCGGCGTGACAGGTTCGCGCGTCATGGGCGGCGGTTTTGGCGGATGTACCATCAACTTGGTGAAGGACGAACTGTACGGCACCTTCGTTGAAAAGGCGAAAGTAGAATTCAAGAACAAGTTCGGCAGAAGCCCCAAGATTTATGATGTAGTCATCAGCGACGGCGCACGCCGACTGGAATAACCGGATTTCATCACACATCAATCTTTGATCCCCTTCCCCACGCCGACGTCCGGGGAAGGGGATTTTTCTTAAGTCACATTTCCGCACAGTAAAAAAGACACGCAGGGGCGATGGATATTCACACATAAAAGCCTATCTTTGTCCGTGCGAAAAAGATAAACCTATAAACTGTTTAAACATGAACGACAACAAGCTAATGAACCGCGCGGCAGACAACATCCGCATCCTTGCCGCCTCCATGGTAGAGAAAGCCAAGTCGGGACATCCCGGCGGCGCAATGGGCGGTGCCGACTTTATAAACGTACTGTTTTCCGAATTTCTGATATACGATCCCGAAAGGCCTGCATGGGAGGGACGCGACCGCTTCTTTCTCGATCCGGGACACATGTCGCCCATGCTCTATTCGCAACTGGCCTTGACGGGCAAGTTCACACTCGACGAACTGAAAGAATTCCGCCAATGGGGAAGCCCCACGCCGGGACACCCCGAACGCGACGTCATGCGCGGCATCGAAAACACGTCGGGCCCCTTGGGACAGGGACACACGTTTGCCGTAGGAGCCGCCATCGCAGCCAAATTCCTGAAGGCACGCTTCGGCGAAGTGATGAACCAGACGATTTACGCCTACATCTCCGACGGCGGCGTGCAGGAAGAAATCTCGCAGGGCAGCGGACGCATCGCCGGAACGCTGGGACTGGACAATCTCATCATGTTCTACGACGCCAACGACATCCAGCTTTCTACCGAGACCCAAGCCGTGACGTGCGAAAATACGGCCAAGAAATACGAATCCTGGGGATGGAAAGTCATCTGCATCAACGGGAACGACCCCGACGAAATACGCCGCGCCCTGACCGAAGCCAAGGCCGAGACGGAGCGCCCCACCCTCATCATCGGCCACACCGTCATGGGCAAGGGAGCCCGCAGGGCCGACGGAAGCTGCTACGAGGCCGACTGTGCCACTCACGGCGCTCCGCTCGGCGGCGACGCATACGTCAACACCGTCAAGAACTTAGGCGGCGATCCCGAAAATCCGTTTGTCATCTTCCCCGAAGTAGCCGGGCTCTACGCACGCCGCGCCGAAGAGCTGCGCAAGATTGTGGCCGGGCGCCACGCAGCCCAAGCCGAATGGGCCGAGGCCAATCCTGAACAGGCCGCCAAGCTGGCACGGTTCTTCGCAGGCAAAGCGCCGAAAGTAGACTGGGCCGCCATCGCCCAGAAACCCGACATCGCCACGCGGGCTGCATCGGCCACCGTACTGGGCGCACTGGCCACGCAGGTGGAAAACATGGTGGTAGCTTCTGCCGACCTCTCCAACTCCGACAAGACCGACGGCTTCCTGAAGAAGACCCACGCCTTCCGAAAGGGCGACTTCAGCGGCGCCTTCTTCCAGGCAGGCGTATCCGAGCTGACGATGGCCTGCTGCTGCATCGGTATGGCCCTGCACGGCGGCGTCATCCCCGCCTGCGGCACGTTCTTTGTCTTCTCCGACTACATGAAGCCGGCCGTGCGCATGGCCGCTCTGATGGAAGTGCCCGTCAAATTCATCTGGACACACGACGCTTTCCGCGTAGGCGAAGACGGGCCGACGCACGAGCCTGTGGAACAGGAAGCCCAAATCCGTCTGATGGAAAAACTGAAAAACCACAAGGGGCACAACTCCATGCTGGTGCTCCGACCCGCCGATGCCGAAGAGACCACCGAGGCCTGGCGACTGGCCATGGAGAACACCGCCACCCCGACGGCCCTCATCTTCTCGCGCCAGAACATCACGAACCTGCCCGCCGGAAACGACTACACGCAGACGGCACGCGGCGCCTACATCGTGGCCGGCTCCGACACCGACGCCGACGTGGTGCTCGTAGCCTCCGGGTCGGAAGTCGCCACCCTCGTGGCAGGAGCCGAACTGCTCCGCCGGGACGGCGTGAAGGTGCGCGTCGTCTCCGTGCCCTCCGAAGGTCTCTTCCGCAGTCAGGACAAGGCATATCAGGAGAGCGTCATCCCCGCCGGAGCCAAAGTCTTCGGCCTCACCGCCGGCCTGCCCATCACTTTAGAAGGCCTTGTGGGAGCCAACGGCAAAGTGTGGGGACTGCCCTCGTTCGGCTACTCCGCCCCCTACAAGGTGCTCGACGAGAAGCTGGGCTTCACCGCCGACAATGTCTGCAAACAAGTGAAAGAAATGCTCTGAAATGACATGAAAACAATAGGTTTAGCATCCGACCACGCAGGCTTCGGGCTGAAACAGTACGTCAGGCAGTGGCTCGACGCCCGCGGCTGGGCTTACAAGGACTTCGGCACCTATACCGCCGAGAGCTGTGACTATCCCGACTTCGCCCACCCCCTGGCTTTGGCCGTCGAGGCGGGCGAATGCTACCCCGGCATCGCCATCTGCGGCAGCGGCGAAGGCATCGGCATCACCCTGAACAAGCATCAGGGCATCCGGGCCGCCATCTGCTGGATACCTGAGATTGCCGGTCTGGCACGCCGGCACAACGACGCCAACGTGCTCGTCATGCCGGGCCGCTTCATCACCTGCGAGGAGGCCGACCGCATTATGACCGAGTTTTTCGCCACCGGCTTCGAAGGCGGACGCCACCAGCGGCGGATTGACAAAATCCCGGTGAAAGGCTGAGAAAGGGTTCCGAATTCCGATTTCCGATTTCATTTGCGACCTGCGCGGACGGACGCGCGGAGAAAACCGGTACTTCTGCCGGTACATCCGCGTTCCCGTCCGCGTTTTTTTTCTCCTGTCGGAAACGCCCCGCCGCAAATCGGGAAAACGTCCTGCAACGTGCAGGAAGATTTCCAGCTTCGGGAAAACGCCCTGCAGAGCGCAGGAAGGTTTCCAGCTTCGGGAAAACGCCCTGCAGAGCGCAGGAAGGTTTCCGGGCTTTGGGAAAACGCCCTGCAGAGCGCAGGAAGGTTTCCAGCTCTGGGAAAACGTCCTGCAGAGCGCAGGAAGATTTCCAGCTTCGGGAAAACGCCCTGCAGAGCGCAGGAAGGTTTCCGGGCTTCGGGAAAACGTCCTGCAGAGCGCAGGAAGGTTTCCGGGCTTTGGGAAAACGTCCTGCAACGTGCAGGAAGATTTCCGGGCTTCGGGATTTTGTTCCGCACGCTGCGCGAGTTTTCGCGGACATCAGAAGCGCCTTTGCGACCGGTTTGTCAAAAACTGCACCCTTTCCGTCAAAAAACGCTCTGCATATCGGCCGCAGATGCTTATCTTTGCGCAAAAACAAACCATAACATCAGAAACGCCATGAAAGGAAAACTCCTCTGTGCCGGCCTGCTGCTCTGCTCCGCCCTTGCGGCTGCCGGACCGGTCGACTTTGAAAAAGCCTTCGAAGCCTGTGCCGAAATCGAGAAACAAATCGAACGTCCCGTTTTCGCCGACCGCCGCTACCTCATCACCGACTTCGGCGCACGTCCCCGCACGCCCGACGCGCCCTGCCACGAAGCCATCAACCGCGCCATCACGACGTGCAGTCTGGAAGGAGGCGGCACGGTCGTCGTCCCCGCCGACACGTTCTACACCGGCCCGCTGACGCTGAAGAGCAACGTCCGCCTGCACGTGTCCGAAGGCGCCGTCCTGCGCTTCTCCACCGACCAGAGCCTCTATTTCCCCGCCGTCCTGACGCGCTGGGAGGGCATCGACTGCTACAACGCCCATCCCCTCATCTACGCCTGCGGCGAAACGAACATCGCCGTCACCGGCAAAGGCGTCATCGACGGCCAGGGGTCAATGGACACGTGGTGGCCCATGTGCGGCGCGGCCAAGTACGGCTGGAAAGAAGGCATGACGGCACAGCGCAACGGCGGCCGCGAACGTCTGCTGATGTACGGCGAGACGTCGACTCCCGTCTACCGGCGCGTCATGACGCCCGACGACGGCCTGCGCCCGCAGCTCATCAACCTCTACGCCTGCCGCCGGGTGCTCATCGAAGACGTCACGCTGCTCAATTCGCCCTTCTGGGTCATCCATCCCCTATTCTGCGAGAGCCTGACGGTGAAAGGCGTCCACGTCTACAACCGGGGCCCCAACGGCGACGGCTGCGACCCTGAGTCGTGCAAGAATGTACTCATCGAGGGCTGCACGTTCGACACGGGCGACGACTGCATCGCCATCAAGTCCGGGCGCAACCAGGACGGGCGCCGCTGGAACATCCCCAGCGAAAACATCATCGTGCGCAACTGCCTGATGAAGAACGGGCACGGGGGCGTGGTGATAGGCAGCGAAATCTCCGGCGGCTACCGCAACCTTTACGTCGAGAACTGCCGCATGGACAGCCCCGACCTGGAACGCGTCATCCGCATCAAGACCAGCACCTGCCGGGGCGGACTGATTGAAAACATCTTCGTGCGCAACGTCACCGTCGGCCAGTGCCGCGAAGCCGTCCTGCGCATCAACCTGCAATACGAAAACCGTGAACGCTGCCGGCGCGGCTACGATCCCGTCGTGCGCAATGTTCACCTGAAGAACGTCACCTGCCGGAAAAGCGAACTGGGCGTGCTCATCATCGGTCTGGACGACGACAGTCACGTCAGCAACGTCAGTGTGGAAGACTGCCGCTTCGACAACGTCGGCCGGGGCGGCAACGATATTCGGGGCGCACGCGACGTAACGTTCCGAAATCTCTACATCAACGGACAACTTGTCCGGTAGACGCCGGCATCCCGGAGAAGCCGCGCCCGAAGTCCCGACAGAATGATAATATCGCCGGACTTCGGGCGTGCTTTTTCCATCCGTTTTTTTATATTTTAATATCCGAAGATGCACATGTCCGAGATAAAAAGCTACCTTTGTACATCCAAAAGCGATTGAATATGGAGAAACTGGATACCATCAAAGAACTAATCAGCCGGGGAGAGACGGAACTGGCCATCAAAGAACTGGATCTCTTCCTCCAGACCTCCTCCGAACACCGGGACCAGGCCTACTACCTCTGCGGAAACGCTTGGCGCAAGCAAGGCAACTGGCAGCAGGCGCTGAACAACTACCGCCGCGCGATGGACATCAATCCCGACAGCCCCGCCAAAAACGCCCACGCGATGGTGATGGACATCCTGAATTTCTACAACAAAGACATGTATAATCAATAATAAAGACAAGAGGAACATCTATTATGGCAAAAATCAAAGGAGCAATCAGAGTGGACACCGAACGCTGCAAGGGATGCAGCCTCTGTGTCGTGGCCTGTCCTCTCCACGTGATAGCCCTCAGCAGGGAAGTGAACATCAAAGGATATAATTATGCGCACCAGATACTGGAGGATACCTGCAACGGCTGCACATCGTGCGCCACCGTCTGCCCCGACGGCTGTATCTCGGTCTATAAAGTCAAAGTCGAATAAAAACAAGTAAACAATATGGCAGAAGAAGTAGTATTAATGAAAGGGAACGAAGCCATCGCCCACGCTGCCATCCGTTGCGGAGTCGACGGATACTTCGGTTACCCGATAACTCCCCAATCGGAAGTAATGGAAACGCTGGCCGAACTGAAGCCCTGGGAAACTACCGGCATGGTGGTGTTGCAGGCCGAAAGCGAAGTGGCCGCAATCAATATGGTGTACGGCGGTGCCGGAAGCGGAAAGATGGTGATGACCTCCTCGTCCAGTCCCGGTATCAGCCTGAAACAGGAAGGCATCTCTTATCTGGCCGGTGCCGAACTGCCCTGCCTCGTCGTGAACGTCATGCGCGGTGGTCCCGGATTAGGCACCATCCAACCCAGCCAGGCCGACTATTTCCAGACCGTGAAGGGTGGCGGACACGGCGACTACCGCCTCATCGCCCTGGCTCCGGCCTCCGTGCAGGAAATGGCCGACTTCGTTGGCCTTGCTTTCGAGCTGGCTTTCAAATACCGCAATCCGGCCATTATCCTGGCCGACGGCGTCATCGGACAAATGATGGAGAAAGTAGTGCTCCCGCCCGCCAAGCCGCGCCGCACCGATGCAGAAGTCATCGCCCAATGCCCTTGGGCTACAACCGGCAAGACAAAAGGGCGCAAACCCAACATCATCACATCGCTGGAACTGAAGCCCGAAGAAATGGAGAAAAACAACATCCGCTTCCAGGCAAAATACCGTCAGATTGAAGAGAATGAAGTTCGCTTCGAAGAAATCAACTGCGAAGATGCCGACTATCTCATTGTAGCATTCGGATCCATGGCTCGTATCGGACAGAAAGCGATGGAACTGGCCCGCGAAGAAGGCTTCAAAGTAGGCATCCTGCGCCCCATCACCCTCTGGCCCTTCCCTACCCAAGCTATTGCCGCCTGCGCAGAAAAAGTGAAAGGCATACTGGTAACCGAATTGAACGCCGGACAGATGATCGAAGACGTCCGCCTGGCTGTCAACGGCAAAGTACGCGTCGAACATTTCGGCCGTCTGGGAGGTATCGTTCCCGATCCCGACGAAATCGTAGCCGCCCTGAAAGAAAAGATTATCATCAATGAATAATGTATTCGCCCGATGGAAACAGATAAAATAAGAAACGTACTGAACATCATCTTCCTCGTGCTGGCCGCAGCCGCCGTCGCCACCTATTTTCTGACAGACGATTTTATGACCTTCGTCTACGTCTGCTCGGCAGCCATTTTCTTCAAGGTGGTGGAGTTCTTCATACGATTTAGCAACAGATAAGGAGGAACAATTATGACAAAAGAAGATATCATCAAACCCGAAAACCTTGTGTACAAGAAACCGACGCTGATGAACGACAACCCGATGCACTATTGTCCCGGATGCAGTCACGGCGTGGTACACAAGCTCATTGCCGAAGTCATTGAAGAAATGGGGATGGAAGAAAAGGCTATCGGAATTTCGCCCGTAGGCTGTGCCGTCTTCATCTACAATTATCTGGACATCGACTGGCAGGAAGCTGCACACGGACGTGCACCCGCTTTGGCCACCGCCATCAAGCGCCTTTGGCCGGACCGTCTCGTATTCACCTATCAAGGCGACGGCGACCTGGCCTGTATCGGCACAGCGGAAACTATCCACGCACTGAATCGCGGTGAAAACATCACCATCATTTTCATCAACAACGCCATCTACGGCATGACCGGCGGACAAATGGCTCCCACCACACTGATAGGCATGAAGACCGCCACTTGTCCTTACGGCCGCGACGTACATTTGCATGGTTATCCGTTAAAGATGGCCGACATCGCTGCCCAGCTGGAAGGAACCGCTTACGTCACCCGTCAAAGCGTACAATCCGTCCCTGCTATCCGCAGAGCCAAGAAAGCCATTCGCAAGGCATTCGAAAACTCTATGGCAGGCAAAGGAAGCAACTTGATAGAAATTGTCTCCACCTGCAATTCGGGCTGGAAAATGACACCCGTTGCAGCCAACAAATGGATGGAAGAAAACATGTTTCCTTTCTATCCCCTTGGCGATTTAAAAGATAAATAATTCTAAGCACATACATTTATTCTTATGAAGGAAGAAATCATTATAGCAGGCTTCGGCGGACAAGGCGTACTGTCTATGGGAAAAATCCTGGCCTACTCAGGACTGCTGGAAGGAAAGGAAGTCACGTGGATGCCCGCCTATGGTCCCGAACAACGGGGCGGAACGGCCAATGTGACTGTCATCGTCAGCGATGAGAAAATATCCTCTCCTATCCTCAGCAAATACGATGCCGCCATCATTCTCAACCAGCCTTCGTTAGAGAAGTTCGAAAGCAAAGTAAAACCCGGCGGCGTGCTCATCTATGACGGTTATGGTATCATCAATCCACCTACACGCAAGGATATCCACGTCTACCGCATTGATGCCATGGATGCCGCTAACGAGATGAATAATGCGAAGGCTTTCAATATGATTGTATTAGGCGGCCTGCTCAAAGTCAAACCTATGGTCACCTTGGAGAATGTCATCAAGGGACTGAAAAAAACATTGCCAGAACGCCATCATCACTTGATTCCTATGAATGAAGAAGCCATCAAGCGGGGAATGAAGCTGATTAAAGAAGTCTAAGATTATCAAGCACGGACGGTACAGAATTGAATGATACCCTAATTCCGTTACCGTCCGTACCTATTTCATACACCTGCTATGCCCGTTCTCTCCTACTCTATTTCCGACGCAGCTCCCTATATCAACTGGATTTACTTTTTTCATGCCTGGGGATTTCAACCAAAATTCGCCACAATCGCCAATCTGCACGGTTGCGATTCCTGCCGTGCCCTATGGCTGTCCCGTTTTCCTGAAGCAGACCGAACCAAAGCAGCTGAAGCCATGCAGCTTTTTAAAGAGGCGCAACGTATGCTTGTCCGGCTGGAAAACGAACTTATTTGTAAATGCATCTATCGTCTTTGCTGCGCCAATGCTGACGGAGACAACCTGCTATTAGATGGGATGCTCTTCCCTTTACTCCGGCAACAATCCACAGCAGCCAATAAAGAAACCTATCTCTGCCTGAGCGACTTCGTGCGCCCTCTATCATCGGGAAAGACCGATACAGTCGGTGTATTCGCAGCTACAGTAGCAGGATATACCGATTCCCTCCATACCGACGATCCCTATCAACATTTGCTAATACAGACTCTCGCCGACCGCCTGGCTGAAGCCGCAACAGAGAAAATGCATGAATATATACGCAAAACCGCCTGGGGATATGCACCTGACGAAATTCTGTCTATAGCCGAACTCCTGCAAGAAAAGTTTCAGGGCATACGTCCCGCTGTAGGCTACCCTTCGCTGCCCGACCAGTCTGTCAACTTCCTCATCGACCGGTTACTCGACCTGAAGCAAATCGGCATCACGCTTACCACAAACGGCGCCATGCATCCTCACGCTTCTGTCAGTGGACTGATGCTAGCCCATCCTGCGGCCCATTACTTTTCCGTCGGACACATCGACGAGGAACAATTGGAAGATTATGCATGCCGACGAGGAATACCGGTAGAACAGATGCGAAAATTTTTATCGGCCAATCTGGAATGATGTAATTTTTTATCTCATCATACGACCAATATCATAAAAGCCACCACAGAAGAGTTATGGACAAAACAGAACAAGAGTTCGTCGCTTTGATCAAAGAATATGAACGCGTCATCTACAAAGTGTGCTATTTATATGCCACTCCCAACGCGCCACTCAACGATCTGTATCAAGAGGTGGTACTGAACTTATGGAAAGCCTTTCCAAAGTTCCGTCGTGAATGCAAACCATCCACATGGATTTATCGCATCTCGCTGAACGTTTGCATCAGCTTTATGCGCAAAGAGAAAAACATTCCCGAAATTGTGTCGCTGACTCCTGCCGAAGCTGACCGCAGTGAAGAATGGGATGAGACACAAGCTATGTTGCGACAACTGTATCGCATGATCAATCGGCTGGGACAGTTGGAGAAATCCATTATCCTGCTTTATCTTGAAGAAAAGAGTTACGAGGAAATCAGCGAGATTACCGGACTGACCGTGACGAACGTAGCTACAAAACTAAACCGCATCAAGGAGAAACTGAGAAAAATGAAGAAGGAGGAATGATATGGAACTGGAGGAACTGAAGAAATCATGGCAGACGCTGGACAAGCATCTGCAAAAACAGGACATTATCACTGAAGAACGGATGAAAGAACTCATTGCCTGCTACAAACAAAAAGTGGAACGGAAGCTGGGCAGTCTCATGGGGTTGCAACGAGCTTCGCTCTGTATCGGTCTGTTCATTCTGATAGCAATCGGGCCCGTCTGCCTGCTGCTTTCTTCTTGGATTGAGGACACAGACACACGTACCAAACTGCAAGTCATGCTCATTTTTATAGCTGTGACAATAATAGGAGGTGGCGGTTGGGATTGGTACACCTACCGCTACATGCAACAGACGCGTGTTGACCTGCTACCTATTGCCGAAGTGAGCCGCCGTATCGTCAAGCTGCGCCTATGGGCACGTCAGGAAGTAACGGCCATCAGTCTTTGGGCACTACTCTTCGGAAGTATCTATTATTGGGCCAGGGATTTCTACCATTTGCCAATCATCGTACAGGCAGTCATCATCAGCGTTTTCATACTGTTTGAAGTCGCAATCATCTGGTTGCTCTACCAAAAGCTCATCTACAAACATCTGAATCAAATCAAAAAAGACATTGAAGACTTGAAAGACATATATACCGAATTACACTAACCTTACTTCTTCTTTACTTATACATCTATATATAATTACATTTAATATATAATGTACATTGGCGACGCGAAGCACTGCCAGAATCGGATATCAACCTGATATACATACGTCATGCAAATAATCCACTTTTGGGCACTCTCTTTTCATTACTGAAATACCCAAAAAGTCTAGCATGTACCATAATGCAATGAATTGCTTTACTTTAATAAAAGTAGACTAAAATCTCTAAATCTCTTTATCTATTACAAAATAATATTATACTTTTGCGAAAATTTTTTGAAAAACAAGTTGAGTTTATACAAAACAGATTTATACACCCTCTGAGAACAGACAAGCATTAGTTGAACAAACGAAGATTAAATAATTGAATATTAACTAATTTAAAAAACTGATGAGAAGAAAAACTTATTCGCACAAGCTGTTCTTTGTGTTAGGAACAGCTACGGTTATGGCATTATCCTGCTGTACGGATAATGACTATGATTTCAATGAAGTTGACACTGCGATCGGTATCGGAGGAGATGAACTCGAGATACCTTCGATATCAACAGAGTTGATACCGCTGAGAGACGTACTCGAACTTGAAGACAATGGAAGCGTTGTTGAAGATTCCGTAACACACGACTACGTATTTCGTCAAGAAGGCGCAGACGTAAGTCCGGTAAATCCTTCAATAGACAAAATCATCGTGTCAAAGCAGGCATTGAACAAGAATGACGTAGAATTGAAGTTCAACAGTGCAGCCGCAGCCTCTATCCGCACAACCTCAGAGCTGACGGCCGACGGATGGCTACAGGCCTTCACCTACGAAGGAATGCAACCTGAAGAAGTTATCGATCTTAATACGGCTGAGATACAATCGAAGATTGATTTGACCATTGATTTCAACGATGTAAAGAGCATTATCAACACATTCGATTTTATAGAGATTTCGCTCCCTGCATTTATGACGCTCAGCAACGTTGAATGCGGCAATCAGCAGTTTGAACAACAAGGCTCGAAGCTCATATTCAACAACGTGCCTACGCAGCAGAACCTGAAGATAACCACACAGGTAACCGAACTTAACTTCAAGGAGTCCGACGACACTTACGGCACATTGAAGCTCGAAGGAGGCAAGATAAAGATGGACGGACAGGTTTATATCAAGGCTGCGGCATCTGACCTCAACACTACAGCAGGCGTGCCTGAAAGCAAGAAAATCAGCAGTATCATGGAGATGGATGACTTCACCGTTGAAGCTGCCACAGGTAAATTTAATCCTGACATCTCGCTCAACGACCTCGGCGACATCAATGTAAACGGCATACCCGACTTCCTGCAAGGAGGCAACGTAAGAGTAGACCTCTACAATCCGCAGATAAAGCTCACCATGGGCAGCAACATGAGCGTGCCCGGCAAACTCGACGGTACCATCAAAGCCGTGAAGGACGGCAAGGAAATTGCCAGCGTTTATATACCCGATATACCCATTGACGCCAACAAAACATCGACCATCTGCATCTGCCGTAGAGAAGAAGGTGTAGACAAAGACCATTTTGACCATGTAATCGTGAACGAGGGACTTTCAAAACTCATCGAAACCATTCCCGACAACATCACCTTCTCGGCCGTAGCATCGGCAGACACAACAAAAGACTATCGCTTCGAACTAGGACACGAGTATGAGATAATACCCGCCTACACCATAGACGCTCCCATTGCCTTCAGCGAGAATGCAAACATAGAATATCGCGAAACACTCGACGGCTGGAGCAGCGACATTGAAGACTTCGACCTATCCGACGACGCATACATCAACTTCGACGCCAATATCAAAAGTTGTGTGCCCGCATACCTCACGGTTACGGCCCAGCCCATCGACGTCAAGGGCAACGAACTGAGCAAAGACGAGATAACAATAGACGTTACCGGCTCGGTCATGGCTTCGAAAGACGGCAAGACGGAAGTAGCTTCGCCCGTTAATATCAAAATAAGTCAGAAGAAGAGGGGCGCACTCAAGAAACTCGACGGCGTAGTGTTTGTGGTTGCGGGCGCGGCCAACGATAGTAACGGAGCTGTAACGGGCATCACCCTCAATGCCGAGAAGCACACCCTCAAAGTAGAACAGATAAAGATAAAACTTGTGGGCAAACTGATAGCCAATCTTTAATTAATCAAAAACAAGAGACAGAAATGAAATCAATATATAGCAAGATAATTGCTGCGGCTTCGATGCTGGCGGTATGCGGCGGCACAATGGCACAGGATCTCAACTCCGCCTACTACACCAACGACTATAAATTCCGCCATGAAATGAACCCGGCATACGACAACGAGCAAAACTATGTGTCGATACCCGCACTCGGAAACATCAACGTAGGCCTGCACGGCAACTTCGGTTACAAGGACGTTGTGATGCACAACCCAATGTTCGGAGTAGACGGAGGCAAGAGAATGACGACATTTATGAACCCTTACATTTCCACGACCGAAGCACTTAACGGCTTCAACAAAGGCAACAACCGCATCGTGGGCGACGTAGGTGTGACGATACTCTCGGCCGGTTTTAAGGCTTTCGGTGGTTACAACACGGTTACGCTGTCATCGAAAACGTCGTTCGGGGTGTCACTTCCTTACGAGCTTTTCGAGTTCGCAAAGAACACGGGAAACCGCAACTACGAAATAGGTGACATCAACGTGGGTGCAAAATCATACGTGGAACTGGGCTTCGGCCACTCGCGCCAGATAACGGAGAAGTTGCGTGTGGGTGCAAAACTGAAGCTGCTATTCGGTGTAGCTGCCGCCGACTTCGAGTTTAAGGACGTGCACGCAGATCTCGCTTCAAACGAGAAATGGCTCGTATCGGGAGCCGCCACAGCAAACGTATCAATGAAAGGCTTTACATATCTCACTGAACAGAAAGAGTATAATGTTCCCAGCAAAGGCAAGTATGACCGTGTGAACGACATCGACATAGACGGCGCAGGTCTCGGAGGCTTCGGCATGTCCATCGACCTTGGCGGTGTTTACAAGATAAACAAAGACTGGACGGTGAACGCATCGGTGCTCGACCTCGGATTTATCAGTTGGAACAACAACATGCAGGCCATCAACAGGGCAGATAAATTTGAGTTCGACGGCTTCCACGACCTCTCCGTGACGAGTGACCACGGTGAGACCATCGACGACCGGATAGACAGCTACGGCGACCAGATTACCGACTTCATCAACCTCAAATCGAACGGTGATCAGGGTGGAAGAACAACCGGCATCGCCGCCACTATCAACGCCGGTGTTGAGTATAACCTGCCCGTTTACCGCAAAATCACCTTCGGCGCACTGAGCAGCACACGCATCAATGGTAAATACTCATGGACAGAAGGACGTCTGAGTGCTAACTGGACTCCGCTGAAATGGATTGACGGCGGTGTAAGTTTCGCCGTAAACAGCTTCACGACGAGCATGGGCTGGGTGCTCAACATCCACCCCAAGGGCTACAACTTCTTCATCGGCATGGACCATCTCCTCGGCAAGACAAGCAAGGAGTTTATCCCCCTCAGCTCCAATGCAAGTGTATCGCTCGGCATGAGCGTAACTTGGTAAACACCATGTTTACTCTATAATAACGATGGAAAGAGCTCGGCATTGCACCGGGCTCTTTTCATTATATCGGTGGATTTTATTCTCTTTCGCAGTAAACGATAAGGATAAACGCGGAAAACTTCATAAACTGTTAACTTTCAATCAAAGTTCCGTAATTTGCTCAGTATCTCACTTTTTTTATTATCTTTGTCTCCAAAAAACAGTCAGCATTATGAAGTTTCTCTACTACATCTATCAGATTTGCATTGCAATTCCCTTATTTCTTGTGTTGACCATTCTGACGGCCTTGGTCACTATCATCGGTTCACTGCTGGGCGGAGCACACATCTGGGGTTACTATCCCGGCAAGATATGGTCACAACTGACGTGTTATCTCTTACTGATCCCCGTCCATGTAGTGGGACGAGAGAAGCTGCATAAGCATACCTCCTATGTCTTCGTCCCTAATCATCAAGGTGCTTTCGACATATTCCTTATCTATGGCTTTTTAGGTCGGAACTTCAAATGGATGATGAAGAAGAGCTTGCGGAAGATTCCTTTTGTGGGTAAAGCTTGCGAAAGCGCAGGCCATATCTTCGTGGAACGCGGCAATCCGAAGAAAATGTTCGCCATGATGCGTAAGGCCGAAGCATCACTGAAGGACGGTGTGTCACTCGTCGTCTTTCCCGAAGGGGCACGCACGTTCACGGGCCACATGGGTTGCTTCAAACGCGGTGCCTTCCAACTGGCCGACGACCTGCAACTGGCCGTAGTGCCTGTCACCATCGACGGTTCGTTTGAAATCCTGCCCCGCACAAGCAAATGGATACACCGACATCGCCTCACGCTGACCATCCACGAACCCATCCCGCCCAAATGTAAGGGACCTGAAAACGTGAAAGCCACCATGAACGAAGCCTATGCCGCCGTAGAAAGCGCCCTGCCCGAAAAGTACAAAGGCATGGTGCAGAACGACGACTAGGCCCGATACACTGCAAATTCAAGCTGACACGAATAAATTCCTTCCATTCCAACACAGTGCTTTATGACCTTGTAACACAGTGCTTCATCAGGATCTCATACAGTGCTTCGTCAGCCCCTCATGCAGTGCTTCGTCAGAGGGTCATAAAGCACTCCGTCAGGAGGAGAGAATATAACAGATAAAAAGAGAGACGATATACAGAAAGATAAGAACTATCTGCATTAACCCATAAAGATAAACATTAAAATCAACATAAATAAATGAAAGTCATATTTCTAATTCCTACGGTAATAATAGCTTTATCAGCTTACAGCATGGGGCAGGACAAAGCAAAACAGGATTCCATTATTGATACTTTCATGCAAGAAGCAGATATAGACACTATTGGTACACAGAAAACGCTCAATGAAATTCGCTTTAATGGTTGGGAAAGAAGCGATTGGTTGGATAATGAATACATCCGTACTTTGCGCAAATACTTAGATGATTACAATAAGGGCATTGTCAGTAACCCGGCATTAGACCCGTATAGAGAACAGATAAAAGGTCAGTTCGTTATTTATGACATTAATTCATATTTGTTAGGTGGTGTGCTTATCAGAATCACATTCCTTGATATGCCCAATAGAGTGTTTAGTAGTTGGGTATATAGTAATGTCGATGAAAAGAAGGAGATTGTAGAAAGCTATGAATTTCGCTCTATCAGCATAGAGGAAGAGACAACGGACATGACCAAAGAGGATATACTGCAAGCTATAAAGGAAATGGAAGGACTAAAACTTTGGTAAATGGACTTCAAAGATAACATACACAGCATTTGAACTTAAAAAACTCTTATGAGTGATTTCTAACTCATTGAGGCCTTAGAAAGGGATATTCAGTAAATGTTCCTAAAAATAAAATGGCATATGAAGATTACATATTATAATCCCTTCAAATGCCATTTTTATTATGTTTTTTCTGTACTTTCTCAGACAATTTTATCTGACAGGAGATGACTCTCCGGAAGAAGTCTGATGACCTCTTCTGATTCTGTCAATAAAGTCATGTCATGCCGCTTTAC
>NZ_CANRPM010000026.1 GCF_947632445.1 uncultured Bacteroides sp. | reverse complement strand
ACAAAAAAGCCAACTAATTCGCAATAATTTGTGTATTAATTAGTTGGCTAATTTTATACTATTTAATGAATGTCCCTCAATAAACAAACACCCAACCTTACATTCTTGGGTGTAAGATTGGGCATTTTCTATAAGTCATTGGTTTTCAAGGTCTGTTGCCGAGAGTTAAGTTCTCACGCCTCTAAAACATAAAACTGAGCCCTTTCTTCTGAGAAGAACTGAACCTTTCAATCTCCAAAGAAAGGATTTCTTCAATTGCCCTGCCATAAAGTCTAAGAAAGGCTGATTGGCTCCTTCACTTTGGCATTTACGCCAAGAAAGAATTATTCTTCCCTATCCTCTTTGAATATATTGGTGGAGAAAAGGATAGCAAATTGGATTTAGCCCATAAACAACGGAGCTGTTCTGCCGTTGCCATAAGTGCATAAAAAAACAATAACCCTGAAGTTTGCTTGTTCAGCAGGGACAACAGGGTCTTACGCTTGCAAATATAGGCATTATTTTCTATATTTGCAAGAGAAGTCTTGTTTTTAAACTTATACCAAATGAAATATGACGAATGTTTGCAGGTACTATCCCCGGCAAGATTAAACAAATACGCACAAGCAAGTGGTAATGAAAAAGCCAAAACCTTGCGCCTATACCAATATAACATCAAGTTGAGCCAACGTTTTTATGGAGTTATCGGTATGTTTGAGATAATGCTACGCAATGCTATAAACGCTCACTACAAACAGTACTTCAATGATGATAATTGGATAATCAACCAAGCAAGACCCAATGGATTGCTTGAACAGGAAGCATCCGAAATAGTACGCATACAGCGCACTTATACCAATATGGGGGTGTACAACAACGATAAGATGGTAGCTTCCTTTACATTTGGTTTCTGGACTTATCTGTTTACAAGACGCAATTACCGCATAGGAGGAAAAACACTTCTTCAAATATTCCCCAACAAAGCGCATGGTTTAAAGCAAACAGACATCTACAACCAACTAACTGCCATCCGTGAATTTCGTAACCGAATAGCACATCATGAACCTATCTGCTTCAACGCTACACGTGCCATAGATACAAAATATGCCAAAGAGCATTATGAGTTAATACGAACCTATATAGAATATATGGGATTTGATTCAGATTCTGTATTGCGAATGGTAGAAAAGCCCGATTCTATACTAAAGGTAATAGATGGCATGAAGTAAACGCCCATCTTTGGTGGAATACATAAGGATGATTGGGAACAATTTGGGAACATCTCCGATAAAAAGAAAAAGCTAAGTATTGAATTATCAATTACTTAGCTTTTATCTTTGTACCCAGACCCGGGGTCGAACCGGGATGGAAGTGAATCCACTGGTGTTTGAGACCAGCGCGTCTACCGATTCCGCCATCTGGGCATCACATTCATTTCTATTGCGGCGCAAAGGTACAGTTTTTTTTTGAACGCGCAATACTTTATCAAAAAAAAAAGAAAAAAGCAGAAAAACCCACACAAACATTCCCGATTCTTAAAAATATAATGTACTTTAGCGGAAACTAAAAAAATACAATCATGGCAACAAACAAAAACAATTTCTGCGTTATCATGTGTGGAGGAATTGGCAGTCGCTTTTGGCCGTTTAGCCGCAAGACACTTCCCAAACAGTTCCTCGACTTCTTCGGCACCGGACGCTCGCTGCTACAGCAGACTTTCGACCGCTTCAAAAAAATCATACCGACGGAGAACATCTTCATTGTTACCAATACCCTCTATGCCGATCTTGTCCAACAACAACTCCCCGAACTGAAAGCCGAGCAGATTCTTCTGGAACCTGCACGCAGAAACACAGCTCCCTGCATCGTATGGGCTTCCTACCACATACGGGCCATCAATCCCAACGCCAACATCGTCGTGGCACCGTCGGATCACCTGATATTGAAGGAAAGTGAATTTCTGACTGCCATCGAGAAAGGCTTGGAATTCGTAACCGGCGAAAACAAACTCCTGACTCTCGGAATTAAACCCAACCGGCCGGAAACAGGATATGGATACATCCAGATAGCCGAAGCAGCCGGAGAGAATTTCTATAAAGTAAAGACGTTCACTGAAAAGCCTGAACTGGAACTGGCCAAGGTCTTTGTAGAAAGCGGAGAATTTTATTGGAATTCCGGCTTGTTCATGTGGAACGTGAATTCCATCATTAAAACAGGAGAAGACTTGCTGCCTGAACTGACCTCCAAACTGTCACCCGGAAAAGATGTCTACGGTACGCCGGACGAGAAAAAATTCATTGATGAGAATTTCCCATCTTGTCCCAACGTATCCATTGATTTCGGCATCATGGAGAAAGCCGACAATGTCTACGTATCATTGGGCGATTTCGGTTGGTCGGATCTCGGAACATGGGGCTCCCTCTATGAACTCTCACCTAAAGACGAACATCAGAATGTAACACTGAAATGCAACTCCCTACTCTACAACAGCCACGACAATATCATTGTCCTACCCAAGAACAAGCTGGCCGTAATAGAAGGACTGGAAGGTTACCTTATAGCAGAGTCGGACAACGTACTGCTCATTTGCAAGAAAGACGAGGAACATGCCATCCGAAAGTACGTGAACGACACCCAGATTAAGATGGGAGAAGACTACATCTAATAAATCAGACAAGGCTCAAGACGGCATACGGATAAATGAGTGAACTGCCCCAGAAAGTTAGATACAGCACTTTTGGGGCAGTTCATTTTTATATAAGAGGAGGATTGGATGGTCAGAAAGCATTGCGAATCGCTTCGGCCACTTCTGCAAACTCTTCAGCGGAAAGCTGCAACTTCGGATTAGAGAAAAGCATATCTTTCTCGCTCTGCATCGGAATCAAATGGATATGAGCATGAGGCACTTCCAAGCCTAAGACCGCCATTCCGACCTTCCTGCAAGGGAAAGCTTTTCCGATGGCCAATGCCACCTGCTTGGCAAAGACGTGCAGGGCAGCCAGTTCTTCATCTTCCAGGTCGAAAATATAGTCCACCTCACGCTTCGGGATGACCAGCGTATGTCCTTTTACCAACGGATTAATATCCAAAAATGCGAAGAAGCGCTCGTTCTCCGCCACTTTGTAACAGGGAATTTCGCCTGCTACAATTCTACTGAATAGGGTTGCCATAACGATGATATATTAAAAAAGGCAAGCCACAACGCATGGCCTGCCTTACCGTTTAAAATGATATGTTCAACACTTCCAACTCAATCATGCCCTGCGGCACCTTGATCTGTGCTTTCTCGCCCACCTTCTTGCCAAGCAGTCCTTGTGCAATGGGGGTATTGACCGAAATCTTGCCTTCCTTCAGGTTGGCTTCGCTCTCCGACACGATGGTATAGGTCATCTTCATGCCGTTCTTCACGTTCTTCAACTCCACCTTGTTCAGGATCTGTACAGAGTCGGTCTTCAGCTTAGACTCGTCGATGATCTTTGCATCGGCGATAACAGCTTTCAGTTTGCTGATCTTCATTTCGAGCAGTCCCTGCGCCTCTTTGGCAGCATCATACTCGGCATTTTCGGACAGATCGCCCTTGTCGCGAGCTTCGGCAATGGCGGCCACTACTTTGGGGCGCTCTACGGCTTCCAGCTGCTTTAATTCGCTCAACAGTTTGTTGTAGCCTTCTTCTGACATATAAGCCATAATTTCTCCTCCTTAATTACTCTATTGTTCTTAGATGATTATAATTATAAACAAAAAAGAATTCCAACATGTCAACCATGCTGGAACCCTCTTCCAATATTTCTGTGCAAAGATAGCACTTTAAACAATACGCGCCAAGTGTCAAACACTGTTTTGCAACATATTTAAGGACGTTTTCCCTCCATTTATTATAACAAAACTACAGCAGCTTCTGCACAGCAGCGTCCAAATCCTTAATGGTCTCGCCACGAGCGCTCAGCTCATTATTGCGGTTCACCAAGAACAGCGTCGGCAAGTTCTGCACGTTGTAAGTGGTTATTACAGACGAGTAGATGCCGTTGGCGTCGCGCACGCAAATCCAGGGCAGATTGTCGGCCGTAGTCTTCCAATAGTGTTCGTCGGCATCCAATGAGATCTGGTAAATCTCCAGTCCGCGAGACGCATATTTGTCATACAGATCGCGCAACATGTAGTTGTGGCTGGCGGAGACTGCACTCTGATAGACCGTGAAATCCACAATAACGACTTTCCCCTTAAGGTCAGTCAGCTTGTGGGCATCGCCTTTCATATCGCGCAGGTTGATGTCTATCACACCGGTCTCGGTCACCTGCACTCTTTCGGGCAGCTCCAGCGTCTGCTGTTGGGGGGCACGCGCGTTCTTCATTCCTTTGATGACGATGTTATACAGGTTCTTCGAGCGGTCGGCATGCGGATAAAGATTGTTCAGGCTTGTGGCCACAGCGGCGAAACATTTAATATCGTCGTGGTTGTTCAGCGGGTCGAATATCAAGTAGTTATCCACCTTCTGGAACAGGGCGAAATAGGCAGCCGCCGTGTTGGGAGCCGCAAAGATGTAGCGTATCTTTACATCGTCCTTATACCGTTTCATCATCGCCATCAGGCTGTCCTGGAACACATCTACCCCGATGCGATGGCTCTGCAACGCCCGATAAAGCTCATCCACCTTCTTCTGTAATTGCAGCTGCTTCAGCGACAGTTCCTTGATTTTCTCACTGTTGGGCGAGCCTTCCACCGTATAGCCCGTAGCAAAATTGTCATAACCGGCGTCGATGCGGACGGTTTCGGTAGAGTCTATCGAGAAATGGATAATCTTGTCGTCCACCCGCAAGCGATAGAACTCAGGAGAGTCCGACCGGGGCCCCTTGAAAGCATAGTCGCCTCCGCCCTTCAGTTTGACAGAATCGAGGGGAACAATCCCTTCCAATGCAGAGGCTTCCAGATAAAGCATCTTTCCCTCGGCACCCGTCACTTCACCTTCCACCTTAAACTCCGGTACCGAATGGCAAGCGCTCAAAGCCGCCATGACAAAAGCCATCACTCCTATTTTCTTCATATCGTCAGTATGTTTATTTCAAATATCCGCGTGCAAATATACGCCTTTTCACGCTTAGTCAAAGCATTTTTCCTGCTTCTTTTCCATCGTAAAACTTAAAAAACACCGGAACAGGAACTTTTTAAGCTCATTCCCATTAGATTGAAAGAATAAATTCACTATCTTTGCGCGAATTTTGAAAGAATTTAGATATAAAAGTTTTTTATGATTAACCCTATTGTTAAGACGATCGAGCTACCCGATGGAAGAACCATCACGCTCGAAACGGGAAAGCTGGCAAAACAGGCAGACGGTTCTGTAATGCTCCGCATGGGAAACACCATGCTGCTGGCTACTGTTTGTGCCGCAAAAGACGCAGTTCCCGGAACAGATTTCATGCCGCTTCAGGTAGAGTACAAAGAAAAATTCTCAGCATTCGGACGTTTCCCCGGCGGATTTACCAAGCGTGAAGGGCGTGCGTCGGACTACGAAATCCTGACTTGCCGCTTGGTAGACCGTGCTCTCCGACCCCTTTTCCCTGACAATTTTCATGCAGAAGTATATGTCAACATTATACTTTTCTCAGCCGACGGCGTAGACATGCCCGACGCACTTGCCGGACTGGCAGCGTCTGCCGCATTGGCCGTATCGGACATTCCGTTCAACGGCCCCATCTCAGAAGTGCGCGTGGCACGCATCAACGGGGAATTCATCATTAACCCCACTTTCGAACAGCTCGAACAGGCCGACATGGACCTGATGGTGGGCGCCACCTACGAGAACATCATGATGGTGGAAGGCGAAATGAAGGAAGTGTCCGAACAAGACCTGCTGGCCGCCCTGAAGGCTGCCCACGAAGCTATCAAGCCGCAGTGTAAGGCCCAGATGGAACTGGCCGAAGAGGTTGGATCCACCGTAAAGCGCGAATATTGCCACGAGGTGAACGACGAAGACCTGCGCAAAGCCGTACACGACGCCTGCTACGACAAGGCATACGCCATCGCCGCCAGCGGCAACCGCAACAAGCACGAGCGCGAGGACGCCTTCAACGCCATCTGCGAAGAGTTCAAGGCCCGGTTCACCGAAGAGGAACTCGAAGAAAAGGCTCCGCTCATCGACCGCTACTATCACGACGTGGAGAAAGAGGCCATGCGTCGCTGCATCCTCGACGAAGGCAAGCGCCTGGACGGCCGCAAGACTACGGAAATCCGCCCCATCTGGTGCGAAGTCAGCCCCCTGCCCGGCCCGCACGGTTCGGCCATCTTCACCCGGGGCGAAACGCAGTCGCTGTCCACCGCCACATTGGGCACGAAGCTCGACGAAAAGATTGTGGACGACGTACTGATTCACGGCAAGGAACGCTTCCTGCTGCACTACAACTTCCCCCCGTTCTCCACAGGCGAGGCCAAGGCACAACGCGGCGTAGGCCGTCGTGAAATCGGTCACGGCCACCTGGCATGGCGGGCGCTGAAGGGCCAGATACCCGAAGACTATCCCTACGTGGTACGCGTCGTTTCCGACATCCTCGAATCCAACGGCTCCTCCTCGATGGCTACCGTATGTGCCGGCACGCTGGCCCTGATGGACGCCGGTGTGAAAATCAAGAACCCCGTATCGGGCATCGCCATGGGCCTCATCAAAAACCCTGGCGAAGAGAAATACGCCGTCCTCTCCGACATCCTCGGCGACGAAGACCACTTGGGCGACATGGACTTCAAGGTGACGGGTACGAAAAACGGTATCACCGCCACACAGATGGACATCAAGGTAGACGGCCTGTCCTACGACATCCTGGAGAAAGCCCTGCTGCAAGCCAAAGAAGGCCGCGAATACATCCTCGGCAAACTGACCGAATGCATCGCCGAGCCGCGTCCCGACCTGAAGCCGCACGCTCCGCGCATCGAGACCATCACCATTCCGAAAGAATTCATCGGCGCCGTCATCGGCCCGGGCGGAAAGATTATCCAGGGCATGCAGGAAGAGACGGGTGCCACCATCACCATCGAAGAAGAAGACAACGTGGGCAAGGTCGAGATTGCCGGTACAAACAAGCAGAGCATCGAAGATGCCATCCGCATGATCAAGGCTATCGTCGCTGTGCCCGAAGTGGGCGAAGTCTACAAAGGCAAGATCCGCTCCATAATGCCCTACGGTGCATTTGTCGAGTTCCTGCCCGGCAAGGACGGTCTGCTCCACATCTCCGAAATCGACTGGAAGCGCCTCGAAACCGTAGAGGAAGCCGGTCTCAAGGAAGGCGACGACATCGAAGTGAAGCTGCTGGACATCGACCCGAAAACAGGCAAATTCAAACTGTCTCACAGGGTGCTCACCCCGAAGCCCGAAGGCTACAGCGAAAAGCCCGAAAGGCCCAGAAGAAAGCCCAATAAATAAGGGACAGCATACCTTACTATATAAAAAGAGTGCACGCCGCAGCATGCACTCTTTTTTTGTATTCGTGACCCATTGAAGCGGGTCGCCGTGCTTTTTCGCCCTGTCATGCCGTGCTTCCTTACCTCCTGACAAAGCACTTTCTCACACCCTGACGAAGCACTTCCTTGCACCCTAAGGAAGCACTGCGTCAGCAAGTAAGGAAGCACTGTGTCGTCCCGCCCTTCAGGCGGACTGGCGGGCTAATGGACTTGTCGTTCCTCCTCCCCCTTTCCTTAAATGCCGAGTATGGCAGAGGGCTGTATATTCAGTATGCGGCAAAGGAGCCGGGCAACGCGCAGCGTCGGTTCCGAACGGCCCGATATATAGTCGTTGATGCGGGAAGGGCTGATGCCGATTTCATGGGCAAGCTGTTTTTGCGTCATACCCTTCTCCTCTAAAGAAAGCTCTATGAGTTCCGCCACCGTCGGTTTTTCCATCGGATAATGCTCTTTTTCATAGGCAATCACGATGTCGGACACCATGCTGAGTTCCACTGCGTTTCTGTCATTAGCCGACGTGTTATCATCGACCAACGGCAGAAGTTCCTCCACCCTTGCCACCGCAAATTCGTATTGTTCTTTGGTAATCTTGCTCATATCGTTTCCTTTTTAAATGGTTGAACAGTCCAGCAGGTCGTACTCTTGGTGAGTGCACACCTTTCGGATAAACACGTACCCGATTGTAAACTTCACCACGACGACCAGCCTGTAGTTGTTTCCTTTGATATTGAATACATAATGCTGGTTGCCCACATAATCCGTTGCAGGAAAGTCCACTTTGATTTCCGAAAGATTTTTCCAGGATGCCTTTTCCGTGATGTCATACCACCGTTCGAGAGCCACTCTTGCGTCTTCCCTCCCTTTGGCTTCATAGAACTCCTTCAGCTTTTTATGTGATACAATTCTCATCTCTCTCTTCTTTCTTTGGTGCAAAGGTATATAAACAATTCGGTATTTCAAAACAAAATCTACCGATAATTCCATATTTCGGAATAAAAACGGCGAGGCCCCGCCGTTGCCAGCCAATTACAGCCCGTCAGCCGACCGAATATCCGTAAGACCTTGACAGGCTATATCAGCCCCGTCATATAAAACGGCAGATAGACGAGTCCGTTGTCGCTCTTCTGAAAGTCTTTCGTGTAAATCAGGTAACTGTTCTTTATCCTGGCGGAATACTTCGCTCTGAAAGCGTCGAGCGAGGCATGGGTCTTATATCCCGACGATTTGACCTCGATGGGGCATATCTTGCTGCCTCTCGACAGCAGGAAATCTATTTCGTAACTGTGTTTCGCGTCTTTTTCAAACGTATAATAGAACAGATTGTTGCCGGCAGCCGCCAGCATCTGGGCGACAAGGTTCTCGTACACATAGCCCAGATTGGCTTCCAGCTTGTCGGCCAACAGCTTCTGATAAATCACATTCTCGGCAAAATCCTTGTCCCAGAACCCCATAGTCACGAACAGTCCCGTATCGGCCGCGAACAGCTTATACCTCGAAACGTCTTTTGTCAATGACATCCCGACATTCGGGTCGTCGGAGTGGTAGGACACAAGTACGGCCTTGCTGTCTTCGAGACTGACAAGCAGCTCTTGCTCCGTATGACTCTCCAATTCTCCCACGACGGCATTGGTGTAATATCGGGAAACATTCCGGCTCAGTTGCGCCGGTATCGCCATAAACAGTTTGCTGAGCTTGCCCGTCGGGTCGATTTTCAGGAAATCGTCGGAATACAGTTGGATAATCCTGCGTTTGACGGCGTCGACCTTAGCCAGATTATTGGTGTCGAGATATTCATTTATCGCCTGCGGCATTCCTCCGACCAGCATATAAAGCCGCAAGTCACGCTGCTTGACCCGGTGGGCGACTCCCAGCGGAAGCTGTTTCTCGTAGAATGTTCGGATAAGGGGCAGGGACGCCGCATCGCCCAACGCCCAGCGGAACTCCTCAAAGTCCATCGGGAACATATCTATGCGTTCCTCCTCGCTGGGAATGGTAATTCCTTTCGTATTCTGCCGGATGCTGATGAGCGAGCCCGTCTCGATGTAGTCATACCTGCCGTCCTGAACAAGATATTTGATGGCCTGCCGTGCACCCGGACATTGCTGCACTTCATCGAAGATGATAACCGACTTCCGGCTCTCCAGCACCACATTAAACAGCGTCTGCAATTGCAGGAAAATGAAATCCAGATCCATCAAGTCATCGAAAAGAGACCGGACGGCCGCCGATGCCCTGTTGAAGTCGATCATCAGATACGATGAATATTCCCTTTTGGCAAACTCCTCGACGATGGTCGATTTGCCGATACGCCTTGCTCCCTGTACGAGCAGCGCACTGTGTCCGTTCGATTCCTGCTTCCATTTCAGCAGCTTATCGTAGATCTTTCTTCTGAAAACGGTTTGTCCCATAAGCTTATGATGCCTCTTCTTTTCGTGCAAAAATAAGCGGTTTTTTATTCTCCCGCAAATTTCAACCGCCCAATTCCCCGATTTCCCCGAAATTCATGGAGCGGGATTTCCCGATTTCCCCGAAATTTACAGGCACAGCACAAAGAGGCAAATGCTCCATGGGCCGGTTTTTCGGGTTTAAATTACATCTCATATCAACGAACGCGGAGAACTTTTGAATTTCATGATTACTCCCGGTGATGTCGATGACCGTAAGCCTCTTGAATACAAAGCTTTTGTGGAATTTATATATGGGAAGCTTGTCGGTGATAAGGGATACACCGGCAAGAAGCTCCTTGAGAGATTGTTCGTGGACGGCATACAAATTATAACCAAGTTGAAAAGCAATATGAAAGGGGCACTGATGTCACTATCAGACAAACTGCTCCTCGGGAAACGGGCCATTATCGAAACTGGGAATGACGAACTCAAAAATATAGCACAAGTGGAACATTCAAGGCATGGAACCTTTGATAATTTTATTGTCAACCTCTTGAGTGCAATTGCCGCATATTGCTGCTTTCCAAAGAAGCCGTGTATCAGTGTCATGAGAACTATTGACACACAGCTTGCATTGTTTTGAATTCGTCGAACTCACGTAAGGTTACGGTTGCCTTTGGGAACTTTGCTGTCTTTGGCCGGTTTGTCCACTTGATACGCCCTAATACCATGTTTCTGTGCGTCAGGACACGATTTCGCTATTGCTTCTTCTCTCCCCGGGCGCCACCATTCGAAACTTGCAAGTCGCTTTGGGGTTCGTCGGCAACTACGCCACGCGTGGACTTTCACCACAGATGTATGAATGCCCGTCATACCGAAAAAAGAGGATGTGCCAAATGACACATCCTCTTTTATATCAAAACCTATAAGACAATTTATTCAGCACGCAAAGTGAAACGCTTGAAATCTGTTACCTTCAATTCGGGATCTGCTTCTTTCAGCACTTCCCTTACAGTCTTCTTTGCATCCATCACATCCTCCTGGTTCAACAGACAGACTTCTTTCAGGAACTTACCCAGACGTCCCTTAGCGATATTCTGGATCATCTGCTCTGGCAAGTTGGCAGCCTTCTCTGCTGAAACCGTAGCAATGATTTCCTTTGCCTTGGCAACGTCCTCGGCAGTAATCCAGCCTTTGGCCATGTTGCTTTCCATGTGGTCTTCGCTGTCCACATGAGCGGGGTTGATGCCGGCCTTCTTCAAAGCTGCCTCTACAGCCTTCTGTACTTGCTCAGCCTTCGTTTTCTCAACAGCGACTTCGATTTCCTTCTGTTTGATTTCTTCTGACACACCGTCTTCATCAATAGCAATAGGATTCATTGCCGCAATTTGCATAGCAATCTGCTTACCCAATTGCCCATCAACTTTCTTATTGAAAGCAACGATAGTGCATAAACCGTTTCTGTTCATGTGGTTATAAACCACAGTGTCTGCTCCTTCTACAGTCATGTAACCATCCAACTCCATTTTTTCACCAGTGATACCGCTACGGTCTGTTACAGCCTGAGCTACTGTTGCATCACCCATCGGCAAAGCCTTCACTTCATCCAGCGTCTTGCACTTGTTGGCAACAGCCAGTTCCAGGATATTCTGAGTCAATTTCACAAAGTCAGCATTCTGAGCAACAAAGTCTGTTTCACATTTCAGTGCGATAATTACAGCAAAATCACCCGTTGTCTTAGCCAACACGCAACCTTCAGAAGCCTCGCGGTCAGAACGCTTGGCAGCTACAGCCTGCCCCTTCTCACGGATAATCTTCATTGCCTTATCAAAATCGCCTTCTGCATCTGTCAAGGCGTTCTTACAGTCCATCATACCAGCACCGGTCATTTTACGGAGCTTAGTTATATCAGCCATTGTTACAGCCATAATTTCTTTATCTTTTAATAAATTAATAATACTACTCTTCTATATAAAGCAATCGAGAGCTGAGAACAAAGAATTGAGAATTGCCGTTGAAGTAACTCTCAATTTTCAATTCTCAACTCTCAAGAATATATTTTAAGCTTCTTCGTCTTCTTTCATGAAGGCGGCAGCCTTAGAGGCATTGATAGCATCTTCGTCCGACTTATCCAAGCGAGCTTTAGCAGCCTTCTTCTTGCCTTTATTGGCAGGAGCTTCACCAGCAGCTTCCATGTCGATCTTTTCAGCCTTACGCTCTTCCAGACCTTCCTGCATAGCAGCACAGCAAGCATCCAAAATAACTTCTACAGACTTGGTTGAGTCATCATTAGCCGGGATTACGAAGTCTACATTGGTAGGATCAGAGTTCGTATCAACGATACCGAATACAGGAATGCCCAGACGGTTAGCCTCGCGAACTGCAATGTTTTCCTTCATAACGTCTACAACAAACAAAGCAGATGGCAGACGAGTCAGATCAGCGATAGAACCCAGAGTCTTGTCCAACTTAGCACGCTGACGAGAAATCTGAAGTATTTCTCTCTTAGAGAGATTTGCATAAGTACCGTCATTAGTCAGCTTATCAATAGTAGCCATCTTCTTAACGGCCTTACGGATAGTCGGGAAGTTGGTCAACATGCCACCCGGCCAGCGCTCGATTACATAAGGCATATTTACAGAGGCAGCCCTCTCAGCAACCACCTGCTTAGCTTGTTTCTTAGTAGCAACAAACAGGACTTTCTTTCCTGATTTAGCGATTTGCTTCAAAGCTTCAGCAGCTTCGTCAATTTTAGCAACCGTCTTGTTGAGGTCAATGATATGAATACCATTGCGCTCCATGAAGATATAGGGAGCCATTGCCGGGTTCCACTTTCTTTTCAGGTGACCGAAGTGGCAACCGGCCTCCAATAATGTATCAAAATTTGTTCTTGACATTGTTTTTTAATTTTAATTCGTTTACTTTCTTTTTTGTTTTTCTAAACCAACTGCCGGGTAGCCTTGCCCACAAAGACAAGAGTCCCGATAGTTTAGATGCTAAACGCTTTTTCAGTTGAGAGTTGAGAGTTGGAAGTTGAAATTCATGCAACTTGTCCGCCCCAACCAATCTGCAACTCTTAACGTTTACTGAACTGGAATCTACGACGTGCTTTGGGACGACCCGGTTTCTTACGTTCAACAGCACGCGGGTCACGGGTCATGAAGCCTTCGGCACGTAGAGCAGCCTTATCTTCAGGATTGATCTTCACCAATGCGCGGGCAATAGCCAGACGCAGAGCCTGAGACTGGCCGGTGAAACCACCCCCACAGAGGTTAACTTTAATGTCATACTTTTCAGCTACGTCAAGCTTATTCAACGGCTGCTTAACCACGTACTGGAGAATGCTTGAAGGAAAATACACAGCAAGGTCTCTCTTGTTAATGGTAATCTTTCCAGTACCTTCGCTTACGAAAATACGTGCAATTGCACTTTTACGTCTGCCTAATGCATTTACTACTTCCATCATCTCTTATTTAAGTGCGTTAATATCAATCATTTTCGGATTCTGAGCTGCATGTTTGTGTTCACTGCCGGCATATACATACATATTACCCAGCAATTTAGCACCCAGCTTATTCTTGGGGAGCATGCCCTTCACTACCTTTCTCAACAGTCTGTCTTCACCATTCGGTTTAGCCTGCAGACGGGCAGGAGTCATTTCTCTCTGGCCACCGGGATAACCGGTATAGGACAGATAAATCTTGTCAGTCCACTTATTGCCAGTCATTTTCACTTTGTCGGCATTGATAATAATTACATTATCGCCGCAATCTACATGAGGGGTAAAGTTGGGTTTATACTTTCCCCTCAACAGTTTCGCAACTTTAGCGCCCAGACGGCCCAAAACCTGGTCTGTAGCGTCAACGATGACCCATTCTTTCGTCACCGTAGCCTTGTTTGCAGAAATGGTCTTGTAACTTAAAGTATCCACTCTTAATGTTTTTTTTAAATGTTACTACTAATTTTTTCTTCACCACCAGCCAACCGCCCCGGACAAAGGTCGATTAACTCGCTATGAATTAATTGCTTATCTTTATTAGATAATAATCGGCTTGCAAAAGTACGGTTTTTCTGCTAACTGACAAACGATTTAGTCTTTTTTTTGTCTGAAAGCCAGATTGGAAAAGCAACGGTAGAGTCAAGGTATCACATTTAAACGATTATCACTATGTTTTCAGAGTCTGAAGTTATAGTTTATTGGGAATAAATATCGGATGACCATAAAAAAGGAGGACGACAAACATCCTCCCTTTTTTATCAGCTATCTTGTCTTTATAGCTCTCAAATCACTTTGAAAATAATCCGGGAGGGGTTCAAAATAGTCCTGTCACACCAAGTGGCAGATTATCAACAAATTAGTGCGACACCTTAGTGCCTTTGGTAAACATTTCCGCGAAAAATAAAAAATACCTTGCCTTTAAAGGCAGCCTATTTTTTATTTTATTTCAAAAAAGTTTGCACAGCCCTGTCACGTGTCGCAGCAACCGACTATATATCAATAAATTGGTGTGACAGGACTGTTTTAATCGTGCCAAAAACTCATTTTTCTTCCGTCTTTTTTCACGGGCAGATTTTTCCGTCCTGACGCCGTGCTTGCTGACCCTCTGACGAAGTGCTTCGTCTCCTCTTCATACAGCACTGCATGACACCCTCACGCAGCACTGCGTCGGGACTTCAGGAAGTGCTGCGTGGCAGCGGAAAGGAATAGACATTTCATTGCCGATTCATTGCCAGCTATCGCAGCCTATTGCTGCTTTGAAAAGAAACCCGCCATTGAAGTAAACTTTATCAAGGACGGGCAACCGGCTATCTTTTGATTTTATGTCGAACTCACGTTACTTATCAAAATATTTTCCCCGACTGAAGAAAAATATTTCTCCAAACGGGGAAAATTGATGTCAGGTAAGTATTACTCAGATATTCTTATCTACATCAGAATTCTGCATTACGCGGTGTACGTGGGAAAGGAATAACATCGCGAATATTCGCCATACCCGTCACGAACAGCAACAGGCGCTCAAAGCCCAAACCAAAACCTGCATGCGGACACGTACCATACTTACGAGTATCCAAATACCACCACATATCTTTCATCGGGATATGAAGTTCAGTGATGCGAGCCATTAACTTGTCGTAGTCTTCTTCGCGCACACTTCCACCAATAATTTCGCCAATCTGAGGGAACAGCACATCTGTACCTTGCACTGTTTTTCCATCCTCATTCTGCTTCATGTAGAAAGCCTTTATTTCCTTCGGATAGTCTATCATAATGACCGGTTTCTGGAAATGTTCTTCTACCAGATAGCGCTCATGTTCACTCGCTAAATCGCATCCCCAATAAACAGGGAATTCAAACTTATGCCCTTTAGCTACAGCTCCTTCCAGAATTTTAACACCTTCCGTATAGGGCAAACGAATAAACTCCGTATCAACAACCTTCTGCAGACGCTCTATCAGCCCCTTGTCCACCATTTTGTTCAGGAATTCCAAATCGTCAGCACAATTATCAAGAGCCCATTTCACACAGAACTTAATAAATTCCTCTTCCAGATCCATCAGCTCGGACAAATCGGCAAAGGCAACTTCTGGCTCCACCATCCAAAATTCAGCCAAATGGCGCGGAGTATTGGAGTTTTCTGCACGGAAAGTGGGGCCGAATGTATAAATCGCTCCCAACGCTGTAGCAGCGAGTTCACCTTCCAACTGGCCGGAAACCGTCAGGCTGGCCTGCTTGCCGAAGAAGTCATCGTCATAAATAATGGAACCATTCTCATCTTTCTTCAAGTCATAGAGGTTCTTGGTTGTCACCTGAAACATCTGACCGGCACCTTCGCAGTCCGACGCCGTAATAATAGGCGTGTGGAAGTAGAAGAACCCTTTCTGATGAAAGAAAGTATGAATGGCAATAGCCATATTGTGGCGAATACGGAATACAGCGCCAAAGGTATTGGTACGAGGACGCAGGTGGGCAATCTCACGCAGAAACTCCATAGAGTGTCCTTTCTTCTGCAACGGATAAGTATTATCACAGGTACCCAGCACTTCCATTTCACGAGCCTGAATTTCAGCCTTCTGACCAGCGCCGACAGATTCTGTCAACACACCGTTCACACTTAAACAGGCCCCCGTTGTAATATCCTTCAGTAAGGCCTCGTCAAAGTTTTCCAGATCGACAACAATCTGTACATTATTTATTGTAGAACCGTCGTTCAGCGCGATGAAGTTTACCTGTTTGCTACCTCTGCGGGTACGTACCCAGCCTTTCACGTTGACCATAGCGCCGAAATCCTCCCGCTTCAGCAAGTCCACAATCTTTGTCCTACTAATTCTTTCCATAATTACCTCTATATCTATAATTTATTCAAACGAGCCCATCCGCAGGAAATTCACTTCCTGTTCTGTCAGATAGCGCCAATCTCCTCGACGCAATCCTTTCTTGGTCAGACCCGCGAAATATACACGATCCAACTTTACTACCTTATATCCCAAGGATTCAAAAATACGACGCACGATACGGTTCTTGCCCGAATGAATCTCAATGCCTACATCGTTCTTCTTATCTTCATCCGTATAACTGATAGCATCTGCATGGATTTCGCCATCGTCCAGCTGGATACCTGCAGCAATCTGCTCCATATCCGCCTTGGTCAGGTTCTTATCCAAACGTACATGATAGATTTTCTTCTTCAGATACTTCGGATGAGTCAGCTTCGAAGCCAAATCGCCGTCATTCGTCAACAACAGAACCCCCGTCGTATTACGATCCAATCGCCCAACAGGATAGATACGTTCATCACAAGCTCCTTTCACCAAATCCATTACAGTACGACGAGCCTGCGGATCATCCGACGTAGTTACGGTATCTTTCGGCTTATTCAGAAGCACATAAATCTTACGTTCGATATTCACCACCTGATCATGGAATTTCACTTCATCGCTACGTTTGATTTTTGTTCCCAGTTCTGTTACGACCTGTCCATTCACAGAAACCACACCCGCTGTAATAAAGTCATCAGCCTCACGACGTGAACATACACCCGCGTTGGCCATGAACTTATTCAGACGAATAGGCTCATTGGGGTCGACAAACTGCTCCTTATATTCAATCTGTTTTTTCTTGCTATACTTAGCATTCGGATTGTAACCAGCTTTACGTGGACGTTGTGGGCGACCGTATGCGTTGTTTCCTCCACGATTGTTGCCACGACCGGCATTCGAATTAAAGCGAGGACGCTGCGGACGATCACCCTCATTGCCGTAAGGGCGCTGTACGAGATTGCCCGGCTCGCCATACGTATTTGGGGTGAAACGTGGAGGTTGCGGACGTTCGCCATAAGCACGCTGAACACGTTCAGCATTCGGATTGAAGCGAGGACGATGTGGACGCTCACCCCCTTCGGCATTGAAACGGGGACGATAAGGACGCTCTTCATCATATATACGCCGTGAACGTTCACCCTCTTCAGCATTGTCATTAAAACGCGGACGATAAGCATTGCCATAAGAACGTTGCGGACGATCACCATTTTCCGCATTAAAGCGCGGACGATAGGGACGATCGCTGCTGTAGGCTCTCTGCGGACGTCCTTCATTTTCTGCATTAAACGAACGATAAGGCCGCTCTCTGTTTTCCCGGTTGTAAGAAGAATGGCCGAAGCCGGCACCCCTGTACTGATTACCATCACGGTCAGCACCTTCATTTCTTTCTACATCTGACGCATCACGCCAGTTTTCATTTTCTGTACTCATTGTTCTTTATATTCGAATAAAATTAAACTTATCGGCCTCACGGCCTTATTGAATGGAGAATTGAAAAGAGCAATTAAAAATGAGAATCCTTAATTATCTATTTCCTTCTCCCTTAGTTAAATTCCCGTATAATTGTGCGGAGTAATGGCGCGAAGTTCTTTCTTGACATCTTCAGTAACATTCAGCTCCTCGATAAAGTTCTTGATAGATACTTCCGTAATGGCCTGATTGGTACGGGTCAGTGCTTTCAGGGCTTCATACGGATGCGGATAAGCTTCACGACGCAGGATTGTCTGGATAGCCTCGGCCACCACGCTCCAGCAATTATCCAGGTCGCGATAAATAGCCGTCTCGTTCAGCAGCAACTTGCGTAATCCTTTCAAAGAACTTTGAATGGCAATCATAATGTGGCCAAACGGCACACCAATATTCCGCAACACGGTCGAATCGGTTAAATCACGCTGCAGGCGCGATACCGGCAACTTCACAGCCAAATGCTCCAGAATAGCGTTTGCCACTCCCAAATTACCCTCAGCGTTTTCAAAATCTATAGGGTTTACCTTATGGGGCATCGCACTAGAGCCAACTTCACCCGACTTGATTTTCTGTTTGAAATACTCCATCGAGATGTATTGCCAGAAGTCGCGATTCATATCTATCATTATTGTATTGATACGCTTCATAGCATCGAAGACGGCAGACAGATTGTCGTAGTTGGATATTTGAGTGGTGTATTCCTCCCGTTCCAGTCCCAATTTTTCAGCAACAAACCTGTTACCGAAAGCTTTCCAGTCATACGCAGGATAAGCCACGTGGTGTGCGTTGTAATTACCCGTAGCTCCTCCAAACTTGGCCGTCAGCGGACAAGCCTTCAGCGTAGCCAGCTGACGCTCCAAACGATAAACAAAGACACGAATTTCTTTGCCCAGGCGTGTCGGCGAAGCAGGTTGTCCATGCGTTTTGGCCAGCATCGGAATATCGGCCCACTGTCCGGCATACGTGCGAAGCTGGGTTATCAGCTCCTCAATCTGAGGATAATAGACCTGCTCCAGTGCTTCTTTCACGGAAAGGGGCACCGATGTATTGTTAATATCCTGCGAAGTCAATCCGAAGTGAATGAACTCCTTGTAATCGTCCATACCGCCCAGCTTGTCAAACTGTTCTTTCAAGAAATATTCCACGGCCTTCACGTCGTGATTGGTCACGCTTTCAATTTCCTTAATGCGCCGGGCATCGGTTTCCGAAAAATTACGGTAAATGTTTCTCAGAGTTTCAAAAACGCCTTTATCCACCCCAGCCAACTGAGGCAAAGGCAATTCACACAAAGCGATAAAATACTCAATCTCGACCCGCACTCTATACTTAATAAGTGCAAATTCAGAGAAATAGGCAGCCAAAGCATCCGTCTTTCCCCTATAGCGACCGTCAATCGGAGAGATGGCGGTTAGTAAATCCAATTCCATACGTCGTATTCAGTTGATAATTATCGGGCGACAAAATTACGTTTTTTTTCTGAGTTATAAGCCACAAAGCCAGCATAAAAAGCGCCTTGTAACTGCAAAAATTATCAAAATCGGCAAACGGGAAGCAAAGCTCCGTCATTCGTCATCCCATACCCCAATCCACCATCCTCAAACAAGCCTGCATACCCGAACTGCAAAACGATGCTTTATAGGTACTAAAACATCGTTCCGACATCCGTAAAACATAGTTTTATCTACTGACGACGAAAGAAACGGGAAAAATAAAGCAATGCCTTTACAAAGGCGTAGAATGATGTTTAATAAGATTCATGAACTCTTCGCGAGTCTTGGCCTGATTAAAAGCACCTGTAAAATCCGAAGTTGTGGTAATGGCATTTTGTTTTTCCACACCGCGCATCTGCATGCACATGTGTTTGGCTTCAATCACCACCATAACGCCTAACGGATTGAGCGTTTCCTGGATACACTCTTTTATCTGGAGTGTCATACGCTCCTGCACTTGCAAACGGTGGGAGAAAATGTCGACTACACGGGCAATCTTACTCAAACCGGTGATATAACCATTGGGGATATACGCCACATGAGCTTTCCCATAAAAGGGCAACATGTGATGTTCACACAAGGAGAAGAAATCAATGTCCTTCACAATCACCATCTGACTATATTCTTCCTTGAACTTAGCCGAACAAAGCACTTCATGGGGATCCATCGTATATCCTTTGGTCAGAGTCAGCATAGCTTTTGCCACACGTTCGGGAGTCTTAAGCAAGCCTTCACGCTCCACATCTTCACCCAGCAGGGTCAAAATACGCGCATAATGTTCTTTCAGTTCGTCCAAAGCAGGAGAGGTGATGTTTTCTTTTTCCAGCATGATTTCTTAATTATAATTTATCAAACGGATGTCACCGTAGTTATAGAGGAATGTTTATCAGGTCTCTGACTATAGAAACTTCTTTAAACTGGCCTGAGCTGCGCAAACGCCTCATCATGGCATCAGCTTCCTCAATGCTCCGATAGTCTCCTACCCGGCACAGCCAACGGGGAGGAGTAAAAAAAGTATAGACCAACAAATCGGGAAAGAGTTCCTTGACAGACGCCGCCACCGCATGCGCTTCGTTCTTAGCCTGACGGGTATTACTCCCGGCATATACCTGAACGCGATATCCGGCCACTTTGAGTACCTGTTGTCCTTCAGCGACAGAAGTCGGTCGAGCCTTACCAATCAGCGCCTCAATACGTGCATCCTGATGAACGGTAACCTTTCCTTGACCTGGAACTTTCTGTTCCAAACTCTCTATGATATTCTCTTGTGCCGCCGCAAACAGAAAGGCAGAAAGGCATGCAAGGATTAAAAACAAACGTTTCATGTTACTCGGTATCTGTTGTTTAGGTATAATAAAATAAAAAAAGAATGCTGCGCTCGATGCAGGGTGCTTCTCAGCGCAGCATCTTTCTTGTCAATATATTCCTTTCGATTAGTTGAAAGCATCAATAATGCCCTTAAAGTCAGCAACCTTCAAGGCAGCACCACCAATCAGACCGCCATCTACGTCGGGATTAGCGAACAGTTCCTTCGCGTTTGAAGGCTTGCAGCTACCGCCGTAAAGGATCGAGCAGTTATCAGCAACTTCCTTACCATACTTTTCAGCCACCGTCTGACGGATGAAAGCATGGATTTCCTGTGCCTGCTCTGGAGTAGCCGTCTTGCCTGTACCAATAGCCCAAACCGGCTCATAAGCCAGAATAATCTTAGAGAAATCTTCAGCAGACAGAGAGAATACAGAAGCCAGCTGAGCAGCAACCACTTCGTTCTGCTTGTTAGCCTCACGCTCTTCCAGCACTTCACCAATGCAGAAAATCGGTGTCAAGCCATTAGCCAAAGCCAATTTCACCTTCTCTTCCAGAATTTCTACTGTCTCATGATAGTAAGCACGACGCTCAGAGTGGCCTAAAATGACATATTTGGCACCCGTAGAAGCTACCATAGCTGCTGAAACTTCACCTGTATAAGCACCGGACTCTTTGTCTGCGCAATTCTCTGCGCCCACACCGATTTTAGCAGGATTTACCAACGGAGTAACAGAAGCCAAATGAATAAACGGCGTACAAATGATTACATCACAATTAGGCTTCTCATTAGCCAATACTTCATTCAATTCTTTTGCAAGAGCGACGCCCTCCTGAAGGGTCTTGTTCATTTTCCAGTTTCCTGCAACAATGTTCTTTCTCATTTTGTCTTTATTTTTAAAGGATTAATATAATGTTCTTATCTCTTTCTTTCTACAACAGTCTTCACATGGCCAATCTTCTTTTCACGACGCTTGATGACCAATATATCTACAGCCAACACCAAGCATAGAGGAACGATGAACCAAAGTAACACTTTTCCCACCGTATGCCAAAGGCTGACAAATTCTTCCTGCCCCACAGGGATCTTATCCAATGAATCGTACAAAGCATACTCGTCGGGCAGATTTCCATCGCTCCATTTGTGAAGGATTGTACCATTCTTCAGCAGAAACATACCCGGATTAGAGCGAATCATGGTCTTCAACGTAATATCATCAGTCTGGCAAAAAGGATATTCAGCCCCGGTTCTGTCTCTCCATTGCAGAATATCCTCCTCTGTCGACGAAGTCAAAGCAGAAAAACCATAGCCATGCTCAATACTATAATCATAAATTTCGTTGATCAGATCAATATTACTATCGTCCGCCTGTTCAATCCGATGCGCAACCAACAGGAAAGTATAACCTTCGGCCGTCAATACTTTTTCCGTAATATCTTCCCCTGTTTCCACGTTCACCATAGAGAAATCGTGTATGGGCGGTTCGTATCCCTTCTCCTTCAAGACCGTGCGAGCTTCTATAAAAGTCCAGGTACTATCAGGATAATCATCCAAAAAGAACTCCTTTCTCACCCCATCCTTTTCAAGAATGAAACGTGTATCATAAACGGAAGGTTTAGCTCCCTCAGGAATTTCCATAGCCTGTTTGATATTAACCCCAACCTTATAAGGGCGAAAATCAATAATTGGAAGGTTATGCTGGCAATAAACAGACAAAGCAAATACAAACAGAATGGTATACATCGAAAAGACCCATTCGATCTTACGGGTAATAAAACGAATGATATCCTTCCGCCAACGGAATACAGAAAGAGAAGCTATCAACAAGACAACATTCTTTCCAAAAGTCTCCCAATTAGTTAAAATCCAGGCATCACCAAAGCAACCGCAATCAGATACAGGATCGGCAATAGCAAGATACAATGTCAAGGGAGTCATCACCGCCATCAGGAGTAAAGCCATCCAACTGCTCCATGTTTTCCGAATGCCCCAAAACAAATATACTCCCACGCAAAACTCCAATGCAGCCAGCAAAATAGCTCCCAAGAACAACAAAGAAAGAGGAAGCCATCCACTCAGACCAAAAGCATTCAGGTAGTCTTGCAATTTATAAAAAGTGCCAAACGGGTCGATAGCCTTGACAAAGCCGGAAAAGACAAAAACCCCTCCCAACAAAAAGCGACAGGCGTTCACCCACACCTTCCTGATAATATGTTTCTTATCAATCTCCAAATTCAATCTTAATCAAGCCGAACACTGAATAATTTATCATATCCATATAATTGGCATCCACGCCTTCAGACACCAACGTCTGACCAGCAAGGGATTCTATTTGCTTAGCACGATACAACTTCATCAATATTAAATCTGTATACGAACTTATGCGCATACTGCGCCATGCTTCATCGTAATCGTGGTTTTTTGCCAACATCAACTCCAATGAAGCCTTTGCATACTTATCATACAGGACTAATGCCTCTTCGTTAGTCATATCCGCCGATTCGGCATAGCCTTTTTCCAGTTGAATAAGTCCGATGATACCATAGTTCACAATCGCAATGAACTCCGAACGAATACCCTCGTCCACCAAAGAAACACCTTTAATTTCAATACTACGAATACGGTTGGCCTTAATAAAAATCTGATCAGTTACCGAAGACGGACGCAGAATGCGCCAAGCTGGACCATAGTCATGAAGTTTCTTGGCAAACAAATCACGACAAATGGCAATAACATGCTCAAATTGCTGTTTGGTATCTTTCATTTCCATATAAATAGGTTGCAAAGTTAGGAATAATTAAAAAATAAAGAAAAAGAGGGCACTCTAAATTATATTAAAGCACCCTCTCATATCAAGATTGTTTTACGTTTATCATGAGCAACGCAATACTTGTCCCGGCCGCAAAACCGTTTTGACAGTAATACGGTTCAGTTGACATAGCTTGCTAACTGTCGTTCCTTGACGAGCCGCAATCTTCGACAACGTATCACCTCTCTTCACCTTATAGAACAAATCACTGCGCGATGCTGATCCATTTGTATTCTTCGCCTTCTTCTCGAAAGTATAAGTATCAGCTACAATATCCTGTTTCTCAAAATCAAACATCAAAGCTGGATCTATAGCAATCCCCAAAAAGCGAGTTTCAAAATGCAAATGCGATCCTGTAGAACGCCCTGTATTTCCACCCAATCCTATCGGTTCACCAGCCTTCACCAATTGATCTACACCAACCAACTGCTTCGAAAGATGTCCGTAAATAGTTTCCAAACCATTGTCATGACGGATCACAACATATTTTCCATATCCCCGACGACCTTGATTGGCAACAACACGTATCTTCCCGTCAAAAGCAGCACGAATGGTATCACCGATATAAACCTTGATATCCAATCCATAATGTGCTCTACGACGACGAGGTCTATATCCAAATACGTCATTGATACGTGTATGTTCAGTCGGCATACAAAAGCCTGTCAAATCAATCGTGTATTTATCAGGTATAATGGCATCACCATAAACATGAACAGAGGTTGTATTCCAAGAAGGATATATATCGAAAGCAGGATACATGGACTGCTCCGCACGAATTTGCTTTTGCAATACCAACGAATCCACGCTCTTCAGCTTTCTATCAATAGGTGCCTGACGGGCAATGAGATCCTGTGAAAAGGCGTTCAAGCTCACCATTGTCGCAACTGCACAAAGAAACAATTTAAATCCTGTATAATTCATTCCGCTTCATCTATTTATTTTTCATATCCGCCAACGACATTATAATTCCATGTCATTCCACACATACGAATGCCTGCGCTTTCAAAAATTGTTTCAAAGTTAGCATTAATCTTTGAAATAATGCACCTCGGATTAAGTATTTTTTCATTTCGAATAAGTTCCACGAACTTCAATAAACTCCATAAGCAATTAATAAACAAATAGTTGCGTCTCCTTATGTTTTACAACATATCAATGATATCAACTAAATATTTAACATCCATCAACTAATAGCAGCCCAATTAACATTGTTTTTGCGCAAAACCTTTAATTGCTTCCATAAGATTTCGTTTTTGGGCAATTTCCTTTCTGGATCTTCATCCACTACTTTCTGTGCCACTTCACGTACATATTGTAATAGTTGGCCGTCACGAGCCAAATCTGCAATCTTTAAATCAAAAGCAATTCCACTTTGCTGCGTTCCCTCCAAATCACCAGGACCACGCAACTTCAAGTCAGCCTCTGCAATCTCAAAGCCGTCATTCGTATGTACCATAATTCCCAACCTTTTACGTGTATCATCAGCCAATTTATAACCCGTCATCAAGATGCAATATGATTGATCAGCCCCACGCCCTACCCGTCCACGTAATTGATGTAACTGAGATAATCCAAAGCGCTCCGCATTCTCAATAATCATGACCGAAGCATTCGGAACATTTACCCCTACTTCGATTACAGTCGTAGCAACCATTATCTGAGCCTCTCCAGAAGCAAATAGTTGCATTTGCGCATCTTTTTCCGCAGGTTTCATTTTACCATGTACTTTGCATATTCTACAATCAGGAAATGCCTCACATACATGTAAATAGCCCTCCTCAAGATTTTTTAGATCTATTTTTTCACTCTCTTTAATCAACGGATAAACGATGTAAATTTGTCTTCCTTCCGCAATTTGAGTCCGAACAAAACGATATAAATTCTCACGACGATTGTCAAACTGATGAATAGTTACAATCGGCTTACGCCCTGGCGGCAATTCATCTATAACAGATACATCCAAATCTCCATATAGTGTCATAGCCAATGTGCGAGGGATAGGAGTCGCCGTCATCACCAATACATGGGGAGGCTGTTCGTTTTTAGTCCATAAACGAGCCCGTTGAGCTACCCCGAAACGATGTTGTTCGTCAATAACCACCAATCCTAAAGAAGCAAAACCGACTGTATCTTCTATAACCGCATGGGTTCCTATCAATATTTTCACCTCACCCGAAGACAAACCTTGCAGAATAGCTTCCCTCCGCTTTCCACGAATTGAGCCCGTCAACAATTCTACTTGCACATCCATGCCGCAAAGCAATGTCCGTATTGTTTCATAATGTTGATTGGCTAAAATCTCTGTCGGTGCCATCATACACACCTGATAACCATTATCCAAAGCTATAAGCATACTCATCAGGGCAACCAATGTTTTTCCACTTCCAACATCTCCCTGCAACAAACGGTTCATCTGACGTCCGCTTCCTAAATCATGCCGTATCTCTTTTAGCACTCGTTTTTGGGCTCCAGTTAATTCAAAAGGAAGATTACGACGGTAGAAAGTATTAAAAATATCCCCAATCTGACTAAATACATATCCTCTATACTTCCGCAAACGATCGCAGGCATAACGCAATATATTAAGTTGCACATAGAATAATTCTTCAAACTTCAACCGATATTGAGCCTTTCGCAGCAAATCTGCATTACTTGGGAAATGAACATTCATAAGTGCCTCTGTTAAAGGCATCAGATGATGTTCTGTCAAAATCTCAGAAGAAAGAGTTTCAGGTAAGGGTTCACGAAGTTGCTGAACAAGCACCCCCATTAGTTTTTCAATCGCATTCGAATTCAGAAAAGACCGTTTCATCTTTTCTGTAGCATTGTAATAAGGACGCAATCCCATTACATCTTTTCTTACTTCCGTAACCAAGTCTACATCGGGATGTGCAATATTGATACGTCCATTAAATACAGTTGGCCGCCCGAAAACAATATATTCCTGGTGTACCTTGTATTTTCCTGTCAGAAATTTAATGCCTTGAAACCAAACTAAATCTACGAAACCGGTACCATCCGTAAAATGTGCAATCAATCTTCGCTGCCGTCCCTCACCCGCCAACTCAAAGCTACGTATTTCTCCTTTTAATTGAATATAAGGCATCGTTCCGTCAATCTCACGAATAGAGTAGAGTCGACTGCGATCCACATATTTATATGGGAAATAATACAGAAGATCATGTAAGGTATAAATGCCCAATTCTTTATTCAACGTAACTGCACGTTGCGGCCCCACTCCAGGCAAATATTTTATGTCTTGAGTTGTTAAATCGAACATTCTTCCAGTAAAGCCGAAGCCATTTTCAAATCGAAAGGGGTTGTAATTTTAATATTTTCGCGATTACCTTCTATTAATGAGACTACCATTCCCATTGACTCGACAACAGACGCATCATCTGTAAATTGTGGGCTATAGGGCTGTTCATAAGCCCGTTTCAGCAAAGTCGCATCAAAAACCTGCGGTGTCTGTACTAACCGATATTCATCACGAGGTACCGTAACACTACCCTCTTCTTGCACATGTCTCAACGTCTCAACTACATTAATACAAGGTACCACAGCTTGTTTCTGTGAAGCCTCCACATAACAACGCCGAATAACCTCAGAGGAAACAAAAGGTCGTACACCATCATGCACGCCAACCAAAGCAGGTGTTTTCACCAAAGCCAAACCGTTTTTAACAGAATGGAAACGAGTTTCGCCCCCATCTGCAATCCGACAAGGACGCTCAAAACGGTGCTTCCTACATAAATCCAGCCAAAACGTCTGCTGGTCATGAGGAAGCACTAAAATTATTTGTATATCCCGATTATAAGCATAAAAGGCATCTATGGTACGCATCAAGACAGGCACTCCACCAATCGGCAGAAACTGTTTAGGAATATCTCTCCCCATACGCAAACCTTTACCTCCAGCTACAATTAGAACATATTGCGTCATAGGAGTCTCATTTTGTAAGACACATGGCATTCTTTAATTCTTTCACTTTTCCCTTGCCACAGAGATGTTCCGCTAAAGCCAACGCAAAGTCTATAGCTGCACCTGGGCCTTTACCCGTGATAAAATTACCATCTTTTTCAACCATTGCACCCGTATATTCAGCTCCATCCAAATATTTGTCAAATCCGGGGTAGCAAGTAGCCTTTTTACCTCTCAACAAACCAAGATTACCTAATACCATAGGTGCCGCACAAATAGCAGCAATAGCCTTATTTGCGGAAGCATGCTTCAATAATTCCTTCCGTAAGTCTTCACATTCGTTTAGTGTCGTTGCTCCAGGCAGACCGCCAGGCAATACCAGCATCTCCGCATCGTAAAAATCGCAATTCACAATATTCTTGTCACATAATACAGAAATGCCATGTGCCCCCTTAACAATTTCATCTGGCGTGACAGATACCATTGACACATTTACACCTGCACGTTTCAAGACATCAACTGCCGCAAAGGCTTCCATTTCTTCAAAACCGTCTGCAAAAAAGACATAAACAGTTCCCATAGTCAAGTTCTCCTTTTTTATTTCAAGTTAAAATAATATGTAATAGTTCCCGATTGATTGTTCAATCCGCTAACTGTATTGAAACGAGCTTTCTTCGCTGCATCCTCAGCCGCCTTGCGCAAAGACGAATTTACCGTATTGGTCTGTCGGTTAATACTAGTAGCAATCACTTGGCCGGCGGGGTTCACGGTAATGTTTACTACAACCTTTCCTTCATCTTGCACATTATAAACGGGTTTGGGCAAACCGCCCGTTCCAATAGTACGTCCGTTTAAGCTAAATGTACCATATCCCCCCACACCACTTGTAGCTCCTTCCTGAGCATTCCCAGCAGGGCTTCCTTGAATACCCGTTCCCTCTGAATTACCTTTACTTCCCATTTGCGCACCTTTTCCAAAAGCACCTGCAACCTTACGACGGGCAGCCTCTTCAGCTTCCTTACGTTCACGTTCTGCTTTAGCCTCAGCCAGTCGTCGCGCCTCTTCCGCCTTCTCTGCCTCAGTCTTTTCAGGTTTCTTCACTTTGTCCTTTTTGGCAGATTTAGTTTCAGGCTTCAATGTAACAGTTTCTTCCAACTCCTGAGTCATTATTTCCTGCTCAACAGCTTCCTCAGGTAAGGGTTCTGTTTCTTCCGGCATCACGTCTACATCCACCAAAGAAGGGTCTGCAGTCCCCCATGCTTCAGACACTTCACCCAGCATCACAGGCATTCCTCCTTCCTCAGCCGGCGCAGGCACAATAAAGCCTGCCCATATCAAGAAAGCAATCAAAGCAATATGTACTAATAATGCCCCGCCTAAACCTATATATTTACCTTTCTCTTTTTGAGTCACAATCAGATTTTATTAATATGACAATTAAAGCCAATCCGTTTGCTCTTTATCATTTTCCATCAGGCGGCCGTGTAGCCAGCACCATCTTAAAGTGATTCTCATTCGCAATATTCAGCACTTTCACGATTTCCCGATAAGGAACTGTTTCGTCTGCATACAAGGCGACATACATTTCCGGCTCTCTTTCTGCACATTGCTGTAAAAAAGGAGTCAGTTCTTCCAATGTCACAGTCTGTTCCTTTTCATTTCCAAAAGCCGCATAAAAATTCAGATCTTTATCTATAATCACACGAGTCAAAGGTTTAGCCGATGTCTGTTGTTTACCTTGAGGTAACAAGACCTTTATCGCATTTGGCGAAACCACCGTCGATGTAATCATAAAGAAAATCAGCAGCAAGAATATCACGTCCGTCATAGACGCCATACTGAAATTAGGCGATATTTTGGCTCTTCGTTTTAGCATGGTTCATTCAATAAATCCATAAAGGCCATTGTCTTGGCTTCCATCTTATTCACCACTCCATCAACAAGTGTCACTAAATAATTGTAGGCAAACATCGCAATAATACCTACGATTAGGCCTCCTACAGTGGTAATCATAGCTTCATATATACCACCAGACAACAGGGTGATATCAATATTATTTCCAGCATTAGCCATTTCAAAGAATGCACGAACCATACCCGTCACCGTTCCCAAAAAGCCAATCATAGGAGCTCCACCGGCTATAGTAGCCATGATAGTCAATCCTTTCTCCAGTTTGGCCACTTCAATATTTCCTACATTTTCAATAGCAGCCTGAACATCACTTACAGGACGCCCCAAACGGCTGATACCTTTTTCAATCATACGCGCTGAAGGAGCATTCACACTACGGCAATAAGACAACGCAGCCTTTATCTCCCCAGCCAGGATATAATCCTTAATTTTATCCATAAACATAGGATCCTCTTTCCCTGCTTTACGGATAACATAATTCCGTTCAAACAAGATATAGAAACACAGCAGTGAAAGCAATCCCAATACCACCATTATCCAGCCGCCTTTCACAGCCATACTCCATAAACTCATCTCTTCCGGACCTACAACCGGAGTCAAAACCGGATTGGCACCCACTATCGAGTCGGCCATTGCCGGAGCCACTTGGGCCAATAATAACATTACATTCATTAATGAAGACATTTTTTGTATTCCTCAATAGTACGTTGCAAACCTAAGTACAATGCATCACAAATCAATGCATGCCCTATCGAGACTTCGTCCAACCAAGGGATGTTTTGATAAAAATAATTCAAATTTTCCAAACTGAGATCATGCCCGGCGTTCAGTCCAAGACCTAAATTGCGAACAAATTTACCAGCTTCTACAAAAGGAGCTACAGCTTCTTCTCTATTCTTGGCATATCCCGAAGCATAAGGTTCTGTATACAACTCTACCCTGTCGGCGCCAGCCTTAGCGGCATACTCTATCATTTCGACATCCGTAGACACAAAGACAGATGTGCGTATACCTACTTTATTGAAGCAATCGAGCACCTCGCTCAGAAAAGCGAAGTTAGTTTTAGTATCCCAACCTGCATTCGAAGTCAACTGGGTAGGACTATCTGGAACCAATGTCACCTGATGAGGCTTTACTTTCAACACCAAATCTATAAACTCCGGCGCAGGATATCCTTCTATATTAAACTCCGTATGTAATAATGGACGTAAATCAAACACATCTTTTTTACGAATATGACGTTCGTCTGGACGTGGATGAACCGTAATGCCGTCTGCACCAAAATTTTCGCAGTCGAGCGCCACCTTAACGACGTCCGGTACATTCCCTCCACGCGCATTACGCAGAGTTGCTACCTTGTTTATATTTACACTCAATTTAGTCATAATTCCAACGATAGTTTTGGGCAAAAGTACAAATAATAGTCCTAAGTATAGAGGAATATTATAAAAAAATAGCATCTTTGCAAAGCTAATAACAAACCTGTCATATGAAATTTGCCATATTCGGAAACATTTATCAAGCCAAGAAGTCTTCGTACGCAGGAGAATTGTTCAAACTCCTGACCCGACATGATGCTCAAATCTGCATCTGTCAGGAGTTTTACAATTTTCTGACAGAGCCCCTTCATTTAGTTCTCCCTCCGGTCGAACTATTCGACGGTGATGATTTCAATGCAGATGTCGTCATCAGTCTTGGAGGTGACGGCACCTTTCTGAAAGCAGCCAGCCGGGTAGGTAAAAAAAACATTCCTATCTTAGGTATCAACACCGGCCGTCTGGGTTTTTTGGCCGACATTCCTCCTAAAGAGATGGAAAGTACCCTTGAAGATATTTACAACTGCCATTATAAGATAGAGGAGCGCAGTGTACTCCAGCTGGACTGCAACGACAAGAACCTGATGCACTGTCCCTATGCCCTCAATGAAATTGCCGTCCTCAAACGAGACAGTTCGTCCATGATCAGCATCCATACAGCCATCAATGGCGCTCCACTCACTACTTACCAAGCCGATGGACTGATCATCGCAACTCCTACCGGGTCCACGGCCTATTCACTCAGTGTGGGAGGCCCCATCATCGTCCCCCATAGCAAAACCATTGCCATCACTCCTGTAGCACCACACAGCCTCAACATGCGTCCCATCGTCATCTGCGACGACTGGACTATCACTTTAGATGTGGAAAGCCGCAGCCACAACTTCCTTGTAGCCATTGATGGTCGCAGCGAATCATGTAAAGAAACGACCCGACTCACAATCTCACGCGCCGATTATACGATTAAAGTCATCAAACGATTCGACCATATTTTTTTCAATACATTACGTAACAAAATGATGTGGGGGGCAGACATCAGGTGAAACCCATCTAAAAAAGCACAGCCAGTCTTCCTTTAATGGAATAAAATACCTACTTTTGCGTAACAATCACTTTTAAACGGACTTTAACAAGATGAACGAAGAAATAAAAAAAGCCTGCCAGGTGATGCGCGAAGGCGGAGTAATACTCTACCCCACAGACACTATTTGGGGCATCGGATGCGACGCCACCAATGAGGAAGCCGTGCGCCGCGTGTACGAAATCAAGCGCAGAACCGACAGCAAGGCCATGCTGGTACTGGTCGACTCGGCCGTCAAGGTAGACTTCTACGTGCAGGATGTGCCCGAAGTGGCATGGGATCTCATCGAACTGGCCGACAAGCCGCTGACCATCATCTACTCAGATGCCCGCAACCTGGCTCCCAACCTCCTGGCCGAAGACGGTAGTATAGGCATCCGCGTCACAAATGAGGAATTCTCCAAACGCTTGTGCCAGCAGTTCCGCAAGGCAATCGTGTCGACCTCAGCCAACGTGAGCGGACAGCCTTCGCCGCTGAATTTCGGCGAAATCAGCGAAGAAATCAAGGCGGCCGTAGACTACATCGTGGACTACCGCCGCGAGGAAACCGCCCAGACCAAACCGTCGAGCATCATCAAGCTGGACAAAGGCGGCGTCATCAAAATCATCAGACAATAATGAAAGCAGAACGAAAAAATCTGTTGCAACGTTTCCTCGTCTGGCGCGAGAAGAACATCAAGGAGAAACACTTCATCCTGATACTCAGTTTCTTGGTAGGTATCTTTACGGCTTTGGCTGCCTTAATACTGAAAGTACTCATCCACTGGATAAAGGACTTCCTGACCGAGAACTTCGACACAACGGCAGCCAACTACCTCTACTTGGTATATCCTGTGGTCGGCATCTTTTTGGCCGGTCTGTTCGTGCGCTACGTAGTAAAGGACGATATCAGTCATGGAGTAACGCGCATCCTCTATGCTATCTCACGACGACAGGGACGCATCAAGCGGCACAATACGTGGTCGTCCATCATCGCCAGCTCCATTACCATCGGTTTCGGCGGTTCGGTTGGAGCAGAGGCACCTATCGTACTGACAGGTTCAGCCATCGGTTCCAATCTGGGCAGTATTTTCAAAATGGAGCACCGCACGTTGATGCTGCTCGTGGGATGCGGTGCGGCGGGTGCGATAGCCGGTATCTTCAAGGCACCCATCGCCGGACTGGTATTCACGTTGGAAGTGCTGATGATAGACCTTACTATGTCATCGCTGCTGCCTCTGCTGATATCGGCGGTAACGGCGGCTACGGTATCCTACGTTATGACAGGGCAGGAGGCTCTATTCCAGTTCCACTTGGACCAGCCCTTTGAGCTGAACCGCATCCCTTACGTCATCATGTTGGGCATCTTCTGCGGATTAGTGTCACTCTACTTCACGCGCACTTTGAACTCTGTGGAAGGCCTGTTCGGACGCCTGCACACACCATACAAGAGACTTGCCGTAGGCGGCGCCACGCTAAGTATTCTCATCTTTCTCTTCCCGCCCCTTTACGGCGAAGGGTACGAAACCATCGAACTGCTACTGAACGGTACGACTAATGCCGAGTGGGACACGGTAATGAACAACTCCTTTTTCTACGGACACGGCGACCTGCTACTCGTCTATCTGATGCTCATCATCCTCTTTAAGGTGTTTGCCTCGATCGCTACCAACGGAGGAGGAGGCTGCGGCGGTATCTTCGCTCCCTCGCTTTATTTAGGCTGTATTGCAGGTTTCGTTTTCTCGCACTTCAGCAATGAGTTCGACGTAACGGCTTACCTGTCCGAAAAGGACTTTGCTCTAATGGGCATGGCAGGCGTAATGAGCGGCGTGATGCACGCCCCGCTGACAGGCGTATTCCTCATTGCCGAGCTGACAGGCGGCTACGACCTGTTCTTGCCGCTGATGATTGTATCCGTCAGTTCCTACCTAACCATCATCGTCTTCGAGCCTCACAGCATCTACTCCATGCGTTTGGCCAAGAAAGGTGAATTGCTAACCCACCACAAGGACAAGGCAGTGCTGACACTGATGAAAGTAGAAAACGTAGTAGAGAAGGACTTTGCAATTGTCCATCCCGAAATGGATTTAGGCGAAATGGTACGAGCCATCTCGAAATCGAAGCGCAATGTTTTCCCCGTTACCGACGAAGAAGGAAAGCTGCTGGGCATTGTCTTGCTGGACGACATCCGTAACATCATGTTCCGCCAAGAGTTGTACCACCGCTTCACCGTCAATAAGTTCATGACTTCAGCCCCCGGCCGCCTCTACGACACGGACAGTATGGAACAGGTAATGCGGACTTTCGACGATACCAAAGCCTGGAACCTGCCTGTCGTCGACCAGGAAGGCAAGTATCTGGGCTTCGTCTCGAAATCGAAGATATTCAATTCGTACCGCGAAGTGCTGGTGCGCTTCTCGGATGAATAGTCTCTGAACATATTCTAAACCTATTAACGAACAACATGAAGAAAGAAGAACTGAGAATCGTATATATGGGCACGCCCGACTTTGCGGTGGAGGCCTTGCGTTGCTTAGTGGCAGGCGGCTACAACGTAGTCGGCGTCATCACCATGCCCGACAAGCCCGCCGGGCGTGGGCACAAGTTGCAATACTCGCCCGTCAAGCAGTATGCGCTGGAACACAACCTGCCCCTGCTCCAGCCCGAAAAGCTGAAGAACGAAGAGTTTTTGGACGCCTTGCGCACCTGGAAGGCCGACTTGCAGATTGTCGTGGCCTTCCGCATGCTGCCCGAAGCCGTGTGGAACATGCCCCGTTTGGGCACTTTCAACCTGCACGCCTCACTCCTACCCCAATACCGAGGAGCCGCCCCCATCAACTGGGCTGTCATTAATGGCGAGACAGAGACGGGGATAACCACCTTTTTCCTGAAGCATGAGATAGATACGGGCGAAGTCATCCAGCAGGTACATGTCCCCATTGCCGACACAGACGACGCAGGCATCGTCCACGACAAGTTGATGATGCTGGGCGGCAAGCTGGTGACCGAGACTGTGGATGCCATCCTCGACGGTACCATCCGCAGCATCCCGCAGGAAGAGATGGGCATGACGGGCGAACTGAAACCGGCTCCTAAAATCTTCAAGGAAACATGCCGCATTGATTGGAAGCAGCCTGTGAAACGCATCTACGACTTTGTACGCGGGCTGTCTCCCTACCCTTCAGCATGGACTGAACTGGTACAACCCGACGGGACGACAGTCGTTTTGAAAGTTTTTGAAACTGAAAAGATCATCAAGCCCCACCACAATTTGGAAGCCGGAAGCCTTCTCACCGATGGCAAAACCTATATCCACGCAGCCGCACAAGACGGCTTTGTCAGCATCCGTTCCCTGCAACTGCCGGGCAAGAAACGTCTGAAGACCGACGAACTGCTTCGCGGTTTCCACATAGACAATTCGTTTAAAATGAAATAACAATGGAATAAGACAAGAAAAACAGCCTTTTCCCTTACAGAAAACAGCGAGATACAAAAGCCTATGAAACCTATCATTTCCCCCTCCATCCTGTCTGCCGACTTCGGGAACCTTGCCCGCGACATCGACATGCTGAACCGAAGTGAAGCCGACTGGCTGCATATCGACATCATGGACGGTGTCTTTGTACCCAACATATCGTTCGGATTTCCGGTTCTAAAGCATGTGGCTAGATTGACCCGGAAACCTCTCGACGTACATCTGATGATTGTACAACCTGAGAAATTCATTGCTGAAATTAAGGCATTGGGGACAGAAATCATGAACGTACACTACGAAACCTGTCCACACCTGCACCGAGTGGTGGAACAAATACGAGAAGCAGGCATGAAACCCGCCGTTACCATCAATCCCGCCACGCCCGTTACGCTGCTGAAAGATATTGTTCGTGAAGTAGACATGGTGCTTGTCATGGGAGTCAATCCAGGTTTTGGCGGACAGAAGTTCATCGAGAACACGGTGGAGAAAGTACGCGATCTGCGCGAACTTATCACCCGAACCGGTTCAAAAGCGTTGATAGAAGTGGACGGCGGTGTCAATCTGGAAACGGGTGCCCGCCTTATGAAAGCCGGGGCCGATGCTCTTGTAGTGGGAAATGCCGTTTTCTCCGCGTCTATTCCCGAAGAAATGATTCACGCATTGAAGAACCTGTAAAGATATAACAGCTCTTGTTCGTTGCTGCATTACAACAGCATCCTTTTCTGCGACTGTTGCTACCGTTAGTCATAGGGATTGTATGTGGAGATGCTTTTCCGCATGCAGTTCCTATAAGTGTATGTATAGGAGGCATTACGTTTCTGACTATCCTCCTTCCTATCTGCTTCTTCACGAATTGGAAATATTGGTTCGGAGCCTGTCTGTTCTTGTTAATCATCACTATAGGCTTCACTCTAACCGCCCGACAAGTATCAGCCACGACATTCCCGGTTTCTAACCGTCCCGCCGTTTATCAAGTAACAATCAACCAAACCCCAGAAAGAAAGGCACGCAGTGTACTTTGTCCGGCTGTCGTCACATTTATTCTTTCAAAAGACTCGACCCTAACGACTGCCCCTAATCATCCGCAAGTCCTGCTCTACCTTCAACCAGACTCGATAGCCACCACTTTGAAACGAGGCGACCGCTTATGGATACATGCCCGCATCGCCCCTCTTTCCAATAAAGGTATTCCTCATGAATTCGACTACGCACGCTTCCTACAGCGTCGTGGCATCAGCGGAACGTCCTTCATACCTTCAGGATATTGGCAGAAAACCGGACATGATTCTTTACGGACTTTTCGACAAAAAGCAGCCGACCAACAGGAAAAGATTGTCAGCCTCTACCGCAAATTGGGTTTCCAAGGGGACGAACTGGCCATACTTTCTGCCCTGACCGTAGGCGACAAAGACGAACTAAGCGAAGAGATGATCGAGACTTATTCGAAAACAGGCGCCAGCCACGTATTAGCATTATCAGGTCTGCACATCGGCTTTCTATATGCACTGTTATGGTTCCTGACAGCTCCCATTTGGAAACGTCTCCGATTCTTAAAACTTCCGTTACTAACCTTGATTATCATTCTTTTATGGGGATTTGCTTTTCTCACGGGGTTATCCCTTTCCGTAGTACGCTCCGTCTGCATGTTTTCCATACTGACCTTGTCTCATCTTCAACCTGAGAAAGCCATTTCTGCCAACACACTGGCCACAACTGCATTTTTCATGCTGATTATCCATCCGATGTGGCTGTTCGATGTGGGGTTCCAACTCTCTTTTGCCGCCGTAACTTCCATCCTGATGTTTTATTCTAAGTTGAACCGTCTCTGCCAAAGCCGATATTGGCTTATCCGTAAAATCTGGAGTTTAATGAGCGTTTCCATTGCGGCGCAAATAGGAACAGCCCCTCTGGTTATCTTCTATTTCGCACGTTTCTCAACCCATTTCCTATTCACCAACCTATGGGTTATCCCTATGGTATCCCTCATTCTCTATGCCGCAATCTTTCTGTTATTACTTACACCTTTCGAGCCGTTACAGACTTTCATGGCTCCCTACATCGGAAAACTCATACAAGTACAAAACAGTGTACTCCAACAAACCGAGCTGTGGCCATACGCCTCTATCGACCATCTCTATCTGGATGCATACGAGGTCTTTCTCCTATATCTGACATTGCTGCTATTCTATCGTTTTCTAAAGTTCCGCATACCGGCCAACGCTTACGCCCTGCTAAGTGCCCTACTGATATTCGGCATCTATCACACAACCATACTCGTCCGTCATACCCCGTCTCCAGGCATTGCTTTCTACAACATTTCAGACTGTCCTTCAGTACACTGTCTGTCAAACGGCCCGCAATCATGGCTCGTATGCTCTGACAGCATTCCCCGCACACACCGGCTCTGCCAGTCATTGGCTCCCCATTGGAATAGCATGGGGCTAAACACTCCACTGATTCTAACCCAACGATATGACAATCATTCTATCTTTCTATGCAATAACATACTGACCTATAAAGGCAAACGGATTTGCTTACTTAATGATGACCGTTGGAATAAGAAAACCGCTGCACATCCTCTACCCATTGATATCCTTTACATCTCTCACGGCTATCAGGGTGGCATCAAGGAACTTACCTCCTTGTTTCGCATTCAAACTGTTATTTTGGATGGCTCTCTCTCCAATTATTCAAGAAAAATCATAACAACTGAGTGCCTGCAATTAGGCATCGGCTATCGGTTGCTCGATCAAGAAGGATACATACACATTCCTTTGAAATAAATCCTTGTTTCCGACTGCTATCCCCGTCTTTTGCCCTTCATACGCCTATTGAACCGGCAAAAACAAATAATTTCATTTCTTATCTTCATAAAACAAAATTTACATTTTTATTGAATCATAGGGCTTGTATATCCAACTGATTCACAGCGGCTTATATTTCCATTCCGTTATCTGCGAAATAACGGAACAAAACCCATAG
>NZ_CANRPM010000025.1 GCF_947632445.1 uncultured Bacteroides sp. | reverse complement strand
CTTGGCGCTGGCCGTTCCCCGACCGATGGGTTCTCTACTGAGAAATAATGCGTGACACAGTTTATTTTACACTACCAACGTAGGAAGGCGTTATCGCCAATAGGATGTCTGGATTCTACTACAAACACCATCCATGGAGTGGTTGACATCGCCTTGATGCAGTCATGTTTTGAGGAAGGAGAAGTTCGTTCATTCGTTCAAGACTATGGAATGGTCATTGTGGATGAGTGTCACCACGTTTCTTCTGTCACATTGGAAAAGGTACTAAAATCCGTTAAGGCTCAATACGTGCATGGCTAACGGCAACTCCAATCCGCAAGGATGGTCAGCAGCCAATAATCTTCATGCAATGTGGCCCGATACGTTTCTCTGCTGATACAAAGAGCCAAATCCAGAAACAATCGTTCCGTAGGTATCTCATTCCACGATTCACATCTTATCGAGCATAACAGATGCCAAACAATCTTTTACGGCTATTCAGCAAAACCTTATAATTGATGAAGTCCGCAATAATCTTATTGTTGACGATGTCCGTAAAACTGTAGAAACAGGCAGAACACCATTAGTTCTGACAAGCGTCAAGCAGCATGTGGATGTCCTGGCAGATATGCTTAAACCATCTGCAAAACATATTATTCAGTTGACAGGATCGGGTACAGCCAAGGAAAAACGCATAGCATTGCAACAACTTCAGGAAGTTCCTGATGATGAACCTCTGATAATAGTTGCGACAGGGCAATACATGGGTGAAGGTTTCGATTGCCCTCGCCTTGACACATTATTCCTTGCCTTGCCAATCTCATGGAAAGGACGATTGAAACAATATGCAGGTCGTCTTCATCGCGAAAACGAAGGAAAGAAGGATGTGCGTATTTATGACTACATTGATATTCACGAGCCTGTATGCGACAGTATGTATCATAAGCGCCTGAGAGGGTATGCCGCCATTGGGTATCAAACCATTCAGTTGGGTCAACCAACACTATTTGGGGAGATTAGTGATTTTCCTGCAACTTCCGAGGAAAGTCAGATCTTCAATGGAATGGGCTTTTTCAGACCATTGGCAAAAGATATTGCCAATGCTAAACAATCAGTCTTCATAACCTCGCCAAGATTATATCGAGTTACAAGCAACAAACTTGTTTCCTTGCTGAAAGAACAAAGTGCCAATGGCATTGAAGTAGCAATTATAACCTCGACTAATGACGAACAGGTTGATTCTCTTGTGTCGTTAGCCTTCCATGTGACCAGCAAACCAGACTTGAGACTTTGCACTGTAATCATAGATAAGTCTGTCGTTTGGTATGGGAGTATAAATGCTCTAGGTTTCAACACAGAGAAGGACAACATAATCAAGCTAAAGGATGGAAAATTAGCAGATGAGGTGCTTGGCATGGTGTTAAATTGAATACGCATCGTAATGATTGGTTATATGAATGTTGGTCAGAATGTTGGTCAGAAAGACGACGTTTACAGATCATTTACAGAAACCTTCCAAAAATAGACAGAAAAGAACGATGACTTGTGTTTATGTATCCTCCTTGTATTACACCGTGTATCATGGCTTCATCATAGAGAAAAAGGGTGTATTCAGTATTATCGTTTGATAATTGAAATGTCATTTAATCACTAATCATTTCACGAAATATCAAAAGGTTACGGGAGATGAGTTTTGTCTCGAAAAGGTCACTTAAAGGTCACTAACAAAAGAAAAAGGCACCTACAAATCTTGTAAGTGCTTGATTTCTAATGTGGACCAGCCAGGGCTTGAACCTGGGACCTCCAGATTATGAGAACGATAAGATGATATTCTGCGATAGCTTGTTATCGCAATTTTTATTGAAATTCAACCAGTTACGTATTTCTCTATTTCCTATGGAACTCACTAAATCCCCCTAACTGAAACCGTTTGTTTACGCATTGTTTACGCAGAATTAGGGAGTGAATGTTGCCATCAAATCCATTTGACTATAGCATCTCAGCATGTAATGTTAATTAATACCTCATATTTTACCCAAGCCTTGGAGTTGTCGCAAATAATTTATAATTTTGCGACAAACAGAACGTGATGACAAGCATAGAAGAGAATATTTTGACAGCTATTAAAGCCAAAGGAAGAGGAAGCATCTTCTTTCCTTCTGATTTTACGTCATACGGTGAAGTAAAGGCTATTGGCAAAAGTCTTGAACGACTGACTGCAAAAGGTGATATCATCCGTTTGGCAAGAGGTATATATTTATATCCTGAGATTGATACGGTCTTGGGACTTGGCATATTGATGCCATCCATAGAACAGATTGCTGAGATGATAGCCCGCAGGGATAAGGCACGTATTGTGCCGACTGGTATTTATGCGCTGAACAAATTGGGTATATCTACTCAAGTGCCTATGAATATTGTTTATCTGACAGACGGTGCACCACGCAAGGTAAGCCTTGGAAATGGTCGTTCGATACAGTTCAAATACACGACTCCCAAGAATCTTTCATTCACAAATTCACTTGCAATGCTGGTTACGTTTGCCCTAAAAGAAGTAGGGAAAGATAATATAACCGACGATATAGCCAAGCAAATTAAGAATGTGCTTCAGAAAGAGCAAAAAGAGAACGTGCTGGCAGATGAGGCACTTATGCCAGCATGGATAAGAACCTTTACAAGACAAGCGTATGAATAATTATTTCCAACTATCCAAGGAACAACAGCAAATGGTGTTTACCCAAACAGCCAATAAAACAGGCTTGCCTGTACAAGCTGTAGAAAAGGACTTATGGGTAACGGCAGTATTACAAATGGTATTCTCATTACCTATAGCAGACCATCTTGTATTCAAGGGCGGAACATCTCTTAGTAAGGTATGGAAAGTGATACGACGTTTTTCCGAAGACATAGACTTGGCCATTGACCCGTCCATTTGGGGATTTGAGGGAGATTTGACGAAAAAGCAAATCAAACGGCTACGTAAGGCTTCTTCCATCTTTGTGCGTGACGAACTTTGCCAGTCATTACAAAGGGCGGTTACTGAAACAGGTATGGAGAAATGGCTGTTAGTGGAAGCTGACCCTGACGGTGAAGGTGATGGGACATACCCGGAGCCAAGAGTGATACACATTCGTTACAGGTCTCTTTTCGATGAAGATTTACCTTATTTGCATTCAGAGGTAAAACTGGAGGTTGGTGCTCGTTCCTTGCTCGAACCCACAGCAGAAGCAACGGTAACAAGCATTGTAGAAGACGCATTACCTATTAGCACGATAGTTAAGCAGGTTGTGATACCCACAGCCTTGGCAGAGAAAACATTCTTAGAAAAGGCATTTTTGTTGCATGAACTTTTTTCATCTCAAACTTCAAGAGAAGCCAATCGCAAATCCCGCCATCTGTATGACTTGGCACAAATGATGAGCACTGACATTGCGACACGGGCGATTGCCAACGATGAACTTTGGAATACAATCCACCATCATCGTGAATTATTCACAAGCATGAGTGGGGTGGATTATACTCCCGACATTCGCAAACGCATAAGGTTGCTACCTCCCGATGATGTTATGGACGATTGGTACAACGATTACAAGGACATGCAATCGTCTATGATATATGGAGAGAAACCATCGTTCGAAGAATTGATAGAAAAAATGAGAGAATTAGAAAATCTATTTCATAATACTAAACACTAAAAATATTGATAAAATGAGATATTGTTTTTCTGGTCACGAATCATTTCCTTGTAAGTCTATGTGGCTAAAGAAAGGATATGATTATTTGGTTGACCGTAATAGATTTACAGACCCTGATGCTGTCGTAAAACTCGGTGTCGGCAAAAACATGGTTCAATCAATTAGATTTTGGCTGAGGGCATTTGGTCTTTTGAATGATGACGAGGCAACGGAGATTGCTCATTATCTCTTTGATGATAGAGATGGAAGAGATCCTTATGCCGAAGATAACGCCACCCTATGGATTCTTCACTATATGTTAGTAGTGACAGCGGTTTCAAGTATTTATCGTCTGTTTTTTGTTGACTTGCAACGTGAGAAGAAAGAGTTTGATAAAGAACAAGTTCTTTCATTTATCAAAAGAAAGTGCAATGTACCTGAACAAAAAAACGTGTTTAATGAAAATACTGTAAAGAAGGACATAAGAGTGCTTTTGCAGAACTATCTTGCACCGACAAGTCCGAAAGGATACGAAGAATATGCGAGTATTTTGTTAGAATTAGGTCTTCTCCGTGAGAACGAAGGAAAGTATTCATTCAATGAAATTTCTATAGAGCAAGTTAATCCTTTGATTATTCTATTTGCATTGGTTCATATAGCCGGAGAGGACAAAACAGTTTCTTTTGATAAGTTACAAGAACTATCATTGATATTCTGCATTCCCACTTCTTCTTTCTTGATGGTAGTACGCTCGCTAAGTGAACAATACCCCAAAGAAATTAGCTACACAGATAATAGCGGAATTAGAAATGTACAATTTCTCCAGAAATTAAATATACTTGAAGTGCTGAATAGATATTATAACAACGATGAAATTTAATTTATCTATAAACATAAGCCAAGGCGTGAGCGATAATTTCAATTACATCGTTACGCCCAATGCACAAAAGGTGTATGGCAATATAGTCGATAGCTTCCAATCAGGAATTCACTCATTCTTGATAATTGGAACATACGGAACAGGAAAATCTAGTTTCCTAATGGCTTTAGAACAAGACCTACTCAACAATAAATCAAAATTGGTATCGGAAAGAAGCGTTTTTGCAGATGCCAAGAGTTTTGAGTTTATGAATATCGTAGGAGACTATTCATCTCTTTCGACGTTGTTATCAAAGGAGCTGTCAATTGCTCCTTCCGATGATAGCAAAAACGTTTTTAGTACACTGACAAGGTATTTGATAAAATTAAAGGATCAGAATAAATTCTTGTTTATTTTCATTGATGAATTTGGCAAGATACTTGAACATGCAGCCAACAATAATCCAGAAAAAGAACTATATTTTTTACAGACATTAGCAGAGTTTGTTAATGTTTCATCTCGAAATGTAATACTTATTACCACACTTCACCAAAATTTTGGATCCTATGCTCACAAACTTACAGAAACTCAAAGAAATGAGTGGTTAAAGGTAAAGGGGCGTTTTAAAGAATTGGTTTTCGCAGAGCCAGTAGAACAACTATTGTTTTTGGCAGCCGAAAGTCTAACCAAATCAAAGACAATGACAGATAATGCCAAAGAGAATTTCCTTGAAATATTTTCGTTGGCAAAGAAAAATAAAATCATATCAGAGTCGCTGACAGTCAGAACGTCTAAGATGCTATATCCATTGGATGCGGTAGCTGCTTCATGCTTGACACTGGCTATTCAACGGTATGGGCAGAATGAGAGAACACTATTTTCTTTCTTGCATGACACTGCATCCAACTCAATAAACAGTTTTCTCCCAAATGACACAACGACTTATAACTTGGCTGTTGTCTATGATTATGTCATATATAACTTCTACACAGCTTTGGCGGAAACAAATCTTGACTCTACCAACTGGCGTGCTATTCGTGTTGCCATAGAACGAGTAGAAAGCGGAATCATTAATAAGAACAACATCGATGATGCACTTAAAATTGTTAAGTCTATCGGTTTGCTTAACTTGTTCTATAATGGTGTGGTCGTTGATTTAGCATTCTTGGAGACTTACGCTTTAAAGGCATTGGGCATAAAGAATCCAAGAGGTATTATTGAGAAATTGACCGCGAACAAGATTATTCGTTTTGCTGCATATAAATCTCAATTCATTTTATTTGAGGGTACAGATATAAATATTGAAGATGAACTATATAAGGCAGCCACAATTGTACCTGTACCAAAGTTGGTCGCAGCAGAAATTGCTCCTTATGTAAAGAAAACCGTTGTCGTAGCATCTGCCTCATACTATAGGACTGGAACTCCTCGTTATTTCCAGTATGTAGTTTCTAATGAACCATATGATGTAGAACCAACAGGTGACGATGATGGCTTTATAAACCTGATTTTCCCTTTAGAGGATATTAAAGATTGCATATTGAAGTTGTCTGCGAGTTCAGGCAAAGCCATAGTCTATGCCTACTTTAATGATACAGAAAAAATTGTCAGACACCTATATGAAATAAAGAAGCTGCAATATCTCCTTGATAATGTGGTGTTGGAAGACCGAATCGCAAAAGGAGAGATACTTAAGCAACAGTCCTTTGAGGCGCAATTACTTAATGAAGCTATTAATAGTTGCGTTGAAATGCCCAATGGTCAGGTTGAATGGTTTTTCAATGGAGAACAACAGATAATAAAGAGTCGAAAAGATTTCAATAAACTTCTGTCTACTGTTTGCGATGTAGTATATAATGAAACACCTATCATCAGAAATGAATTATTTAACAAGCAGAAAATAAGCTCGGCAATTTCTTTGGCAAGAGTGAACCTGTTAGATGCAATGATTGAGCATTGGCAAGAAGAAGATTTTGGATTTTCTCCAACCCAATATCCGCCTGAGCGTACTATATACAATACATTGTTTAAGAGTTCCGGAATCCATCGCCAAAACGAAGATGGATTGTGGATCTTAGGAGAGCCAATTACTCCAAATCTTCAATCGCTATGGACTGTTTGCTCTGATTTTTTAGCAAAAAGTACAGAGAAAGCCTTTAAACTGTCAGATTTAGTAAAGACATTAAAAATGCGTCCATACAAATTGAAACAAGGTGTCATAGACTTCTGGTTGCCCATCTTTTTATTTGTAAGGCAACAGGAGTTTGCGCTTTATAATGGCGAAACATTTGTTCTGAATATTAATAAAGAATTGTTTGAGCTATTGCAGAAACGCTTGAATGACTTTACGATAAAAGCTTTTGATGTTAACGGTATCAAATTGGAGTTATTCAATAAATACAGAGAATTCCTGAATAAAGAGCGTGGAGAAACCATAACATCCAATTCTCTTATGGATACAATCCGCCCATTCTTCAACTTTTATAACGGCTTGAACAAATATGCCAAGACTACTCGTAAATTTGATTACGATGTGACCGCAAAATTTAGAGATGTTTTAGCAACAGCAAAAGACCCATGCAAAGCATTTCTTGAAGATATACCAGCAGCTTTGGGCTACAATGATTTTCATAATGAAGAATTTGCTGCTCAGTATTTGCAGCTTATCAAAACCGCTGTTCACGAATTGGTTATCTGTTATGATTTGTTTATAGATCGTATTGAAGATGCTGTGGTAGGATATTTAGGACTGCCTCACGACTATATAAAATATAAAGAGATTTTGGTTCAGCGTTATTCAAGTATAAACAAAGGATTGTTAACAACTAAATCTAAATCATTTTTGGATAGAGTCCTTGCTCCATCTGATAATAAGCGTGAGTTTTATGAGAAAATAGGTTTGGTGGTATTCGACCGTAAAATAGAATCTATAGAAGATAAAGAAGAAGCTTTGTTTTTATCGAATCTTACACACTTGTTTGGAGAACTAGAACGATATACAGCGTTCAATGAAGTTAATAATGAAACTGACGAAGTGGCATTTAACTTTGAATTGGCGACTAGCAAAGGTGATTTCAAATCAAGTAGGACTTATCGTCTTCCTAAAGTAAAACTTGCAGAAGTTGCAGAAATTGAAAATAGGATACAAACACTATTATCTGGTAACGATGAGCTAGATGTTTGTATATTGCTCAAAATGTTGAACGAAAAATTGCGATAAATATGGTACGACACATATTGGGTATATCAGGAGGCAAAGACAGTGCAGCATTAGCCATTTACCTCAAGAACAAATATCCACAAATGAAATTGGAGTATTATAATACTGATACAGGCTGTGAACTGGCAGAGACAGAACTATTGATAAGTCGTCTTGAAACATACCTTGGTGGTATAACGATGTTGAGAGCCGCTGCTGGTAGTCCAGAGCCAACACCATTTGAACATTTTTTAAAAGCGTCTGGTAACTACTTACCTTCGCCTCAAGCTCGTTGGTGCACTCAGAAAATGAAATTAGCCGAAATGGAGAAGTTTGTGGGAGATGCACCTACAATTTCCTATGTTGGTATTCGTGGAGATGAAGACCGGGAAGGGTATGTTTCCACTAAACCTAACATTCAAGCTATATTCCCTTTTCGCAAGAATATTTGGAGTGTGGATGTTGTAAACAAGGTACTTAGCAACAATAACATTGCTCAACTCTTAGAAATATATACTTCATTGTGTGATGAAGAAACTTTGAGCGAAGCGAAGAAGATTATTGAGAAGCCTCTCACAAAAGATTTCTATTATAGTAAAAAGACCAATTCGCTACTAGATTTGGATACAAAACTATTTAATAAAGCTGTATTTAAGTTCCTCAAAACTACGGATTATCCTGTAGGTAAACTTGACGATTTCCCATTAGTTGATAATGACGATATTCTCGTGAGGGATGACATATTCCGAATCCTTGAAGAAAGTGGTGTCGGTATACCTGATTACTACAAACCCATTAAGTTTGAAGTTGACGGAAAGATTGGTACGTACAATCGTAGTCGTTCTGGTTGCTATTTCTGCTTTTTCCAACAAAAAATAGAATGGATATGGCTTTACGAGCAACATCCTGACCTCTATCAAAAAGCAATGGATTTTGAGAAAGGTGGTTATACTTGGAATCAAAATGAGAGTTTGGCAGACCTTATCAAGCCAGAGCGTATCCGTCAAATTAAATTGGATGCTATCAAGAAACAAGAGGCTAAGCGTCAAGCAGGCTCATGCCGATTAGCAGACAATATTGGTGATGTTGATGAAGATAACTTTTGTGCGAATTGTTTTATATAAAAAATGTAATAATATGAAGTATTCTAATTTAGAGTGGACTATTGGTGAACTGATAAATTTAATAGAATCTCAAAAAATCAACCTCCGTCCTCCTTACCAACGAAACTTTATTTGGTCCTCAAAGGATCAGAAATTGTTAATTGACTCTATTCGCAAAGGTTATCCTTTACCCAACTTCTTTATTCTGAAAAATAAGGATAATACATTTGAAATGGTTGATGGTCAGCAACGTGCTATTACAATATATAAGTTTATAAAGAATGAATTTCGTGATTCTTCGAAACGTTACTATAAAGATTACAATGAGAACACATTTATGAACTATAGGATAAATGTTGTTCTGTTGGAGGAGTTCAATGGTAGTACAGAAACGAAGGAAGAGTTCTTTTATTTAGTTAATAAAAGAGGAGTGCAGTTAAATCCTTCTGAAGTAAATCATGCGTATTATCATGATACAGATTTCATGCATCTTGTCAATAGAATGTCCGAATATCAACCCTTAATAGACTTGGATATTTTTACTGATAAGACTGTAATGAGAATGAATGATCGAAGTCTCGTAGAAGAATTAGCAGCATATCTGATAAAAGGTATTACAGATAAAAGAAATGCTGTAGAAGAATTGTTTGAGAGCAAAATAAAATCAGATGTATCAGAATTGAAATTCACACGTTTTTGCAATATTATTGATAGGGTAAATGCTATTCAAGACATAAAGCCAATCAACGAAACAAGATACAAACAGCGTAATGATTTTTATACACTATTTTGTTTTATAGATAAACATATCGATGATTCTATTATCGTATTGAAAGAGCAATATAAAATTCTATTGTATATAAGTGATAATGGTATTATTTATCCATCAAATGACGACTACGAGTTGTTCAAAGAATATGCTATTAATTGTGTAAGTCAATCTAATTCAAAGCGAGCTAGGGAGAAAAGGCTGCTATTCTTTGAGAATATGCTCGCAAATGAGTCAAATACACCGAGCGAGGAACAAATACAGTTAATGGATTTTGCCCAAAATGAACTTGAGGAAAATCTTTCTACTAAAAAATACGACAAGTATTTACTTGTAAATTGTATAAAGTAATTATGACTATGATAGTAAATACACCATTTATCTATGATCGCAATTGTATTCGTATATACGAAGAAATCACTAATAATGCAATTACGATTGATGGTATTGACTATTTTGTTGATTCTATCAGCCCAGGATACAAGAATAGCAAAGGTGCCAATTCTTATGTATTCGCTTTATATCAAGCACAAAATTATATAGACGATGGTAGTTCTGTTCCTGATAGAGTTATTAAGATCTCTAATAAAAGAGATAATAATAATTCAGTATCTGAAGGCAATAAACGTTTCTATAGAGAGATTGAAGCTTTAATTGAATGTAAAAAACGCCATATTCATAATGTAGTTACAATTGCTTCTTTTGGTCAATTGTCTTGCAAAGTAAAAAAAGAAGGCGGCAAGGGTCCTACATATCTGTTCCCTTTCTACACAATGGATTATGCTTCTGGAGATTTAAAAAACTATTTAGAGAATAATGATATTCCATTTGGGAATAGAATAGATTTATGCCTACAAATAGCTAATGGTCTGAAAGAATTGAAAGATATAGGATATTATCATAGAGATCTAAAACCTGATAATATACTCATGTTTGATGATACATGGAAGATTGGTGATCTTGGGCTTATAGCATTTCGTGATAAAGACAACATATATGATAAGAAAAATGATTTTATTGGTCCTAAAGGATGGCTTTCACCAGAAGCTATGAATAAGTATCTTCAGTCAGATAATAATAAATACAAATTTGACTGTAATATAGATCACCAGTCAGATGTCTTTCAATTAGGAAAGGTCTTTTGGTATATACTTCAAGGAAATGCACCTATTGGAAACATTCGCCGATCTGATTTCTTTGATGGGCATGATGACATATATAGTGTATTGAAATATATGCTCAATCATTCTAAAAAGAAACGACCTATATCTATTGATTATGTGATTAATGAGTTAAGTCGCATCATGCAGAAATATAAATTTGTATGTTGAAAACTGATGTAATATGGCCGGACAGTAGGCGTTTCATGTCGCGAACAGAGTGGGAGCCACTAGGCTTCTTCTCTGAGGCATTGTGTAACGCTACAACATTCGATATTAAACTGGGATTCTTCTCATCATCAGCGATCAATGTGTTAGCTGATGGTTTTGCCGCATTTCTTTATAACGGTGGTAGAATGAGGTTGATTATCAACGATGTTTTGTCCGAGGAAGATCGCAATGCTATTGTGGTTGGTGAATCGGAAGTAAACACACCGTACTTTGACCTTAATGCAATAGACTGTATATCATATACTCTTTCTAAGCGTGATAAACATTTTTTTGAGTGCTTGTCTTGGCTTATCAAAAATGAGCGTATTGAAATAAAGATTATTACACCCAAGGTTGGTAATGGTATAGCACACTCTAAATGTGGTATGTTCTCTGACGGTATTAGTAAAGTGGCATTTGATGGTTCATGTAACTTCTCAAGAATGGCTCTTGTAGAAAACATTGAGAGCATCAATGCATTTTGTGATTGGGATGGAGAGCGAGACAAGAACCGTATTAACGATATTGTCAACGATTTCAATCGTACATTCTCTGGTGAAGATGATACGGTCAAGTATCTTAAAGCTGACCAAATTATCACGCATATCACAAAGACCTATAAACATAAGGATATAAAGGAGCTTCTAGAAGATGAACAACGTATTCTTTATAGTAGGACAGAGAATAGCACGTCGGATTCAATCCGCAGGATTTTAGAACGTGCAAAAGCCAAAGTCACAGTAATAGTTGATACCTTGAATAAAGGGAAAGAGAATATTAAAGAAGAGCGGTCTGTACCACTATCTCCTCAATTTCCATTTCCTGAACCAAGGCCATATCAAAAAGAGGCTTTCAATAACTGGAAGGCATCACAAAAGGGATTATTTGCAATGGCTACTGGTACAGGAAAGACTTTGACCTCACTGAACTGCTTATTGCAGATTTACAATAAATTTAAGTTCTATCAAGCTTTGATACTTGTGCCTACGATTACCCTTGTTGAACAGTGGGAGGATGAATGTAAACGATTCAATTTTAGCCACATTATCAAAGTGAGTTCTAAAAACCAAGGATGGAGATCAGAGATTGATGACATAAAACTAAAAGAGAGTCTTGCCGAGAGCGATGAATCATCTTTGTCGTTTATTATCATTACCACGTATGCATCTTTCTCAAGAGAATCTACATTTAAGCAGCTCATGTCATTGAGTAAGAAAATACAGCGACAGATGTTATTAATTGCAGATGAAGCTCACAATATTGGTGCACCAAATATCATGTCAAAGTTAGATAGGGTGAAGATTCTACGCCGTATTGGTTTATCTGCCACCCCCGAACGTCAATTTGACGATAAAGGAAACAAGGCTGTTATGCAATTCTTTGGGTGCGATGCCCAATATACATTTGAGTATTCTATGAAGGAAGCTATCGACAATGGATTTCTTTGTCGATATAGATACTTTCCACATGTTGTACGCTTGAATGAGGATGAAATGGCTGAATACAAGAAGATTTCTTTGCAGCTTGCCAAGTTCTATAATATAGATGAAGGTTCTTTCTCTGGTGTGGATGATATTCTAATGCGCCTATTACTCAAACGTAAGAGAATCATTCATAAAGCCCAGAATAAGGAAGAAGTATTCCGACAAATCGTAAGGCAACGCTTTGAAGAACGCGGAAGTCTCAAATATACACTTGTTTATGTTCCTGAGGGTATGCAACTTGACAGTTCCACTCAATATGCTACAACCGACAATCCAACTGATGATATGGATGTAGATAAGTTGATTGACAAATACACTCAAATTGTTCAAGAAGTTAGTCCAACAACTACGGTAAAGAAGTTCATATCTGGTATTCAGAACAGAGACGAAGTGCTGAGTAAATTTTCTACTGGTGATATCGAAGTGCTTACGTCCATGAAATGTTTGGATGAAGGGGTTGATGTTCCAAGAAGCGAACTTGCAATTTTCTGTGCAAGTACAGGAAATCCAAGACAATTTATCCAGCGTCGTGGTCGTATATTGAGAAAACATCCCGATAAGCATATCGCAATCATCCATGACCTTGTAGTAGCACCAGAATTTGATTCAACAGAGGAAAATTACAACATGGAACGTAACTTGCTAAAAGGAGAATTGCAAAGGGTCAAAGACTTTGCTAGATTATCCGAAAATCCAGCCTTTGCATACACTGAATTAGAAGAAATAACAAATTATTATAACCTGTCAATATTCTAACAAAATGGCATCAATGACAAACAACGAAAAGATACTTCAGGCTGTACTACTTGATGATAAGCTGATGGAGTTTGGTGGTTACACTGCGGAAGACATTGGCAATATATACCAAGCAATAGACTCCGACAATTGTGTTATCAGTGCAGTTGCACAAATTATTAGTCGTACAAATGAAGGAGCTACAGAAAGAGAACTTTGGAAAGAGATTAACGATTATCTAAAACGTAACGTATGAGAATCAAATCAATCGATATCAAAAACTTCAGAAGCTATTATGGTGAGAATAACCATTTTGAGTTTTCTGATGGCCTCACGCTAATTCTTGGTGACAACGGAGATGGTAAAACCACCTTTTTTGAGGCCTTGGAATGGCTATTTGACACAACATCAGAGCGTGCCAACCTTTCCAACGTTTCGGAAATGAGAAAGTCTAAGCTGGAAATTGGCGAACATGACGAGGTTTATGTGGCAATGACTTTTGACCATGATGGAGAGAAGATGGTTGAAAAATCTTTTTCAATCGTAAAGACAGGTCATGATACCTATAGTGTAAGTAATGCTTCTTATCATGGGTACGAGACTAATGGAATTGAACGTGAGTCTGTGGATGGCAAGCAGTTGATAACACGATGCTATGATTCTTTCATTCGTAGATTTAGTATGTTCAAAGGTGAATCTGATCTAAGCGTATTCGATAACGCAGCCTCCTTGAAGACATTGGTCGACAAATTCTCTGATATTCATAAGTTTGATGGGCTTGTTGCTAATACAGACTCATTTGAGCAAAAGGCAAATAAGGCTTTGTTACAAGAGATGAAATCTGATGACAAGATTTCAAAAGAGACAAAATCTCTTGAATTGCAAATGACGCGTCTAAGTGGCGAAATCCAACAAAATAAAGAGGATATCAAGGACAAGAAAGATGCAATCGCCACTTTCTCATCTAATCTCAACAAACTTGAACAAAACCAAGAGACTTCAGAAAAATATCGTGATATCCAAGAACGCCTTAAAACTAAGACTTCAAAGAAAACTCAGCTCATGGCAACAATCAAGAAGAAAGACTACAATCATTGTCTTCTTGACGAATATTGGATATTAGCACCATTTGGAGATGTCCTAACGGAATTTAAACAAAAGTGTGCTGCTCTTAGTAAAGAAAGACGTGTTCAAGAGAAGAATTTCGACAAGCAACAAGCCGCTGCCAAAGCAAAACTTGAGACTATCAAGGAAATTCAAGGTGCATTGGTAAATGGTGCAACAGAACTCCCATGGTATTTGCCTAACCAAGAAACTATGGAAGATATGATAAATGACCACATCTGTAAAGTATGTGGTCGTGAAGCTTCTGAGGGATCTGATGCATATAACTTTATGGTTCATCGTCTCGAAGAATACCGTGCGCATGTTGAAGCCAAGTGTAAGCGTGACGCTGCAATAAAATCCATTGATGAAGAATCTTTATTTAAAAATGACTATATTACCGAATTACATTCACTCAGTATTTCACTCAGCGGTCCCGAAGAATCTAAAATTTTCGGCATATCAGGAGAAATTGACGACTGGCTAAATCTTGTCGCATTGCGAAAAAATGAGTTGAAAGACGTTGAAGAGGATATTCAGGATTTGCAAGACGAAAAGGCTCGTATCCTTATTCAAGCTGGTAATGTTTCTGAGAGCCTCCTTGAGAGTCAGTTCAATGATATTAAGGGCTGGTATGAACAGAAAGAACGAGCATCCGTCAGACTGAGTCAGTTGGAAGATGAATTGGAGAACAATATATCAAAAATGGACGAGTTGAAGGAACAGATGAATAATCTTAATCCTGCAAATTCTCAGGTTAAAATTCTAAAGAAAGTTCACAAGGTTCTAGAGGAAATAAACAAGGCCTTTTTCCGTGCACAAAAGGATAATTTGCGAAGATTCCTCACAGAGTTGGAGAAAAGAGCTAATGAATATTTAGATAAACTTAGTGCAAATGACTTCCATGGAACAGTGCGCTTAGTGCAGACTGCTAACGATTCAACAGAGATTCATCTCTATAGCTCCAATGGCACAGAAATCACCAATCCTTCTGGCTCTCAGAAAACAGTGATGTATATCTCTGTTCTCTTTGCTATTTCTGATTTTACTCAAGAAAAGAGGGATGAGGATTATCCTTTGTTTTTTGATGCAGCGACATCGTCATTTGGCGATTCAAAGGAAAGTGATTTCTATAACGTCATTGATAAGATTGACAAACAGTGCATAATTGTGACCAAGGATTTTATCACTCGTGGTAAAGTTCGTGAAGAAGATATAAACAAGCTGACTTGTTCAGTTTACCGTATAAAAAAGGTGGATGGCTTCGATCAGACTAATATGGCGACTATACGTACGATAATCAATAAAATCAAATAGACAATGGAATCATTATATGAATCATGGGCTAAACGTAATCCCTCTTGGGAACGACGTTACCAATCGACTGTCGTAGATGTATTCTGCGATTATGGAAAAGGTGTGAGTAGCTTCTTGGAAGCTCGTGGTAAAATTTTTGGAGCAGGTTATGAGATTTTCATTATCGCGTTCTTTATCGGATTATATCACAATAGGACAAAGCCATTGATTGAAGACAGAGACAAGAAGAAAGTATTCGGTCAAGCTATCCAATATTGGGGAAATATTGAGAATCGTATCGGCAGAACCTCATATGGGAATATACGTCGCTATATTTTTGCTGCATTAATTGCAAGAACTGATATTGACTTCATTGCATTAGACAAAGGTGAAATTACATTGAGAACTGTAGTTGATAAGATGATGGAGAAAATGGAAGAGTATGCCAACTATGGCTTTGATTACATTGAAGACAAGTTGGCCAACGATCCAAACTATTATTTTAGTGACGTTGCGTTCTTAACGGAAATAACCAATATGCTGGTGGCTTCCAAAACAACAGAAAGTGATAATGACCTTGATGATGAACTGCCAGAATCTCTTGATTAATAAAGTCTAATAAAGAGAACGAAAACAGAACTATATCATGATGCCGTGTTGATGAAATAATATCAGGCTGGGTTCAATACCCAGCCTGTACACATAGGATAAGGCTCAGGATTACCTGTCAACTATCCTCTAAATAATCCATGACACATTCAGGTAGCAGTCTGTTACATTGCACATGATGTTTCATGTAACACAATATGCAACCAGCACTAATGTCACTGTGTAAACGAACAAAAATATCCCCAAGACTTTCATCCAAAAGTCAGAGAACCAAATACCCTCGTTCCGTCTGAGGATTTTGCGCATATTGAACTCATGCTCAGTTAGCATCTTTGCCTGTTTGGAACAATGATTTTCCAACATGGTCTTCCATGTCTCGATAGCTTTATCTAAAAGTTGTTGAAGCTGAGCAAGATGCTCAGATTTTATAGTAGCCTTGAACTGTGTGTTTCGTTCTGCTTTTACAATCGCATTGCAAATGCCGTTGATGATATTGTCGGAACTATCAATAGCAGCCTTTAATGCCACTGTGACATCATCCTCTGCTTTGATAACATTCTGAAGGTCTTGCTGGATTTTCAATAAAGTCTCTTTCGCCTCACGTATTTCTACAAGTAGCTTGTCGACATCTTGTTTCTCTGCCTCTATTTCATGGCTTATTTCAGCCGACTTAAGCATATCATCAACGTTTATTGATGGAGTGATGTTTGATTTTCTAATTCCCATGATTCTTGCTTTTTAATGGTTCATTTATCTGTGAAGTCCTTTTCTGCGTTTACACATGCTGTTTGCCATTCTTGCACAACGACGCGCCCATTCAAGTTCATCCTCGTCCTTATCTCTTCCCCAACCTCCTGTATCAGAGCCACCACCACTTGATGTCGCCATACTTGTAGCAGCATCCAAATATCCTGCAAAGAGCAAAAGAGCCGTGTGCTGTATTTCTTCCAGTTTAGCTAATGGATGTGCTTCCTCCAAAGAACAATTCTGTCGGATGATATTGTCTGCCGCTTCGGGTATCTCCACATGGTAACTGTGATATTCGTCTGTCGCTATATTGTAGTGCTTTATCACAGGCTGTGAAATAGGAGTAATATCTGCTGTCCGTGTTTGTTGGGAAATAGGTTTTGTCGGTTCGGACTTCCTCTCCTGCGGATGGAGTTTCGCCCAAGTAGCCTCTATCTTTGATGGGGTAAGGCTTCGTCCTATACCTAGCACCGATGATTTATAAATGGAGTTGCCGCGTTTGATGGAATAACCGTAAACACCGCCACTTTCTTTCTCTTGCAAATGTACTTTGTAGCCCCGTTTTGTCAGTTCTGCTTCATACTGTTTCCAACTGAATTTGTCCATCTTGCGAAGTATCTCCATACAACAGACTGAGATTTCTTGCCTATGCCGTATGCCTATTTCTTCAGATTGCATCCAGCCGCGTCTTTCGTTGATGATATTCGCAGCCATGACAGCCCTCTCACCAATCTTATGGCTGTCGTTTATTCTGCCTTCCATGTCCACACGGTTGGCATCAATGTGCAGATGGAGAATGCCACTTTTGGAATCACGATGCAGGGCGGCTATGTATTGCGAACCTTTGAGGTTAGTCTGCTTTGAGGAAGCCCGTTTGGTCTTGCCGGAGAGGTCAATGGAATCAAACACACGGATGAACTCATTTGACAAACTTGCCCAATCATTCATTGTCCATCCTCGGCTTTCTTCTTCGGATGGGGAAATCTCAATTCTTATTACATTCCTGCCAAGCGGTCTGCCCTTGTTGATATTCTCGGCAAACTTTCTCTGTACGAGCATCATCCGTCCGTACATTGCTTCCGGTGAGATATTATCGGGCAAGAGATTGGCTTTGACTATATCTGCTTTCTCCTTGTTGACGGAATATCTTATGGCATTTGCGCCATGCGATATGGTGGAGGCTTTTGCTATCATAATAGGTGAGGGAATTTATTCAGTAAGGTAATTTTCTATCTGGCTCCAGCGATTGATAAGCTGAGTAGCAGCTCTCATCCATTGCTCCACAAACCGGGTATCGCTGAAATAGATTGCCCGTTTATCCGCTTGAATGGATTTCACAGCTGCCGCAATACGGATAAGGTCACCCCTTGCATCCGTCAGGCTGCACAGAGCTTCCACTTCACGGTTAGTCAACCGTTGCCGTGGGTGTTGCCCCAAAGCAGTACGCCGTATATAACCGCTCATAGACAAACCACAGGTCTTAGCAAGTTCCGCCACTTGGGTGTATTCTTGTTCCGTTACTCTGGCTTCAAGCCGCAGGATGCGCCTTGTGATTTTCTTGTCTGTATTCTTTTTTTTCTTCATACTCTGTTATGCTATGAGTAAAACATCAATTAAAAAGGGACAGCACGGTGGGAGCTTGCGACTGCCGGCATATGCCTATGTGGTACGAATAAGCGGAGCGAATTTGTGCGACATAGGAACTTCTTGCAATACTATATACAACAACTTCGGACACATAGCTTCCCCGATATGGTTATGCCATATTATCTGTCGGAATACCCTCATCAGATTCTTCCTCTGCCGCAGGCTGTGGAGGAACTGAAACAGAAGGGAAAGAAGAAAGGGAAAGCAGTTCGCCTTCTTCTGGTATAACAGGCACATTCTCTCTTTCATCTTGTCAGTCTTTCAGCCGGACATAGAAAGGATTGTCTATGCGGTTGCCCTCTTGCATCCATGCTGATATACATTTCAGCGTGTGGACGCTTGTTCGGTTACTCTGCGTGGTTGCGACAATTCCCAACTGGTTCATCTTGTCAAGCACACGGGATATGGTCTTTTTGTCATAGCCCAACTTGCTGGACAAATCCACCTCAGAAAGGATGGCTTGCCCCACTTGCAAGGTCGTGGAAAAACCTTTGATGGCATACTTTGTTTCTTTCAATACAGCCGCTTCAATAAGTCGGTGCAAAATCTTCATGCGGTCAATGCCGTACTTGCTTCCTGCCAAATACGAAAGTTGCTCTGACGAAAGCACGATACAATAATTCAAGTTTGTTTTCATCGTCTGTCTGTTTGAAGGTGTTTTATAAATGGTGCAGCCAAAAGAGAAAATCAACGGTGCATTCCGCAACCTCTCTCCGGCATATAATACTCCCTATCGTATGCGATATGGTCAAGCACGTTTTGCAGCCTGTCAAGTTGTCGGCTGTCCAATATGCGGATAGCGGCAATGGTGATATTCTGTGAGGCGATACGGCGGTGTTCGCAATTCTTTTCTGACATACTACCGTCTCCATCAGCATGTACACTGTGCAGGTAGTCGTTCACAGCTTCGGTCTGTTCTTTGCTCGGATATGCCGCAGGGCAACGGTCTTGAATATACTCTACCATGTGGCTGACCGCATTTGCAAGTAGCGGAGCACATTCTTGCAGTTGTTTGATAAGTTCTTCCTTTCTCATGCTTTCAATTATTTTGTCCCATGTCCCAAAGCATATCCTGTAACTTTCTCTTTTCTCTGTTTTTTTGTTTTTATTCTTTTTCAAAGGAAAGAGGGACAAAGGGACATGATATTTTTCTTTTCCCTTATTTTGAAATTTAGAATGGTAAATCCGGTTCACTTGGTAATGTGGTACAGGCTTTTTCACTAGGTGTACCCACTCTCACCCACGGGTGTTTTGTCCGCCCCGTCTTGTCGCAATAGGCAGGATGCAAGCCCTTGACCTTCTCCTGAGTGCTCCGTTTCCAGTTTGGAATCATTGACATCAGGCGGTTGATATATAGCGAAGTGTATTTGGACGGATTGCGTCTGACCAAATCATTAGGCATTTCCTCGATAATCTGCCGGGCGCAAACCATGTTGAGTGAAGTCATTGTTGAGTTTGGCTCTGAGTATGCCCCTTTTTGATAAGCCAGTCGGGTAGGAATGGTCCAACTTGCATACTGCATGGGTACCTCACGCTCCAAGAACATCTCCAAATCTTCCATGATGGGGTCAACAAGGATGCTGGAATGTTGCACCTGTATCTCGTTGGCTTTAAATTCCATGTCTGTTGTCAAGTAAAGTTTCATCCCTTGCCGATAATAGGCGTATGCTTCTGCCCAAAGTTGGGGAACAGCGCATTGTAGAGTATCCAGCCATTCGGATACATGACCATTGCCTTTGACTGGAATTATCCACCAGCGGCGGTTTCCATTGTCTCCTTGCAGGAAGTTTGTCTCATTGGTAGTAGCCGCAAAGACATTATGTCGCATAAACTCCACCACTTTATGTCCGTAGGCAGGACGCATATAGTCGCTGCAACGGCTCAGAAAAGCCTTGGCTGCCTCTGCATCATTCGCCCGTTTCAAACCATTCAACTCACTGATTTCAATAATCCAGCCATTGGTTATGGTTTCTACTTTCTCCTTATCGCCACTGGCGAAAGAGAACGAGTCGTTAAACCACTTTCCACTGATGGTCTTGAAAAAGGTGCTTTTCCCGATACCCTGCGGACCGGGCAAGGTCAGTACGTTGTCAAACTTGCAACCGGGACAGAATACACGTGCCACAGCCGCCACAAACCACAGTTTTGTCTGTTCCCTGACAAGCGGATTGTTCTCAGCTCCGAGATAATCTATGATGGTTGTAGCTATACGAGGCTGTCCGTCCCATGTCTCTTGCGTGATGAATTCCTGTACAGGATTAAAACTTCGTTCTGAAGAAGTGGTCTTCAGTATCTCAAAGACTTTATTCTGTGTCAGACGCAGTCTATATGTCCTTTCCAAATAGTCTTGTATCTTTCCTGCTGATTCCTCATCAACCTTATTCCCATTAACATTTCGGAACAAAGGGCTGAAACATACATCGTCTTGACAAAAGGTATCGTACTTTATCAACCTCAAATTTTCGTCCGATGTAAAAATGAGTCTAAGGTTACTGATGGAACGGACAGGATTCCCGTAGCTGTCTGTTGTCAGCTGCTGTTTCCAAATTCCATCCATACTACTGCTCTTTAATACGGATTCCACCTGATTCCTTTGCCAAAGACAGCGCAAGGTCTGCGTCCACCACAATCTTTCGTCCTATCTGTGTGATAGCCTTGTCTATGATGCCGCTCTTTTTGATGCGGTTGGCAGTGGGGACACTACATCCGAAAATACGGGCAATCCCCTCTATCCCATAGTAATTGCCTTTGGATGCTGTTTGGATAGTGGGCTTTTCGCTGGCTTCCACACTCTTGGTGATAAGAAAACAAAGTTCTTCGCCCGTCATCATGGCGATGGGCTTCTGAAGTAGCTGGTTGAGATTGAAGTTTTCTTCCATGTCTTTACTTGTTTGATTATTGAATAATTTAAGCCTCGGTTCAACTCTGTGAAACCGATTTCACAAGCAAAGGTGGTGTATGAAACTCTGCGTATCGGTCGGTTTATTTACACTTTAATTTTACCGACCGTATTTCAACAGATGTTTGCGGACAAAATACGGATAGCTGGATTTTCCAACTACCCGTTATTGATAAAATACTCCGACCATCGGTCTATTATTCGTTTTGCCTTGGTATAACTGCTTCCTCTCTGAGGCGAGTTCAAAGTCATATCCTTGATTTCACCATATCGTTTCTGTGGTATATCGTGTCCGTAATGTCGTTGGGAGAACTGCTCTATGGCACGATGGAATGTCATGTATCTTATAGAGGCTTTCACCATTCCTGCTTTTACCAATGCTTTCAACAGGTAGGCAAGGCTTATGTCCTCAGTGTTCTCTTCAAGAAAAAGACGGATTCCCTGCTTGATATGCACCTTATCTCCTGTAAGAATATCATCCAGTGATTGTACTACCTTTCGATTTCCCCGTCTGCCTTTTACTTTTCGCAAGGCAAACATCACTTCTTTCCATATTTCTGGATTACAGGTTTCCACAGCATCTTCCCATCCGGCTTTGCTTTCAGTCCCCATTTCGATGCTTTGAGTTACAAGAGCAGCAACGCATGATTTAATCAAAATCATGTCGCCATTATCAACCTCACCACTGTTCAACAGGCAGTCAAGTAACTTGGCCATACGTGAAAGACCATGGTCAAATACCACGAAATAATACATACAATAAGCCAATGTTTCTTTCTTTTCCATCACATAATCATACAGATTAGCCATTAGCCCACCAACAAAAACAGCATGAGAAAGGATAATGATTCGTAAGATGTACGTCAGGGATTGGTACACCATCTTTCTTTCCAGTTTGCTCATCAGATAGCATCCTTTACTATTCCTTATGAGTACATCCAACTGTCCTGTCAAATAGGCTCTCGTTTCCTGTGGCAGACGGTTCCAAATTTCAATAGGTGTTTCAGAACGAACCATCAGTAGTTCTGACTTTGGAGATGTGAGTAACTCTACTGTGCCCGTTTTTACATTGATACCTATCCACAGCCGTTTGTTAGTGATACATTGGGCTATAATATCTGTATATCTACCAGCCCACTGTTGATCGGCTATATTCTGTACATCTTTGCCATTCATGAAATCAGAAAGCCAGTTATACAGCATTAAGGCTTCGGACGGTGTACAATCCCGCATCATCTGGTATATATCCATCAAAACAGATAAGTTCCCCTTGCCTACAGCGTCCATGCGTTTACAGAAATCGGCATACGACTCTTCATGAGCTGATTTCCATGCATGAATAGCCATATCTGCGTGATCTTTCCTCTTGAAGTAGTCACTTATTTTCTCTATGAAATTTATCATCTTCAAAGTCGTATTATCGTGTAAACAATTTGGCCAATTCTTCCGTGGACATACTTGCCAGTTTCGCCAACAACACATCCCTTGCAGAAGATTCTTCCAAGTTTAACAGCTTTGAGTTATTCTCCATCTGAATTTCCAGAGGGTAATGTTCAATGTATATTTGGGTGATTGCATGGTCGGAAGATGAATGCCCCATACTTTCAGAGATATAATCCATATCTACCCCTGCATTATGCAGGTTGGTGGCAAACGAGTGACGACACCATGTACCGGACGGACGGATGGACTTGTCCCAGTGCAGTGCTTCATGGCATATCTTGATGATGCGGTCTTTTACATTTGAGTTTTCTTGCATGGTGTATTTACGGCGCAGTTCTTCTGTTTCCGCACCTTTTAATATATGGGGAAAAACCAGACCGCCCCGAGTCGGAGGTGCCGCCACTTCGTCTAACACATATTGTAAAGGAGGGATGATGGGAACTATTACCTCGGAACCGTCAGCACTTCTTCGGGAAGTTTTCTTTCGGTTGAAGCGAAAAGCCTTGCCATCTGTCTGATAATAGTAATTATCGTAAGTCAATCGTCCGGCATCAGCCATATTGAAGCCATTGCACAGGTACTGGGCAAGGAAAAGTCCCAATGAATAATGTGCGCGTTTCACATAGTCTTCCGACCAGTGTTCGGGGTATTTCTTCGAGACAAAAAGATTGTAGAGTTCCGTCATCTGACTAACGTTCAAGAAACTCTGTTTGCGCTTCGCACTCTTGGGTATGCTTACAAGCCCCTTCTCCTTCTTATTAGAGAAAGGGTAAGGAACATCTTTAAGGAAGCCCTCGTGTATGCACCGATTCCATACAGCACGGCAACAGCGCAGATAGATTCCTGCCGTAGTATCGCTGATTTTTCCAATGATTGCCCCATTTTCATCTTTCACTCCATTGTGCATCCCCTCTTTCCATTTCTGGATTTCTGCGGCACTGATACAGAATCCCTTGACCACATCTGTTCCGAGTATCTTTCTGAATGATTTGAGAGAACACTCATAACTCTCTGCCGTGGTGAAACGTGCTCCTCCGTCTTCTGTACGCAATTCGTGAATGATTTGCTCCCATATACTAATAAAGGATTGTGATTGGGTTGTGTCCTCTTTGAATAGCACCACTTCTTCACCCATGATACATTGACGTACCATTTCAAATGTCAGGATGCCGCCTTTGTTCAGATTCATCAAGATTTCTTTGTACTTGGGGACAATGGTATCTTTCCACTCCTTCTGAAGTTTGTAGTTCTCGCTTTTACATTTCGTCGCATTGCAGATGTCCGAGAACTTTTTCTCAGTAAAAGAGCTTCCAACTGCAAAGTAGAAGAACTTGCGGTCTATCGTGAAGCGTAGGGATAAAGGGAACTCATACGCATTTTTCCTACGGGTACGTGAATCCAACACGATAGAGACAGAACAGTTACGCTCTTTGAAAAGAGACAATGACTTGGTTAATTTTTCCACTGCATTCATTGTTTATGTTCAACATAACCTCTGAATACAGCCGCTTTGCAATGTGAGGCGTACATATACAAAACGCTGCATATAACCACAGAGTCCCTATCCTTTGACAGATAAAAACATTGTCGTTATATGCAGCGGTGCAATCTTGTTGTTTTCTGTCGCTGACTGGTAACCGGGCTTCTGCTAATCGGTCTCAACCCCTGAAGTAACTCTCACGTATTGTTTGAAATAGAGTATTCTCCGACTAATACTCCCTCTACGCTTCGATTCATCGGAATGGGATGACCCTCCCACGAAGGTTAGACAAACCCACTTTTCTTTATTAGGAAAGAGCACCTCTTGGTCATGGCTCGCCATAAATGCATTGCATTTGCAAAGTTATAACATTATTCTGTAAATCAATATACAAATGGAGTATATTTGAGTTTATTTAATCGTAAAGTGTCGTCACACTAACAAAACTTCGGGTAAAGATATTACAGGATTGCATGGGCATCATCGAAACTCTATATGTAAATACGTTCAACTCACAAACAGTTTGTTTACGCATTGTTTACGCAAGGGCAAGAAAAAAGGAGTTGCGAAATTCGCAACTCCTTGATTTTTAGTGTGGACCAGCCAGGGCTTGAACCTGGGACCTCCAGATTATGAGTCTGTTGCTCTGACCAACTGAGCTACAAGTCCGCTGTATCCTTTCGGAGATAGCGATGCAAAATTAGCACATTCCGTTGAATTATGCAAGGGAACGGAGAAAAAATACGCTTCCTTCGGGCTTAGAAGTCGTATTTCCGTTTGGGATTTTTGGGAAACCAACCTTTCCTGACGCGTTCCTCCTGTTCGAATATTTCTTTGATAGTCCAAAAAGAGGAGAAGGCAAATACCCCCAGCAGGGAAGAGAACAGAATGTTGTCTACGTACATAGAAGCTGCAACACCTGCCAAACCCAACAATAGAAATATCCACCAGCAACGTGTACCCCAATAATACTCAGCTTTCACTACGACAGGATGAAAAAGACCGATGATCAAAAAGGTGCAGAAACCAATGAAAAGGCCTGAAAGACCAAATTTGCTTAGAAACTCCATAATGCAATTTGGAGGATAGAGTTTCCATGGCAAAAGGAGCATGCCGATATGATGATCCGTACTGCCCGTCACCATGGAAACAGATATAGACTATTCTTGGCAGATAGGAATCTCTTTCTTGATACTCTGTTCCAATGAAATCAGTGTCTCAGTGGCCGTGACGCCAGGTATCTCCTGCATCTTGTTATTCAGCAGATCCATCAGGTGTTCGTTATCACGGGCATATACTTTGGTCAGCATGGTATAAGGGCCTGTGGTGAAATGGCATTCAACAACCTCCGGTATTTTGTTCAGCTCGGCTACTACGGTTTTGTACATGGAGCCTTTCTCCAACTTGATTCCCACGTAAGTGCAGGTGCGGTATCCCAGCGATTTGGGATTTACGTGGTAGCCGGAGCCTACAATGACACCCAAGTCAATCAGGCGCTGTACGCGTTGGTGGATAGCGGCGCGTGATACACCGCACTCGGCAGCCACGTCCTTAAAAGGGATACGGGCATTTTGAGAAATGATTTCCAAAATTTGACGGTCCAAATTGTCTATTTTTTCCATAATATACGTTTGTAAATTACTTGTTGTTATCAAATAGTAAGCAAATATAGGACTTTATTTTAATTTTATCTATAATAAAGCCGAGAAAAATAGAGGAAAGTAAAAAAGAAGCGGATGGAACCACTTTTTTGCAGCATTTGTTCCATCCGCTTCATTGCTATTCTGTCCGAATGTCTTCGGAGCTTTATTTCTTTTTGTCGATACCTACCAATTCTACTTCGAAGATCAGGGTAGAGAACGGTTTGATGTCTGCACCGCTGGCTTTTGAATCGTACGCCAGGTCGTAGGGGATGTAGAGTTCCCACTTGGAGCCTACAGGCATCATGGTCAGTGCTTCGGTCCATCCTTTGATTACTTGGTTGGCGCGGAAGGTAGCAGGCTGTGACTTGCCATCCTTGTCTTTACGCTTGTAGGAACTGTCGAACTCGGTGCCGTCAATCAATGTACCCTTGTAGTTTACTTGTACATAGCTGGTGTCGGCGGGGATTTCACCTGTACCTTTGGTCAGGATTTTGTATTGCAGGCCGCTTTCCGTTGTCACTACGCCTTCTTTCGTCTTGTTTTCTTCCAGGAATTTCTCTCCTTCTGCAATGACATCAGCATATTGTTTTTTCAGTGCTTTTTCTCTTACCACTTCCATCTGGCTCTGCATATAGCCCTGTGCGAACATTTTGTCCATCTTGCCTTTGCCTACTACGCCGGCAACGAAACCTGCAAGCAGGTTCTCACGGCTGATACTCTGTGTGGAGTCGTTGCCAAAAATCTGTTGGTTGAAGCCTTCCACCCACTGTTTGCTGACCATCTGGCCTATCTGCATACCAGCCATATAGGCTACATCTTCCTTGTCGATTTTAGCGGCACCTTCATTGAAGCCTTTGATAAATTCGGTCATTTGGGTGCTGTCAATGCCTTGCTGCATCAGGAATTGATCCAGACCTTCGGTACGGGCCATACCGATAGCATAAGAAAGTGAGTCGATGTCTGTTGACAGGTTGGCTTTAGGAGCCTGAGCCGTACAAGACGTTAAGGCTGCGACGGCAGCCAGCGTCATCATAAATGTTACTTTTTTCATGTTTTCTCTTATTTAATTTATAATTTATTATTTGTCGGATAAAATTTTCAGAAGTTCCACTTCGAAGATCAACGTACTGTGGGGCGGTATCATCTCGCCGGCTCCGTGTGCGCCGTAGCCCAGCTCGCTGGGGATGTAGAGTTTCCATTTGGCGCCTTCGGGCATCAGTTGGAGAGCTTCAACCCAGCCGGGAATTACCTGGTTGACACCGAATGTGGCAGGCTGGCCACGCTTGATGGAGCTGTCGAAGAGAGTGCCGTCGACAAGGGTTCCCTCGTAGTGACACTGCACCCGGTCGTCTATCTTGGCATAGCGGCCTACGTTGCCTTCCTTAATCACCTCGTATTGCAGGCCGCTGGGCAGGGTTACTACGCCCGGACGCCGTTTGTTTTCTTCCAGGAATTTCTTCCCTTTCTCCACGTCTTCGGCATTGCGGGCTTCCATTTCCTCGAAGTATTTGGTTACGATTTCACGTGCTTCGGCATGAGTGATTTCCGTGGGAGTTCCGTTCAGCACATCACTGATAGCGCGTGCAAAATCATTTACTGAAATGCCTTTGGCACCCATACTTAAAAGATTCTGACCTATACCCAAGCCGATTGCATAACTGAATTTGTCCATAACTCTTTTTATATGACCTGCAAAAATACAGGTTTTATTTGAATGTTAACAGTTTGCAGTATTTAAAATTTCTTATTTATGTGATAATTTGGATATTCTTTTCCTATCTTTGGTGTGTAAATGCTTAAAGAAAGGAGTTGGATATGAAAAATCTGGTAATATTGTCGGGTGCAGGCATGAGCGCCGAAAGTGGTATCAGCACCTTCCGCGATGCAGGCGGCCTGTGGGATCGCTATCCTGTGGAGGAGGTGGCCACGCCCGAAGGCTATGCACGCAATCCCGAACGGGTCATCAACTTTTATAACGAGCGGCGCAAGCAGTTGCTCGACGTGAAGCCCAACGAAGGGCATGTCGGCGTGGCGCAGCTGGAAAAGGATTTCAATGTGACCGTCATCACCCAAAACATTGATAACCTGCACGAGCGGGCGGGCAGTACGAAAGTCGTCCACCTGCATGGCGAACTGACGAAGATGTGCTCAAGCCGAGATCCCTATAATCCACGCTACATCAAGGAGTTGAAGCCTGAAGAGTATGAAACCCGTGCCACCGACCGTGCGGGCGACGGCAGCCCTCTGCGCCCCTTCATCGTGTGGTTCGGCGAGGCCGTGCCCACGATTGAGGTAGCTATCGACTACGTGAAGCAGGCCGACATTTTCGTTATCATCGGTACGTCGATGAACGTCTATCCTGCCGCAGGGTTACTTCATTATGTGCCTGCCCGTGCCGAAGTCTACCTTATAGATCCCAAGCCGGTGGATACGCATAGTGCACGCCCGATACACGTTATCCAGAAGGGAGCTTCTGAGGGCGTGAAAGAGTTGCGCACGTTGCTGGGTTGCGACTCTTCTTTATAGCTTCAGGGGAATGTGTCCTTTTTCGTATCGGACATTGTCAGCCGGAAAAGCATTGCTTTCTTTTGTGGGAAACAATGCTTTTCTTCGTGCAGAACATTGCTTTCTATGAAAGGGAAGATGGCTTTTTAAAGCAAACGGTTCGGCTCTTTTGCTGTGCTTGCTGACCCTCTGACGAAGTGCTTCGTCACTTCCTCATAAAGCACTGCATGACACCCTCACAAAGCACTGCGTCGGGACTTCAGGAAGTGCTGCGTGGCAGCGGAAGGAAATAGACGTTTCATTGCCGATTCATTGTCAGCTATCGCGGCCTGTTGTTACTTTGAAAAGAAACCCGCCATTGAAGTGAACTTTATCAATGACGGGCAACCGGCTATCTTTTGATTTATGTCGAACTCACGTTACTTACGTACATAAGTTTTGCGTTCCCATACCAACCAAGTTGGCGTTACGCTTATCTCATATTCTTTATTTGCTACATAAAGACCGCCCATTGTCTGCTCATAGACAGGCGACTCCCATATTATTTTTAAATACGTCTTACCCTCCGAATCCTCCCTTTTTATGTATTCAAAGTTACCATGATCAGGCTTCTTAGATATATCATCATAAATAAGGCTCATCGTACCTTTATTGTTGGATTTGAACTCCACTCTTAGAGTACACTCATAACCCCCGTATACAAAGCCTTGTGATTCCCATGTTCCGACAAGCGAACTGTTTCCCTTTACTGGTTCATCATCGTCATCTCCACAGCTCGTCATACATACGCTCATTGCCACCATTATCAGCAGCATAGATAAATACTTCATTGTTTTCATATTCTATAATGTTTAATTAATTTTCTGCAAAAGTATGACAAAGAAGTAAAGAAGAAGGCATAATAGTGTTGCAGGAATGACACAGATTTATTGCGAATCGTGCGACAATCCTTTTTGTTTTATATACTCAGATAAGTCAGAGAAGAAATCTCTGCCTAAAAGAAGTGAAATCCGAGAGAGAAGATTTGTATCAATGCTCTCTTTCTGGAATAGGCGATAAACATTGGAGCGGTCGCAAGAAAGTTTGTGTGCAAACCAAGTGATACTTCGCTCCTGTCTCTCTAATTCTTCCTTAATTAGGATACCAATAGGTTTCATCGTGAAGAATGGTGCCGTGTAACTCCCATATCCGGCGGTTAATTATAACTTCTGATACAGGCATAATGAAGAAACGTGGGAGTCCGCATATACTTATCCCACAAGTAGGCTTCTCGCATTGCCCCGAAAAAAAGGATAAGCAACACGAACAACCCACGCCCATATACGCTATTACTGAACATACCAAAACTTGGCATGCTCTATAACACATACGAGGTAGACGTTCCGTTGCGTTTCTTCTTTTTTTCGTAAATTTTGCGAGAATTCACTTGTAGAAGAATACGTTCGAAAACGTTTTTCAAATATGTCCGCCTTCTCTTTTACTTTATAATGTTCAAAGGGAAGACGCTGCAAAGATAATATTTTCTATTTGATAACACCTATATGAGGTGCACTTCATGTTTAATAAAAATTCTTCTATCCTTCATGTATTATTGTGTAGGGGTATGGAGGCGGGCTCTAAGCGGCAAGAACTCGCCTATTATTAGGTGGGAAGAGTGAGGTTTTCTTTGAGTTTTACTTCTTCAGCAGCAGACGTAAAACAAACCATAGGTGGAAGGCAATGGTGCTTATCCAGCCGTAATGGCGGGCCATGATGCGGAAACGCTCTTTGAGCGAAGCCTTTTGATTGCGCGTCGTCATGCCTTCAGCCAGGTAGTCGATGAGGGTAAGATGGGTGTTGTGGAGCACCTTCGACTTCTTCATAATCTTGATGCACCAATCGAAGTCGGCCGAAAAGCGGTAGCGGAGGTCGTAAGGCATCACGAGGTCGCGTCTGGGGAAGAAAGCTTGGTGGCAGACGAGCATACCCTGGCGGAAACTTTTCCAAGTCAGTATTTCGGGGGCTGAGAGGCGGCGCATGCGCAGGAAGTGGTCTTCATGGTCTACCAGTGCCGTCTCGCCGTAGAGCACATCGGGCAATCGGAGAGTGTGAATGGAATGTACCATCTGTTGCAGGGTGTCGTCTTCGTGGAAGCTGTCGCCCGCATTGAGAAAGCATAGATAGTCGCCCGTAGCCAGACCGATGCCCTTGTTCATGGCGTCATAAAGGCCTTTGTCGGGTTCGCTGACGATGACGGCGATATGTGCGCGATAGCGGTTCACGATGTCCAGCGTCCCATCTTTCGAAGCACCGTCCACGATGATGTATTCCACGTGATGATAGGTCTGCGAGATGACACTCTGAATGGTGTCCTCGATGGTTGCCTCGGCATTGTAGCAGACGGTGATGATGCTGAATTTCGGAGTGGGATGGTTATGCATTTTTTCCGGTCACCTTGTTATAAAGATCGATGTATCGTTTGGCCACGATGCTTTCTGAATAGTGGCTGACTACCTTGCGGCAGGCCTGTTCGCAGAGGCTGGGGTAATCGGGGTCGGTCAGGGCCCAATAGATGCCGTTGGCGAAATCGTCGGACGATTTGTATCGGGCCACATAGCCGTTGTGCAGGTGGTCTATCATTTCGGGGATGCCGCCCACATTGAAGCCTACGCAGGGTGTGCCGCAGGCCATCGCTTCCATGATGGTGTTGGGCAGGTTCTCCTCCAGCGAGGGGGTGACGAAGAGGTCGACGGCGTTATAGATGTCCACCAGCCGGTGTTCATCCAGTACGAAGTCCAGTGGGTAGACCTTGAAAGGAAGCAAGTCGGCCAACAGTCGGGATTGTTTGCCGAAAGCGACGACGGCCAGCCGGTCTTTCAGTTCGACATGCTTGTCTGACAATATGTTGCACGATTCAATCAGATAATCAATGCCCTTGCGTTTGTCTGTGATTTTAACGGAACCGAAAAGGATGAGTTGTTTGTCCGAAGGCAGTCTCAAGCGTTCGCGGGCAGTGGCTTTGTCATGTGGTTTGAACAGATTGGTGTTCAGTGGATTGGGGATACAGACAATACGGTGTCCCGTAGTCAGTGCGCTTTGACGGGCTTTTTCCTCCAGCCAGTGGCTGCACGTGACGAAGGTTAGCGGATAGTCGTGGTAGAGTCGCTGTTTCCTGCGGAAGACGCGATGGGAGAGGTCGTGCCGATGACCGTCCCCATAAAGGAAAGGGCACGAACCGCATTCCTGCCGATAGTTTTCACATTCGCGTGCGTGATGACAGATGCCGGTGCAGGGCCACATGTCGTGCATCGTCCAAACGACGGGTTTTCCCGAGGCCAATATCTTTTCAAGGTTTCTCAGAGAGAGCATGCCCTGGTTAATCCAATGCAGGTGGATGATGTCGGCCTGCTGGAATTCGGGCAGAGAAGTGATGTCGGTGCCTGCGTTTGCGATGTCTACGGCAAAGAGGTTGTTCTTCTTGAAGCGGTTGGCCTTCCAGATGACAAAGCGTTCCCACACGAATTTCCATATCAGCCTCCAGCTGCGACGCAGGGCGACGACCGTTATCTGTTCCGTCTGCTTGTCGCGCACGAGCATCTTGGCCTTGATGCCGTTGTTCTTCAGGGCTTCCGTCAGGCGGCCGGCAGCTACGGCGGCGCCGCCGATGCGTTCGGATGTATTGATTAACAGAACTCTCATGTGACTTTTCCGAATTGTTGCGGCAAAAGTAGTGCTTTTATAGTGATTTCGGATATAAAAGTCCCCGTTTTTTTTAGTCTGTAAATGGCAAACTCTGTATCTTTGCATCGCTTATTCTAACATGACATACTAATGGATGAAAAAGGATTGAAATGGTTGGAGTCGCTTTGGCAGTGCTTCATGAGCTTGGTGAAAATCGCATTGCAGTCGAGACGGAGCACGCCGCTACCCTCGTGTTTCGGAGAGACGGACGAGCTTTTGATACTGGCCAATGGCCCTTCATTGAAGAAGACAGTGGAAGAATCGGCTGAATTTGTGCAGGGGAAAACGCTGATGGCGGTCAACTTTTGCGTCACTTCGCCTCTGTTCGAGCAATTACGCCCCCAACTCTACTTGATAGCCGATCCGCTCTTTTGGATTGTGCCTGAGAAGCGTGAGCAGCTCTTCGGCACCCTGGCTAAGAAGACTACATGGGACATGCACTTCTTTATTCCTTCGCGGGCGTTGAAAAACAAGGACTGGCAACCACTTCTGGCCGGCAATCCCCATATCAAACTCTGCATTTACAACACTACGCCCGTCGAAGGCTTCCAACCCTTCTGCAACCGAGTGTTCCGCAAGGGATGGGGTGTGCCCCGTCCACACAACGTGCTGATTCCCTCCATCGCCATAGCTCTCCGTCTGCCTTTCCAGCGCATTTATCTGGCGGGAGCCGACCACTCGTGGTTGCCCGAAATCCGCGTGACAGATGACAACGTGGTGCTGATGCATCAGAAACATTTTTACGACCAGAACAAGTCGCAGGCAGCTCCTGTGTCCCAAGAGAACCTGCATAGCGCGCGTCTCTACACCATCCTCTATCACATGTACGTGGCTTTCAAGTCCTACTTCGTGCTTGAGGCTTACGCACGCAGCTTAGGCAAGGAAATCATTAACGTCACCCAGGGCAGTTACATTGATGCCTTCAAACGGATGAAGATATGAAAGACGGTATTATCATCCAGGCACGCACCGGATCCACTCGTTTGCACAACAAAATATTGCTCCCCTTCTATGGCAGACAGCGTATCATCGACATTCTTATCGACGGCATCCGACGAGCCTGCCCCGACCGGCGTGTAATACTGGCCACAACCGTCCGCCCGCAGGACGACGTACTGGAGCAAGTGGCCCGCGAGGCTGGTATCGACTGTTTCCGCGGCGACGAGGACAATGTGCTCGACCGCTTCATCCGTGCTGCCGAAGCATTCGGTCTCGACCGTTTCATTCGCGTCTGTTCGGACAATCCTTTCCTGCGTCCCGATACTTTCCGGGCTTTTTTCAATGCTGCCGACGAGATGCCGGCCGACTACGTCGCCTACGGCTTTACCGACGGACGACCCACCATCAAATCTCACTTGGGACTGTTTGCCGAACTCACCACAACGGATGCGTTGCGTCGGGCCGCATCGCTCACACAGGAGAAACTCTACATTGAGCATGTCACGATTTACCTTTATACTCACCCTGCCGATTTCCGTGTCAGACTTTTGCCTCTGCCTGAAGAACTGGAGGGACGGTTCGATTTGCGCTTCACGCTGGACACGCCGGACGATTTCCTGCTACTTCAGCGTCTTTATGCCGAATGGCAGGAGCAGACCGATTGCAGTCTGCATGCCCTGCTGAAGCTGGTGGAGGCACATCCCGAATATCGGAAGAAAATGCTGGAGAACATTGCCCGTAACGAAAAATAATGAAACAATGAGTACTTATATTATTGGAGAAATCGGACAGAACCATAACGGTTCTGTTGATATAGCCAAGCTGATTGTCGACCTGGTGTCGCGACCCGTGCGCGAGGAAGTATTCGACATTGCCCTGCGCCCGATGGACGCCGTGAAGATGACGAAGCGCGATTTGAGCGAAGAACTTACCGATTCGCAGATGAACCGCCCCTATAACTCGCCCCATTCTTTCGGCCGAACCTACGGTGAGCATCGTGCGTTTCTGGAACTGACCGACGAGGAACATTTCGAGGTCTACAAGCATGCCAAGTCCTTGGGGCTGGATTTCGTGGAGACGCTCTGTTCGAAAGGCTGCCTTTCGCTGCTGAAACTGTTTACGCCGGACCGCCTGAAAGTGGCCAGTCGCGACCTGACCAATCTGCCCCTGCTGGAGGCAATGGCGGAAACGAAAATCCCCCTTATCCTGTCCACCGGCATGGCGGGCTGCAGGGAACTGGACGATGCGCTGGAAGTCATCACACGCCACCACGACGACATTGCTATCCTACACTGCGTATCGCAATATCCCACCGCGCCGGACAATCTGAATCTGCGTACCATCACTTTCTTGAAGAAACATTACGGTCAATACACCATCGGCTTCTCCGATCACACCATCGGCATCGCCGCACCTGTGGCAGCCGTCGGTATGGGTGCGGAAATCATTGAGAAGCACATCACCATCGACCGCCGCATGAAGGGCACCGACCAGCAAGGCTCGCTGGGCCCGGACGGTGTGAACCGCATGATACGCGACATCCGCATCGCCGAGCGCTGGCTGGGCCGCGAGGAACTCTGCATCGACCCTGCCGTCTCGGCTGCCAGGGTGAAGTTGGAGCGTTCCATTGCTACGCGCCGCGACCTGCACCCTGGTGACGTCATTACAGAGGCCGATCTTCACTTGCTCAGCCCCGGTGACGGTTTCAAATGGGCCGAGCGCGACCGGGTGACGGGCCGTCGGGCGAAGAATTTCATCCCCCGCAACGAGATTGTATATCCGAAGGACATTGAATGACCGACCACAAGTCGAAATAAATACCTCTTGAAAATGAAACTACTGGCTGTGGTTGTCCTCTATTACCCGAATGAAGCCGTATTGGCTAATATAAAAACTTATTTGTCCGGGGTGGATTGTCTGCTGTTGTGGGACAACACACCCGATAATCATATTGATAAGGAACGACAAAAGGCGTTTCAGGCTCTTGAAAAGTCCGTCTATATGGGCTATGGGAGCAATGCTGGCATAGGGACGGCATTAAATGCGGCTGTCGATTATGCACGGCAGCATGGTTTTACTCATCTAATTACTTTCGACCAAGACAGCAGTTTTGCGTCCGATGACTTCCTGCGTTATCTGGAGGCAGTCCGTAATTATGGTGCGGATGCTTGTGCTATCTTCTCGACAAATTATTTTATCAAATCGCAACAGGCGCCGCTGTATCCGGTGGAGGATGCGGTTGTGAAAATTCCTTCAGCCATGACTTCGGGAAGCCTTTACCCGCTTTCTCTTTTTGATAAATTGGGCGGATTTATGTCCGACTTGTTTGTATGGGGTATTGATGGTGAGTTTTGCTGGCGGGCGGCGCGGCATCAGATACCGACATTGTGTTTCAAGAACATTTTACTTCAGCACGACCTGGGATATCAGAAGCGCAGGCGCCGGCTGTTGGGTAAGGAAGTTTTTCCCAATGAATACCCCCCCCCTCGAACTTATTATAATGTACGCAATGGCATCGTGCTGCATCGGCTTTATCCTGAGTCTATCAACCTGAAGGCCCATTTGCGCTATCATTTGTATAAGCGTGTGGTGTTCATATTGTTATATGAAGACAGAAAGATAGCCAAACTGAGAGCTTTGTGGCTGGGATGGCTGGACGGACACAGAGGAAAACTGGGGGAGAGAAAAGGATTGTAAATAAGAAAAAAACAGAAACCATGTTACCAAAATTAGTGATTACCGACATCGACGGCGTTTGGACGGACGGCGGCATGTATTATACGGCAGAGGGCGACGTGATGAAGCGCTTCAGTGTGAAAGACGGCTGGGGCGTTCTCTTCCTGCGCAGACTGAATATTCCGGTGGCCATCTTGACGGGCGAGGCTACGCCCATTGTGCAGCGTCGGGCCGAAAAGTTGAAGATTTCACACTGCTATCTGGGCGTGAAAGACAAAGTGGCGCAGGCCGAAACGCTGTGTCGCAGTCTGGGCATCGGGCTTGATGAAGTGGCTTTCATCGGCGATGATCTCAACGACCTGCCCCTGCTCCGAAAGGTGGGTTTCAGTGCGTCGCCCGCCAATACGCCGGACTACGTGAAGCGTGAAGTACATTACATAACGCAAGCCAGAGGCGGGGAGGGCGCTTTCCGTGAATTTGTGGAGAAACTGCTGGCCGATAACGGCGTACTGGAGGAAACGGTGGCCTCGTTCCTGTAGCGTGGAGATAATCATGTTTGACCTAATATTTCATAAATCTGTTTAGATAAACATCATGAGAATTTTGATTTTAACTCCAGACATTACACCCAATGGCGTGGTACGCAGCTACAATACGGGCTTTTCGTTGATGGTAAACCAGATTGCCTGTGCGCTGTCGGCGCGGGGCGACGAGGTGTATGTGTCGGCTTCCAGCCTGTTACACCCAGGACTGACAACGGAAGTGGCCGGCTACAGGCTGCTGCCTCGTTCGCTGGGAAGTCTGCTTAGGCATTCGCGCCTGCACGACTGGTGGAGAGCAGTGCGCTATGCACTGACCTTGCAGAAGCTGAAAGCGGGCGAGCGTTACAAGATAGCTAAATATGCAATAAGCACGGGGTTTAATGAATACTTAATTCGCAGCGTGCGGCCTGATGTAGTGTCCGTACAATCCGTGATGCCGGCCGTATTTCCCTTTATCCTGGCATCTTTGCGCTGCGGGGTGCCGTTTACAGTCAGTCTGCACGGGATATTTTCTTTTCTGCATGCCGATTTCGGCACCTATGTGGAGCAGAATATTCTGAAACTGCTGGTGCAGCAAGGCACAGAGGTGACTTTTGTCAGCAGTGGTACACGCAACCGGCTGGCGCAATGCTATGGTCGTTTGTCCGACAATATGAAGGTGGTGCTTAATGCGCTGCCCCCGGTATTTGTGCGGCCGGAAGGAAATGGCATACGGGGGTGCATTGTTTCAGCCGGCAACTTGTCCGACCGAAAAAATCAGTGGCAAACACTGGCGGCGTATAGCCTGTTGCCCGAGGAAATGAGAAAGCACCATGCCTTATGTCTCATCGGGAAGGACTGCATGGACGGGCGCTTGCAGCGTAAGGCGGAGGCGTGTGGACTGACGAAACAGGTGATATTCACGGGAGTACTGACCCGGCCCGAAGTGTATGCCTGGATGAAGCAGGCCGCCTTGGTGGTACTGGCCAGCAAGGACGAAGGTTTCGGGCTTTCGCTGATAGAAGGATTTCGCTTTGGGGTGCCGGGAGTGTGTTTCTCGGATATTGATGCTTACAAGGACATTGCTTCGCCCGACGCCTTGCTGGGCATCGACGAGCGCACGGATGATGCCTTGGCAATGGGTATGCAGCAAGCGTTAAGTCGGCAGTGGGATAAGGACGCGATTTTGCGTCATGCAACTCGGTTTGCGGATGAGAAAATGGCTGAGGCCTATCATGAAGTGTTCCGGCAGACACGTTTGCCACAGATTACGGCAGGCGAATTCACCTCGTGGATGGATCGGTACGTGTTACAGTCTTTCCGTTTTATTGTGTGATGTGCGAAAGGGGGCATTTCCCGCTCCGAAAGCCGGTTTCCCCGAAGAAAATCCATTAATACATTTTTTTTAAAGACTATTTCCGTATGGGAATAGCCTTTTTATTCTTAATACTGCAATTTCCACATGGAAATCGCCCTATCCAAAATCAAAAAATGCAAATTCCGTATGGAAATCGGTCTATCCGAAATTAAAAAGGGGAATTTCCGCATGGAAATTGCATGTCTTAAAAATTATAATGGAAATTTCCGGTCGGAAAATGTACTCCGCCTGACTTCGTCACTTAAAATCAGCCACATTTATAATTGTCTTATGCATAGTATTTTATAATTTTGTGTCACCCTAA
>NZ_CANRPM010000024.1 GCF_947632445.1 uncultured Bacteroides sp. | reverse complement strand
GCAGTAGCTCAGTTGGTAGAGCATCAGCTTCCCAAGCTGAGGGTCACGGGTTCGAGTCCCGCTTGCCGCTCTTCTGAAAATCGGATAGTTATCGAAAGATTCCTATCTGATTTTCGTTTTTAGTAAGTGATGATGTTGCATGAGACTTGCATCATAAAATCACATTTTGTTGCGAATAAAAGAGGTAGTATTTCATTTTTTATTGTACTTTGTCCGATACAGCGTGCATGGATAATAAATAATTCTATTTGTACGCTGTTTGCTGACATTGCAAAGTTAGAATAATAAAATACGGAACTCATTTCTGAATCCCGTAATCCTCGTTTACACAAAACTTTGGATAGTGCCATCGTTGTGGTGATTTCAATCGCCAAGAGGAGTTGAGCGTTTATTATGCCATTGCCGCTCTTGTTAAGAAACTGGAAGTCTCACTTGATAGCAACAGCGGTATTAAGTCTGTGATTACTCAGTTCCTGATAAATGCAATTGTCGGGAATATCGCAGAGTCGAGTAGACAACTGCCGTAGTTGGACAAATCTGTTCACCGCCAGAGAGATCAATTTCCCTGAGTCTGTCATTGCAACTTCTGTGCCTTCGTGGATCACATGTCATGTAGTGGCGAGACATATGTCTCTCTTAGTGGCTCCAACGGTTGTGCAGACCAACTCACGAACTGGGATAGCATTCAGAAACATGGATTGGGGCACCAAAGAAAAAAGACAAGGGGATGTCTATGTAGAGTTCATGGGCATAACAGGCTCATAAATATGGGCAACTATGGGGATAAATGCTACTTATAGTTGCCTTTTTGGTTAAATACTTCAAAAAAATCAATTTTTCTCGTTATAGTTGATTGTTTTTACATTGTCTAATTAATAATTTTATGCCCAAATTATGACAATTCTATCAAAGGAAAGTTACATTAATAAATCTAGGCACCTATGTAATGACAAAAACTACATGAACAAACAATATCACATTATTGGAATTGGTATGTTGGGTAAGTATCCCATATAATTGTGATGATGCACCAAGCGATACATTTAATGTTGACCGAATTGTTCTCTGCATGGATGGTGATGCAGAAAAGAAATAGGCAGTTATACGTATAGAAAAAATTACGGCATATACAACTATATAACAAGGTAATTATTTAAGTTCGCATAGTAATGGACAATATCCTTAAATATCCTCAGTCATGTATCGTGGACAGATCCGTGACAAAGAACATGTTCTATAAATTCATTGAAGTAAATCCTCGCATGAAGGCACGTTTTTTCAATGATATGTGAGCATCAATGGCTGTGTAAGCGGGCATTCAATACTCTTAGCGTGATGTCAAAAGAAGATATGGAGAAGCAAAAGATTCGTCCCTTGAGACTGAAAATCTCAATAAAAGAATGTGACTCTCGCGACTCCCCCCCCCTCATGGGGGTTACATCAATATCATATGATGTTGTACCAATTACACTTATTTGTAAACGTCATAACAAAATAGATTTATTATGTTTGGATCGAACATATTATCGTTAAAGTCTATGTTGCCTTCTGCGCTTAACACACAGTTGGCAACAAGGGCAACATTCGTTGGTATCGATTTTGGTACTTCAACAACGGTTGTTTCCATTGCCACAAAAGAGAATGGTGAAGACAAAATAAAAACTCTTCCGATAAAGCTCACGCAAATTTTGGAAGATGGTACCATTTACCAAAGCGAAAAACTTCCTAGTGTTATCGCTTGGTATAATGGAAGATTGCTCGTTGGCGAAGGTGCTTCTAACCTCAAATATACTCTTACTAAAGGTAAGAATATATGGTTCTCTTTTAAGATGGAAATAGGAGAAGACCTCGGTGCTAAATACTACAACAGCGAAGTTGGGGGCATGGAGGGCATAAAAATTAGAAATCCCAAGGACTGTGTCAGAGTCTTCTTCATGTACTTGAATATGCTGATAAAGAAGTATTGTCAAGACAACGCTCTGTCTGACAATATCATGTATGCAGTAAGTATTCCGGCATCTTTTGAGGCGAATCAGCGAAAGGAGCTTATGGAAGCATTGGAATCCAACGGCATGAATATCTCTAAGCAATCGCTTATAGATGAACCAAATGCCGCATTCATAAGCTATATTCATGACAGTGAAGAATCAGAAAAGCCATTGCTTATTTCTCCACATTACAACTCCAAGGTTCTTGTCTTTGATTTTGGTGGAGGTACTTGCGATATTTCTATTCTTGAAATTGGAAAATCAGCAAATGGCTTATACTCAAAGAACGTTGCAATTTCTAAATTCACAAAGCTTGGTGGTGATGACGTAGACCGCTATATCACCTTCAAGTATATATTGCCACGATTCTTTGAAGCAAACAATGTTTCTGAGGATGACTTCAGAACAAAAGAACGCCAATATATAGCTACGCAGCTTTATAAGGTTTCGGAGCGTCTTAAGATTCTTCTGTGTAAGAAGATTTCCAATCAAATGTATAAATTGGAAATCCCTAACTACATTAAATCAAATTCTGATTCGGAATCTATCATTATTCCTGTTTCTGTAGAAACCAAGAAAGGACTTCTTACTCAATCTGAGTTCTTCCTCTCTACAAAAGAATTGGTTGAGGTAATGTCTGTATTCATGAAATCTTCACGCATACCGACATCTATAAAAGGGCAAGAAGAATATAACAATATCTTCATGCCTATTGAAAGTGCTATCAAAAAAGCAAACGTAAGCAAATCAGAGATTGACTACGTATTGCTTATTGGCGGAAGTGCTCAAAATCCTTTTATACAAGAAGCATTGAAGAACCATTTCGATGATTCAGAAATCCTCGTTCCTCAGGATCTTCAAACTCCTGTTTCCAAGGGTGCTGCTATCCATTCGCTTCTAATGAATGGTATGAACAAATGTATTATCCAACCCATTACAAGCGAGCCTATTTTTGTAATCACGAAGGACACTACAAATAAAGTTCTGATTCCTGCGGGTACAACAATACCATGTGATACTGTTGTGATTGATGATTTGATGCCTACAAAAGACCATCAAGAGTCGATAGAACTGCCTATTTGTGTAGGCAATGAAAACAAAATGCTTTTCAATCTTAAGATTACACGCGATGGCGGCTTCCTCACAACAGCTCAAGTCATTCTTGTTTTGGAAATCACAGCAGATAAGTTGTTACTGGCCAAGGCACATTGCATGGGAGTTAGCTGCATGGTTGAACCTCAGAATCCATTTGCTAACAAAGAGCTATCAACAGAAGAACGTATCGTACTCCGCGCTGAAAGAGAAGCAAATATCGAAACTGAAAGAAATGGAGGAATACCTACAAAGAAATGCTTGATTACTCTCCGAAAAGCCTATGAGGATGCAGGAAACGATTTCAAAGCTGCCGAGACTCTCGAACAGCAAAACGAAATATATCCTAATCCAGAAGACTATAACCTTATCGGCGTTTATTACTACAATTCTGGCAATAAAAATAAGGCTATAGATTTCTTTGAACGAGCACTTGACCATAATCCCAATGATTATTGGCCTAACTTCAATCTTGGCAATACTCTTTTCTACAAGGATTCGAAAAGGTCAAAACAATATTTGAACAAAGCTTATGAACTCAACCCTTCTGAACCTTGTATCAACATTTTGCTTGGAAGGCTCGACAAACGTGAAGGTAAAGAGGCAGAGGCTAAAGAAAAATTCCAAATTGCGTATGATAGGTATGAGCAAAGATGGAAGACAGATTCTCTTAATAATTCTGACTATGGTTGGTTCGCTTCTGTTGCAGAGGAATTAGGAAAGAAGGACAAGGCTTATGAAATAAGAAGTGCAAAGCCAAAAATTGAACAAACAACTTATTACGACGAGGAAAATTTAACTCAAACAAGGACGAAATCGTTAACAATATTGTAAACAAATAAATCAGTTAAATTATGGCATGGCTAGTTCCTGAAAATATGCTGGATGACCAGCAGCGTGATTTTGTCGAAAATGTCGACATCAATCAGAGAAATGTTTGGATTAAGGGATTCCCTGGTTCAGGCAAGTCTGTATTATTAGCATACACCATGAAGCGTATCAAGAGAAAAGACTCCAACGCAAAGGTTGCTGTTGTTGTCTTTACTCATTCCTTGATTGCAATGTTCAAGGCTGCATTTGCTGAAATGGGTGTTTCTGCCAACATTATGACATATTATGAATTTATGGATGGCTCATCTAACTATGACTACGTGCTTAGTGATGAGGTGCAGGATATGACTGGTAGAGTTTTGACTACAATGAATAGTAGAGCAAAACATGTAATTGTAGCCGGCGACGAAAACCAATCCATTTATGAGAGCGATCCTAAATACAGAGAAGCTACAGTTTCTCCTTCACAGATCACCTCGTTTTTGAACTGTCGTGATTTCGAACTTGGTATCATCCATCGCCTTTCAAGTTCTATCATCGCAGCCATTGAAAAATTCATGCCTAATATGAATATTTTCACCGCACGTCGCGATATGACTAAGCGTACTACACAGATACGTTTATGCTCCGCAAATTCTGCAGAACAAGAAACTAAGTACATTATGAAGGAAGCACAAAGAGCTGTTAATATCGGCGATACAGCAGCTATTCTTATACCTTCTCAGCAAAAGATTTTGGAATTCTTTCAAATGGCTCTTACTGCATTAGGCAAGAGTCAATGGTCAGTACAGTTGAATAGATGGGGTAAGGTCGATTACAACAAGCTCAACTCTTACCTTGGAACTAATGGCATAAAACTCCAATATGTTGGTAACGGATATGGTTCTTTTACCGAAAATGGAGGTAAGATTTGTGTTATGACCTACCATAGTTCAAAGGGGTTGGATTTTGATAATGTGTTCCTTCCTGGCTTAAGTCGGTCTTTATACATTAGTAGTAGTGAAAGACTAAGTCGAACGCTATTCATGGTTGCTATGACAAGAAGCCGAAACAACCTCTACCTTACATATAGCGGTTCATATTCTGCATATCTCAGCAACTTTGCTGATGACTGCAGCCGTATTAATGTTAGTGATGTTTTGAGCGGACAAACAATATCCGGTGGCGGAAATATCTTTGGTATATAATTATGAAAAATTATCTTGCATTAATACGAAGAACCGATTTCATCGACTTTTTTAAATTCGGTTTTTTCTATTTGAACTCAAAAGTAGTTGAATTTGATTGTCCTATTTCTGAGCTTCCGAAGAGAAACGATATTTATGACGCTCTCTTTGCTAGAATCAATTCGTTTGAAAGTTCATTCGCATACCTGATTATCAATTTTACAAAGGCAAATGATGCTGATGATCCTTCTAATGTTACTATTACAGAAGTGAAACATATCTTCCCATTAGACCATGAGGCTAAAAGGGAATATGAGTCATCATTTGATGAACACGTAAAAATTGATAATCCTATATGGTCAGATGCTATCAGCCTTATCAAGAAGAAGCAGCTATACCAAAGTTCAATGCAGGGCGTAAGGAACATTTTCAATATCTTCAAATTGGAAGGTGTAGAAAAATGCAAGGAACTCATATCTGAAGACATGGTAGAAGAAATGCTTTCTAACGTGTATGATGATATTCGTCCTTCTGGAGATGCTTCCCTTTGGGTATATCTAATGAGATATGAAAGACACTCTTTCTATCCCAAAGAGTTACTTGGTTACTTTATGGACATCGTGCATATAATCGTCAATTTCATGTCAAAGCAAGAGATGGAAGATTCTATAGTCGAATCTACTGATATATACAAAATCCTTGCTACATATGAAGGTAAAGGATATAAGTCTAAAGATATTCTTTCTTTACTGGAACAGGACGAAAAGGCATCTGGCTTCCTCACAAAGATTGCTTCATTTGTTCCTGATGCTGATTTTATTCTCGTTGCTGTAAATTATCTCAAAATGAGAGACCAGTATAAGGACAAATTTACATATGACGAGGAGTACATATCGAGATGTAAAACATTTTTTGGAGAAAGTTTTACTATTGCTTCATACATGATAGGCATTGCACTTGGTCACGATAAGACATACGCTTGCCTTTATGAATCGTTACCTCTTGCTATATATAAATCAAAAGAGGAAATGACAGCCATTCATCTTCGCAAGCAAGAAGAGCGTGAAAGAGCAAAGCGTGAAATGGAACGCATTGAACGTGAACGTGAAAGAGAGCGTGAACTTGAACAGGAGCGTAGAAATGGTGGTAAAAAGAAGGGTAAAAAGGCAACAGAATACAACCCTTTTGGTCAATCTGGCTACAGTCAGGGAAGAGGTGGCTATCCTACTTGGGGACGGCAGTCAGAAAAATCATTTTCACCATATCAGGGAGATGACCGAGATTATATCCCTTCATTGATGGGTAGAGGATACAAGCATGAAACACCAAAACAAGAATCCAAAACAAATAAAGGTACTTCACATGTTGATACTTCCAATGAAACCGGACATCTCTTTGGGAAAGAAGAATTTCAGGAAATGGGAACTCAAACAAGAAATCCCATTTCATTCCCTCTAGAATTGCAAAAGTACACAAAGTCCGGCAAACCTTCTACTGCAAAGAATTCAACCACCGTTGTTAATAATAAAGAAGAATATCAGAACTTCCTGAATACTCACTCAGGAGAAACGTGGAAACCAAAAAAATAATAGAATATGGAATATACATTTCAAGAAAAAATCGCAGTAATGCGTATATTGTTGGACATTATTCATGCTGATGGAATCATTGACGCAAGGGAAACTTTTTTCTTTAATAAACTTAAGGAAGAATTTAATCTTACTGATGAAGACCATGAATTAGTTAAGTCCAAAAATTCGCTCATCGCATTAACTCAGATAAAGTTGATGACTGAAGATCAAAAGACTGATTTTGCAAGATTGATGAGCGAAATGATTATTGTTGACGGAGATATCAATACTAACGAGGTATCTATTTATGAAGTTGTTGCCGACTTCTGTGGAATCAAGGTACCCTTCGAAGATGCAACAGATAATGAACAAATTGCAGGCTGTACAAGGTCATAGCAATTATGTACGAGCATGAGGGTGTGTCATTTTGGTGCACCCTCTATATTTTAATATCTGTGGGACTTACTATATTTTATAGCTTACTAAGTATAAAGCGGTATACAAAAATGAAACGAAAGATATACTATATATGCTCTAACTTGAGCTTCAACAATACCTGTCCCGTGAGTACCTATAAGAGAATGACCGGTGTGAGTGGAAGGAATTTAAGAATCTGAAGAACTCGTTCTGTGAGAACGAGAAGGATGATATTATCTCCTATGTCTGCTATTGCCAACATGGAGGGTGGTTTCCTCATATCGGTGTGCACGACAGAACTTCGGAGATTGTGGTACAAATAGAGAAAAAAATAACTGGAACCATTAATCCGCAGGAATAAAAGATCTTAGCTTCCCAAGCTGAGGGTCACGGGTTCGAGTCCCGCTTGCCGCTCTTCTGAAAATCGGATAGTTATCGAAAGATTCCTATCTGATTTTCACTTTTAGTAAGTGATGATTTATCGGTTAAGTAAGGCTGACCGATATTTTTAGGCACGGATTGTATGGAAGACACGGAATAAGCGCTTTCGTGTTTGAGGCTTCCTGCGAAAGAATGCAGGTGTGTATAATTGAACGTGAGCCTGGTGATTTTTTATCATTTTGGAGAGTTTTGGAGGCCTCAAAATAGTCCTGTCAACAAAATCGCCTGATTATCAATGGATATTGTTGACAGGACTGAGTCTTTGGTAAACATTTCCGTGAAAAAATAAAAAATACCTTGCCTTTAAAGGCAGCCTATTTTTTATTTTATTTCAGAAAGTTTGTACAGCTCCTGTTACTGTCGCCGTAACTTACTGATAATGAAGCGATATTGTTGACAGGACTGTTTTACTCGTGTCAAAACCCCGTTTTTCTTCCTCTTTTTTTCACGGACAAATTCTTCCGTCCTGACGCCGTGCTTGTTGACCCTCTGACGAAGTGCTTCGTCACCTCTTCAGAAAGCACTGCATGACACCCTCACGAAGCACTGCGTCAGGACTTCAGGAAGTACTGCGTGGCGGAGTAAGGGAATAGCGAATGAAAATAGCAATGAATAGGGCAGGATTGCTTGATTTTCAATTTCCGCAGGAATGCCTGCTAACGGCATACGTGCGTTTCCACTTGACATGAACTCACGTTAAATAATATTTCGATAAAATATGATAGCGTTTACTTTGATAGAGGAAAGAATGTGCTTATTTTTGTGCATAAATACGAAACAAACGAAATATTGTAAAGCTATATCAATATGAATAAACTTATTATTCTGTTTCTGTCAATTATGTCCCTGTTTGTTGTAGCTTGCAGTGATGATGACAACAAGAGTGAATCAATTACTCCGTTCGGCTTTGAAAAAAACTACTATGAAATACGGTTAGGGCGTGATCACACGTCTATCTCTATTACAAACGGCAGCGGTGATATTAGCTTGGCAATAGAAGATGAAGAAATACTGAAAGCCCTTTACTCAAAATGCAACGATAAGGAGGATAACAGAAAAGGATACATTGATTTGTATGGTTTGCAAAAGGGAGCAACAACACTGACCATTACTGACAATGTTACAAAAGATGTGGAAACTGTTGAAGTAAAAGTGACGGATTGCTATTTGGCATACGCGATAGCTCACAGTAACCACCCTGTATTAGAAACTGGTACGATACTCTTTTTAGTGAACAATCAAACACGTGATTATTATCTTTTTACTGAAGACAATATATATAACCGACCTTTGGTAAAAGGAAGCTCTGACTTCTTTGTTACTTTTGACTCAGGTATAGGACCATCGCCACGATTACATGCTATTCCTAATTTACGTTTAACCTATCCTTCCGATGATGATGGGAACTTAGCCAATTCCAATATTACAGCAACACCCCATGATTTCCAAATAGAGTTATGGGGTGAAAATGCAAGTTCTTCATACGTATTAGAAGCCATTCAAGCTTATTTAGGCGTAGATTGGATAGAACTTGCGGGTAATGCTCTGACAAAATCAGTTGCCCCCATAGATATGACAATGATAATGACTGTTCCAAATACAGCGTATCAAATTACAGGAGTATTGAGCACCGTATCTATTCCTGAACATGTATTGGATTGATACATCATCGCGATTAAACTTAATGAATACTGCTGAAAGAGCTGTTGGCCGCAAGCGATTTGTGTAAACTTTGAATCATTGGCGATTGAAGGTTAGCAGTTAGCGGTGGCGAATAGCATCTTTTGGAGATGATTGTCCACCGCTGGCCGTTTTTGCCTTTCTGCTTTTATGTTTTTGAAAAATTAAGCGTCGTATCTTTGTTTTATTTGGTGCGAAGCTCTATCTTTGCAAAATATTTGTGAATAACCGAATGAAAAAGAATATCTTTATTATAGCTTTGTTGGCAGCAACGCTGGGATTGATATCGTGTGGTGAATATAATAAACTGCTGAAAAGTACGGATTATGAATACAAGTATGAAGCTGCCAAGTCCTATTTCGCCAAAGGGCAATATAACCGTGCCGCTACTTTGCTGAACGAGTTGATTGCCATTATGAAAGGGACGGATAAGGCGGAAGAATCGCTCTATATGCTGGGTATGTGTTATTATAATGAACAGGATTACCAGACTGCCGCACAAACCTTTATCCAGTATTATCAGGTTTATCCACGAGGTACATATACCGAACTCTCCCGTTTCCATGCAGGGAAAGCTTTGTTCTTGGATACGCCGGAGCCCCGTCTGGATCAGTCGAGTACTTACAAGGCAATCGAGGAGCTTCAGATGTTCATGGAATACTATCCGCAAAGCGCTAAGCATCAGGAAGCCCAGCAAATGATTTTCGAGTTGCAGGACAAGCTGGTTATGAAAGAATATTTGTCGGCCAAATTGTATTATAACTTGGGCAATTATATGGGTAACAATTACCAGTCATGTGTCATTACGGCACAGAATGCCTTGAAAGATTATCCTTATACCAATTTGCGTGAAGACTTGTCAATTCTGATTTTGAGAGCTAAGTACGAGCTGGCTGTATATAGTGTGGAAGAAAGAAAGCAAGAGCGCTATCGTGAGACGGTGGACGAATATTATGCCTTCAAGAATGAATTTCCTGAAAGCAAATATCTGAAAGAAGCCGAACGAATTTTCGATAAGTCCCAAGCCGGGTTGGGTGAGGAAAGCACTGAAGAAGTAACTGAATGATCGAAAAAACTTAATTTATAATATAAGGTAAAAAATTATGGATTACAGAAAAACCAATGCTCCGGTAACTACCGTGACACGCGACTTGATGGAACTATGTAAAGATACCGGCAACATTTATGAGACAGTGGCCATTATCGGAAAGCGTTCCAATCAAATCAGTGTGGAAATCAAAAATGATTTGTCCAAGAAGCTGGCCGAGTTCGCATCCTATAATGACAACTTGGAAGAAGTATTCGAAAACCGTGAGCAGATAGAGATTTCACGCTATTATGAGAAATTGCCGAAACCGACGTTGATGGCTACTCAGGAGTATATCGAAGGCAAGGTATATTACCGCAATCCGGCAAAAGAGAAATTGCAGTAATGATACAGCGTATTCAATCTGTTTATCTGTTGGCAGTTACCATTTTGTTGGTAGTCACCATGTGCCGGCCGGTAGGTTCGTTCATTGCCGCTGACGGAGTGAATGTATCGGTATTCAAGCCGCTGGGGGTGACTTTGACTGATGGAAGTTTCCAGTCCACATGGGGTATGTTCGGCATTTTATTGCTGTGTGCCATTGTCGCATTGGGAACAATTTTCCTGTTTCGTAATCGTATGTTGCAGATACGTATGACCGTATTCAATAGTTTGCTGCTGATCGGTTATTACATCGTGACAGGTGTGTTCTGGTATATGCTGAAGGGCAAGTTAGGTGCTGACAGCTTTCAGCCGGGATGGGCCTTGTGTTTGCCTGCTGTCTGTATCATTTTGAATTATCTGACTTTCCGTGCCATCTATCGTGATGAAGTGATGGTGAAAGCTGTCGACAGATTGCGATAAAATAATCCGGTGAGTATAGAGTATAGAGAAAAGAGGGGATCAATGCCGGATCGCCCTCTTTTTTGTTTTCCGTTGTCATAGCTCTTTTCGTTTTTGCGGGTGCAAGGCGGGGAGCCTATTGAGGGCGGCAGGAGTTTTCCGATTCCTCTTCTTCAATCTTGCGCAGGGGACGGCAGGGGTTGCCTACGGCCAGCGTATGGGCAGGGATGTCGTGCGTTACCACGCTACCCGCACCGATAACGGCCCCTTCGCCAATGGTCACGCCCGGCAGGATGACCACATTGCCGCCTATCCACACGTTGTTGCCGATGCGGATAGGGTAGGCATACTCCAGACCTGCGTTGCGTTCGTTGGGCGATGTCCAACGGATGGCCGGCAGTGTAGATGCCTACGTGGGGAGCGATGAATACGTTGTCACCGATGGTGACGTCAGCCCCGTCGAGAATGACGAGGTTGGTGTTGGCAAAGAAGTTGCGGCCTATGCGAATGTGGTAGCCGTAGTCGCAATAGAAAGGAGAGAGGATGCATCCGCCTTCACCCATGTGCACGATGCGGCGTATCAGACGGTCGCGCTCGTCCGTGCGGTCGGGCGGCAGGAGGTTGTACTCGTGCAACAAGCAGCGCGTCTGTAGCATTTCCTGTTGCAGTTCAGGGTCGTTGTTGGCATCGTAGAGCAAGCCTTCGGCTGCTTTCTGCTTTTCTGTTTTCATTGCGTAGGTTTGTATTGGATATTTTGGGGTAAAGTTAGCGCATATTATGCGGAAAAACGATCATTTAGCCTGCGATAAATCTTTCAGTTAACTCGTATGGAAAGGGTTTTGGTAGTATCGAACTCGAACGAACGAGTTAATTGGGAATGGGAAAATTGAAAGTTAAATGATTCAATTCAGATATGAAAAAGAGTGCTTCCTGTCGGCATGCACTCTTTTTTGTATGGTTTAATTCTCAATTTAATAAGCGAAGATCGGGTAGTTCTTCATTGTCTCATTAACACGGGCACGAACCTGTGCGATGACGGCCTCGCTGTCTACGTTGGAGAGCACAGTCTCAATCATTTCGGCAATCTCGAACATCAGGTCTTCTTTGGCACCACGGGTGGTGATGGCAGGTGTACCCAGACGGATACCTGAGGTTTGGAAAGCTGAACGGCTGTCGAAAGGCACCATGTTCTTGTTGACGGTGATGTCGGCCGATACAAGGGCTTTCTCGGCTACCTTACCAGTCAGATCGGGATATTTCGTGCGAAGGTCGACAAGCATGGAATGGTTGTCCGTACCGCCGCTCACGATGGAGAAGCCTCGGTCGATGAGTGCCTGTGCCAGTACGGCGGCGTTCTTCTGTACTTGTGCGGCATATTCCTTCCATTCGGGTTGGAGGATTTCGCCAAAGGCAACGGCCTTGGCAGCAATGACATGCTCCAGCGGGCCGCCCTGAATACCGGGGAATACGGCCGAGTCGAGCAACTGTGACATCATCTTGATTTCGCCCTTCGGTGTCTTCTTGCCCCAAGGGTTGGGGAAATCTTTGCCCATGAGGATGATGCCGCCACGGGGGCCGCGCAGGGTCTTATGGGTGGTCGAGGTGACGATGTGTGCATACTTTACAGGGTTGTCCAGCAGGCCTGCGGCGATAAGGCCGGCGGGGTGTGCCATGTCGATCATCAGGATGGCGCCTACCTTGTCGGCTATTTCGCGCATGCGCTTGTAGTCCCATTCGCGTGAGTAGGCCGAACCGCCGCCGATAATCATCTTCGGATGTTCGCGCAGGGCCACTTCCTCCATCTGGTCGTAGTCCACACGGCCAGTTTCCTTGTTCAGGTTGTATTCGCATGGATGGTAGATGATGCCCGATGTATTTACCAGCGAACCGTGCGATAGGTGTCCGCCGTGAGCTAGGTTCAGGCCCATAAACTTGTCGCCAGGGTTGAGTACGGCCAAGAAGACAGCTGCGTTGGCTTGTGCGCCCGAGTGAGGCTGTACATTGGCCCATTCGGCTCCGAATATCCGTTTGATGCGGTCGATGGCGATTTGTTCGCTCTGATCCACCACTTCGCATCCGCCGTAGTAGCGCTTGCCGGGGTAACCTTCGGCATACTTGTTGGTGAGGCAGGAGCCCATGGCCTGCATGACTTGGTCACTTACGAAGTTTTCTGATGCAATCAGTTCAATGCCTTTGAGCTGGCGTTGGTGTTCTTTTTCGATGATATCGAAAATTAAATCGTCTCTTTTCATGTGTTTCTATAATAGATTAATAGTTCTTTCTTTATAAGGTCTACAAATATAAGCAAATAAAAGGATATATACGCCATTCCGTTTAAAAAAACACGCCGAACGAGAAACTGAGTACATTGTCCTTGCGAGTGAAGCGTATTTGTTTGTCAGGGATGTTTTCGTCGGGCGAAGGCTGGAGGTCGGGCATGTCGTAAGTGATTTTCTTAGAGATGTTGTGCAGGCCGATGTCGTAGCGAAAGTCGAAGAAGATGCGCGAAATGGTGACAGCTACGCCTACGGTCAGGCTGGCATTGAAGGGGTATAGTTCTTCGCGGATGTTGTCCATGTTGAAGTTTTCGAAAGTGACTTTACTCTTTTTGTCCCAAATATAGCGCAGCTTCGGTCCACCGAAGACGGCCAGGCTGTAGGGGCCGTCCTTAATGATGTTGTAGCCGTAGATGACGGGGACTTCAATACTGTGGATGGACGAGGTAATACTTCCCTGTTCGGGCAGGGTGCCTTCGGGTACATTGTCTATAGGCATCGGTTTGTCGAAGGTGATGTTGCAACGGTTGATGGTGTAGGACAATTCGGGCTGCAGGAAGTGGCGGTCGAAATTGATACGCATGAACATCGAGGCAAAGTAGCCTATCTTGTAGTTGTTCTGCACCTGCTCTACCTGAGTTCCGTTGATGCTGAGGTCGGACACGAGGAACAGAGAAGCGGTAAATCCGCCTTTAGCTCCGAAGTTGATGGACGTTTCCGTTCTTTGCTTTTTCTTATCAGCCTGTGCGTCGGCATCGGGTGTGGCCGACGGTTGTCCGTATGCCAGTGTAGAAGTCGTCAGTAAGGCAAGCAAAAGGGAAGCTCTGATTCTTTTCATCTCGTTCCTTCGTTTGTCTGTTGTTTAACTTTTCTTCTTTTCAACGCTCCAGCCGAACTTGCCGATTTTGTCGCCTAATTCATAGTAGCCGCCGTGAACATAGACCAGCGGATTGGTTTCAGCCAGCTCCAGCTTGCCCGTGTCAGGGTTCAGATGGCTGGCTTCGGCACGTACATTCACCACGTCGGCGATGAACATGTCGTGTGAACCCAGCGACATGATTTCCTTGACGCGGCACTCGATGCAGAGAGGCGACTCTTCGATGAGCGGGGCTCGCACGACGGTGCACCGTCCGGGTGTAAGGCCCATTTCCTTGAACTTGTTATAATCGCGGCCCGATCGTACGCCACACCAATCGGTGGCACGTGCCATGTCCTTGGTGGTAAGGTTGATTACGAACTCCATGTTGCGGCGAATGATGTCGTAGGAGTGGCGTTCGGGGCGGACGGAGATGTAGCACATGGGCGGATTGGAGCACAAGGTGCCTGTCCATGCTATGGTGAGTATGTTGTATTCTTCGGGCGTGCTGCCGCAACTCACCAGTACGGCGGGCAAGGGGTAAATCAGGGTTCCGGGTTTCCAGTCTTCTTTCATTTACATTTTCAATTAGATTATCTCGATTTCTTCCCTCGTCTGCTCCTTCTCGCAATAGTGGCACTTGATGACGCAGCGTTCTTTGTCGATGACGTGGAAGCGGGTGGACATAGGTTCGTTGTTGGTGATACACTTGGGGTTGGCACACTTCACGATGCCGTGCAGTTCGTCGGGCAGCTTCACTTCACGCTTTTCCGCCACCTCGTAGTTGCGGATGATGTTCAGTTTTACGTTGGGCGCAACGACGGCGATGCGGTTTATCTCGTCGTCGCAGAAGAACTTGTCGGCAATCTTGATGATGCCCTTTTTGCCCAGCTTCTTGCTGTTGAGGTTGAAGCCGATGGTGATATTGTTGTTCATGTGTTCCAGGTCCAGCAGCGACACTACGGTAAACAGTTTTTCGGAGGGAATATGGTCGATGACGGTGCCGTTCTCCAGCGCGGCTACCTGCAATTCTTTCTTGTCGTTCATCTCGGTAATGGATAATTGATAATTGAAAATCGAGGACTTTTCATTCTCCACTTTTCGTCATTTTTCATTCTTAATATCGTCCAGTGTGATGCCCAGCACGTCGCAGAGGATGGCTTCACGAGCATAGAGGCCGTTTTGGGCCTGCTGGAAGTAGTAGGCTTTGGGGCTTTCGTCCACGTCGTAGGCAATCTCGTTCACGCGGGGCAAGGGGTGCAGGATGCGCAGGTTGGGACGGGTATGTTCCAGCATCTTTTTGCGCAGGATGTAGACATTCTTCACGCGTTCGTACTCCATCAGGTCGGTGAAGCGCTCGCGCTGTACGCGTGTCATGTACAAAATGTCGGCCTCGGCGATGGTTTCTTCGGTGAAGTCCGTGTGCTCCATGTAGCGGATTCCGTGCTCGCGGCAGTATATCTTATACTCTTCGGGCATCTTCAGTTCGTCGGGGGCGATGAAGTGGAAGGTGGGGTTGAAGTGGCGCATGGCCATCAGAAGCGAGTGCACCGTTCGGCCGTATTTCAGGTCGCCCACCAGGAAGATGTTCAGGTTCTCCAGCGTACCCTGCGTCTTGTAGATGGAATAGAGGTCGAGCATGGTTTGCGAGGGGTGCTGGTTGGCTCCGTCGCCGGCATTGACGATGGGCACGTCAGTTACCTCGCTGGCGTAGCGGGCGGCTCCCTCCAAGTAGTGACGCATCACGATGATGTCGGCATAGTTGCTCACCATCTTGATGGTATCCTTCAGCGTTTCACCTTTCGACGAGCTGGTGGCCTTAGGATCACTGAAGCCTATGACGCGTGCGCCCAAGCGGTTGGCCGCTGTCTCGAAACTGAGGCGTGTGCGCGTCGAGGGTTCGAAAAATAAGGTTGCCACGACCTTTCCGTACAACAGATGACGGTTGGGGCGTTCTTCAAACAGCTTTGCCATTTCCAGCATATAGAGGATTTTCTCTTTGCTGTGTTCGGCGATGGTTACTAAACTTCTGTTTTCCATATCGTTGTTATTCTTCTTATTGTTTTTTGGATAATACAGGAGGTGATTCGGGATAAAAATATCTGAACAAGTTTCAATATTTGTTTCTTCTCTCACCTCTCACTGTCTTTCGCGAGTGTAAAGGTAGGCAAAAACTGCGATAGTTGGAAACCTGTGCCTTTATTTTTTCCGTCCGCTGCCATTTTTCCTTCCGTCTCTACAAAGTGTAATGGTCAAGACTTGTTCTGACTTTTCCATACTATATTTCTTTTATAATTTTCCATTACAAAACTCCATCTCTTCCAATTTGCACCATCTCGCATCCTGTATTTCCCTTAGAAACAACCTTGCGCACATCCCGGCATCATCTCCAGCCCGGTGGTGCTGTCCGTAAGGTATCTTAAATTGGTCGCAAAGGTAATCCAGACTGTTGCAACCGAAGTTGTAGAGCCTACGTGCCGCACGGAGGGAACAATAATAGGTAATGTCCGGTTTTTCCAAGCCATAGAATTCCAATGAATGGCGTATGCAACTTATGTCGAAAGCCGCATTGTGGGCAACAAGCACGGGAATCTCTTTGAGATATTCGGATATCGCATTCCACACTTCGGGAAATTCGGGTGAATTCATGGTGTCTCTTGGATGGATGCCGTGTATCTGCATGTTCCAATAGCTATACATATTGCCTTGTGGACGGACTAACCATGAACGGGTCTCTGCAATCTCTCCATTGCGTACTACGCAGATGCCAGCTTCGCAGATTGAGGCACGTCTGCCTGTGGCTGTTTCAAAATCAATGGCTATAAAGTTCAGTCCTTGCATGGTTTCTCCTCCTTTTCCAAAGTATAATAGTTTAACATATTCTGTGCAAAGTTGCGCATCTCGCCGCGTACAGATTCAGGTTCCAGTATCTCTACCTGGTCTCCTTGGGCAAGCACAAGCTGGTAGAAGTCGAAAGTCGGTTTCAGGTGATACTCAAATAATGTCGATTCGTCATCTCCTTCAATCTCCCGTTGTGATTCGTGCAGTGGTAGCGTGCGCAGATAGTCGGCAAAGCCGCCGTAAGCCAAGAGCACGATTCGCTGAATGGGTTCCTCTGACATAATTACTCCGCAACAGCCCTCGAAATAACGGTTTACATCAAAACTTTTCTTCATCTTGAACGTCTTGCCCGTGTCCTGAATGTCTGAAATACGGTCAAGGGCATATACCCGGTAAACATCGACGGGCTTGATGCCTTTCTCCTTGTTCCGGTCTGAATAGTATGGGCTGCGTGCTACTACGTACCAACGACGCATCACTACTTTCAGGCAGTATGGTTCAATCTCAAACGTGCTGGCTTCCGGTTTGCCAAATCCTTGATGTGTAATGTTCAATGTGTGATTGCGCCGCATGGCCTCGGCGATGGGCGTGAGCCATGTTTGTCCCGACGGAATATCCTCGAAAATAATTCGGTCTTCCAGTTTGTTGTCCGCCTGAATTTGGTTTAATGTAGCATAGGAACTTATCAGCCAACTTTGCAGATTGTTTCCTTCCAACCGTTCCGGCTCGTCTATGTAATACCTATAACCATCTTTCCGATCACAGTCAATGTACACGTCAAAGATGTCCTTGATAGCTTTCTGGTGATTATGAAACGTGCGTAAAGGCAATTCCTCACCATAGCCCAATCCGCTTTCCTGCCAAAGCTCACTGATTTCTTGAAAAGTAAGACGTTTATGCCTACGCAGGGTATCTATCAGCCAGACATATCGTCCAAAGAGATTTGCTGCCATCTTGCTTATAGTTTGATATGATATGCTGCAAAGTTACTTGTTCGCTTGTGAAAAATCGTGGCACACCCATATTTTTTCAACTTTACTTCCGTATTTTTGTGGTTATGCTTCGTTTTGGCACTTAACAATCTTTCCTTTGCACAAAATTGATGTTAAATCCTTTAATAATAGTAGTATGGCAACAAAGAATTGGAATAATGATTTTATGGCTAAAGTGTTGGAAGAAGATGCATGGAAAGAACTGCGTCGAAAAATATCAGGATTATATTCCGGCATCCATTCTACAGTGTTCACACCTGTGGGGCAAGTTGGTTGAAGACGAAAAGAAACGATTGAAGATACGAATCCTTTCATAAAACAAAATGAAAATCGTAGAAAACTATAACGTAAAAATCTACACGGACAACATCGAGGACTGTGCCCGCGAGCAAATCAAGGAGTTGCTGTCCATCAATGTGTTCAGCAAGTGTAAAATACGCATTATGCCCGACGTACATGCCGGAGCAGGCTGTGTCATCGGTTTTACGGGAGATTTAGGTGACAAGGTGATACCCAATATTGTGGGCGTGGACATAGGTTGTGGCATCTTGGTGCAGCCGTTTGTCTGTGTGGGAGACATAGATTACCATGCTCTCAATGAGTTTATTCTTCACCACATACCGTCCGGCCGCAATTACCGGGACAGCCATTATGCGCCGCTCCCGCAAAAGTATATGGATATATATCGCGAAGCTAAGGATATTATCAAGCAGTTGCGCTGCTACCGTGAACTGAAGGAAACAAAACGCTTAAACGCCTCCATCGGCTCGCTGGGCGGAGGTAACCATTTTATCGAACTGGACAAAGATGAATGTGGTATGACCTATTTGGTTGTTCACACCGGAAGCCGTAATTTAGGGAAGCAGGTAGCACAGATATATCAGAAATTGGCTGTAAAATGTCAGTCGGGTTGGGCGGAATTGATGGAAGAACAAAATCGCAGGATTGCTGAATACAAAGCGGCGGGACGTAAGGACGAATTGCAGGATGCCATACGGGAATTGCACAATTCATTCAAGATGCGCAAGTCGACCATACCGCCCGATCTATCCTATCTGGAAGGTGTTTATCGTGATGACTATATGCACGATATGCGTCTTTGCCAGCGTTGGGCCAAGATGAACCGCAGTCTGATTGTCAACCTTATCATGGATTACTTCATCTGCCAAGCCTATGTCGAATTGAAGCAAAATGATTTGGCATTTGAGAGCGTACACAACTATATAGGCGATGACAACATCATCCGTAAGGGAGCGATAGCCGCTTATGAAGGGCAAAAGTGCATCATCCCGCTGAACATGCGTGACGGATCGCTTATCTGCATTGGTAAGGGTAATGCGGAGTGGAACTGTTCAGCCCCACACGGTGCTGGACGCATTATGAGCAGGAGTCAAGCCTTTAAGGCCATCTCTATGGATGACTACCGTGCCTCCATGCAGGGCATCTACAGTGAATGTTTGTCGGAAGATACTAAAGATGAATCTCCTATGGTGTACAAGCCAAAGGATGAAATAATCGGGAATATCCATGATACTGTGAACATTGTAAATGTGATAAAACCGGTCTATAATTTCAAAGCTGCGGAATAATATGAATGATTTCAAAATATTGGCAGGGTTAAATGAAGCCGATGATAATTTATCCAATGGTTTTTAAACGGATACTGCAAGAATATTGTCTTAATCTTTCAACGTATCCGCCTCCGGTTCAGCCTCTTCCTGCTTTATCCATTCCGTCACCTCGTTCCGCCCGTTCAGGCTGAAGATGCGCTTGTCGGGCCGGGGCGTCTGGGGCTTTCTTTAGCGTCTTTTATATCTTTCACCGGAAACGGGGAATGTGTCTCGGTGAAGTTTCACCGGAACGGTCTGATTGTAAGCGGGTTGCGGTGAAAGCAAGAAACAGGTCGTTCGGGCATCGCACGCAAATGTTCTGCGGTTCTTTCATTCTCCGTGAAAGAACTTTCACGCTTTCACCCCATCTTTCACACTATCTCGCTCGTTGACAGGCGTTTGCAAGCCCGTGAAACCGTGAAGGCGGAAAACGGGAAACCTTTTTTCTTGTCGCTTTGCCCGCCTTCCGCCTGCTTCAGCGGAAGCGTGTCCATAGTCAGGATGCAAAAGGTCGTATTTTCTGAAGGAAAACATAGATGTTTCGGGGAGAACCGAACCGTCTTTTCACGGGTTCCCATGCCGTGCTTCATGAGGGTGTAACGAAGCACTTCGTCAGGGTGCCATGCAGTGCTTTGTCGGGGTGTCAGGAAGTGTAGCGTCAGCAGGCATGAAAGCACGTCGGCGGCGTGCGCCTGCCGGCTTCTTCGGGGCAGAACATGGTGAAACATTGTTAGTTTGATGCGTGATGTTGACAGCGACAGAAGGAGAGCTGTGACTTGCGCAAACGTTTCTCCAAATAGGAAGACCCCGATAAAGCTCAACGAACAGCGGCGTGTACTCACCCTTCTCGTTACAGGCAAGATGCAGCTTGAAGATTTGACAGGGTTAAATCGCAGTGATAATGGCGTTTCTTGTCGGATTCTTAACTCTTACTGAAGACGCTCCAAAAGATGCTAAATAAAATAACTTTTGGAGGACGATACTGCAACTCTGCAAAAACTAAAGAGGATGTGATATCACATTCTATTATACCCTGATGGTAGTTTTTGGGCTGTTTTACAATCTACACCTATCCAAACTGTAATTAATGTCATTGCTGTATATCACAATTATTATTGTGACAAAGTTAGCAAAACAATCCTGATTATCGAATATAATTCACTATATTTGCAGTATAAAATCGGTTTATAGTATGGAATTGAATAGGATTAAGGCAGTCCTGGCTGAGAAAGGTATTTCTCAGACTTGGCTGGCAAAGCAACTCGGCAAGAGTTTCAGTATGGTGAATGCCTATGCCTGCAACAGGATTCAGCCCAATTTGGATATATTGCAGCAAATAGCGGTAATCCTACAAGTTGATTTAAAAGATTTAATCACAGACAAACGTGAAAGAAAATGAGAGACATATTATCATACGAGTCTGATATATGGTCGTGTGCAGACCTGCTTATTTCTTCGGGGATCAAGCAAAGCAAGTTTCCTGATTACATGATGCCGTTCTTTGCACTCATTATGCTCGAAGGGCGTATGAAGAACGAAATGGCGGATATTGAGAAGTCCGAAGGATTAACACGAGAAAACAATCTGGAAGAATTTATTGAAGTCTTTCGCGAACACGAGTGTGGTTATAATGATTTTATCGTGCGTCAAGGCAAGACGCTCTCCGATATTTGCAATAATGACAAGACTTTCGAGCAGGATTTCAGAAACTATCTGGCAGGATTTGACGGAACGCTTAAAGAGTTACTTGGTATTGAGCGTGGTACGGACGACAGCAAATACCTCAATCTGGACGGTATGGTTGCCGAACTGCGGAAGAAAGGTATCCTTATGCAGTATATCACCAAGTGGGCGCAAATTGACCTCTCGCCATACAATAATTCAGATATAACCACACTCGAAGAGCATATCAAACGCAAGTGGGCAGATATATCGGCGGAGACTGCCGGAGAACAATATACGCCCGAGGATATTATTTCGCTAATTGCCGAAATCGTTGCGGCAAAGATTGACATATCTACGGATGATTTCGTTCATATCTACGACCCCACCTGTGGTGGAGCCAATCTGCTGTTCGGTGTTGTTGACCGCTTGCGCGAGGAGGCCGGTTATAAGTATATAGCTGCTAAGGGTTGCGACTGGAATGATGCGCTTTATGCACTGGCGAAGATTGAATCGTTGTTCCGCGAAAACACCGAAATAAAATATGGCAACACCCTTACTTCGTTGCCTTTCAAAGGCAAAGAATTTGATGTGGTCGTAGCCAACCCTCCTTACGGAATACCGTGGAAAGGTTATGAAAAAGAAATTCGCGACGACCAGACGGGCCAATTCGCATTTCTGCCTACCGTTAGCGACGGACAACTCCTTTTCTTGCAACACAACGCTTGGCATTTGCACGAAGATAAAGGCCTCGTTGTAGAAGTCAATAACGGTTCATCTTTGTTCAGCGGTGATGCCGGCAGTGGCGAGAGCAATATCCGCAAATATCTTTTCGACAACGATTGGGTCGAGGCCATTATTCAGATGCCGTCCGATGAGTTTTTCAATACGGGCATCGTTACCTATCTGTGGATTCTGAACAAGAATAAATCGGCAGAGCGCAAGGATAAATTAATCCTTATCAATGCTTCCGACTTATGGCAACCTTTGAAGAAGAACAAGGGTTCGAAACGCAAGGAAATGAATGCCGAGCATCGTGCCGCTATCATCCGCGCATTGGTCGAGTTCAAAGATTGCGACATTGCCAAGGTGTATGACAAATGGCATTTCTATTTCAACAGACAGAAAATCCAACTTACTGATCCCGATTATCCCAAAGGAAAATACAACGATTTTGAAATTATCCCATACAATCCCTCGCCCGAGAGTAACATTGCTGATATCGATGCTTTTCTTGCTCGCTATATCGTCAAACCTTTCAAAAAACTGGATAATATTGTAGGTGTCGAAATCAATTTCAACAAAGAATTTTATATCCCTGAAACTGTTGAACCTGTTGAAGATATTCTTGCCGAAATTTCTGAGATTGACAAGGCGATAGCAAATTTGGGAAAGGAGTTAGAATTATGAGACTAAAAGATATTGCATACATCAATCCTACTTACATAGGTCCTTATTTGGGAGATAAATTGGTTTCATTCGCTCCAATGGAATGCTTACGGTATGATTCTCTTAATCCCACAACAATATTGTTTTCGGAAGCAAATGGTAAATATACATTTTTTAGTAACAATGATATTTTATTTGCGAAAGTAACTCCATGCTTTGAAAATCAGAATATTGCAATTGCACAGAACCTTACAAATGGTATAGGGTTTGGGTCTTCTGAAATAAATGTACTCCGTCTTAAATCTAATGTATCATTACGATATGTGTTTTATTTAATATGTTCAAATCAATTCTATAACATAGGATGCGCATCAATGTGTGGTGTCGGTGGATTAAAACGTATAAACCCTCGCACCGTATCAACCTTTGAATTTAATATGCCAATTATAGATGAGCAGGAGGCTATCGCGGCTTATTTGGATAAGGAGTGTGATAAGATTAGGCGGAAAATCGAGTTATTGGAGCGCAAAGCCGATGCTTATAGCCGACTTCGTCGCTCCTTAATCAACCGCGCCGTCACCCGTGGATTGGATCCGAATGTTTCATTAAAACCATCTGGTAATAATTGGATTGGAGATATTCCGTCGAATTGGGGATTTGAGCGTATAGAAAAAACATTTCATAGTAAAACACTTTATAACAGGGAGTTTTCCTATAAACACGCGTTCAAATTTTTCATGGGTACAATAGTGCTTAAGGATGAACATCTTGATGCTGAAGAATATCATGATGTTTACGAGAAATATATTATCGTAGAGCAAAATGATATAATTATAAATGGACTTAACCTCAATTATGACCTTAAATCAATGCGAGTCGGTAAAGTGCCATATAATGGTATAATAACATCTGCATATGTTGTCCTAAGACCGCATAACAATGCTAACACTGACTATTTTAATTATCTTTTTAAAGCATTTGATTATCGTAAATTCTTTCACGGAATGGGAAAAGGCATTAGACTAACTCTTTCGTTTAATGAACTCCGTTATTTTGAGATCCCCATTCCGCCAGAAAATGAACAGAAAGAAATTGTTGTATATTTAGATGAAAAATGCGCCAAGATTGATGCGATAGTTGGAAAGATTAACAACCAAATAGAGTGTTTGAAAGAATTGAAACGCTCGCTGATAAACGAAGTAGTAACCGGCAAACGTGCCATAAATACTATATAATTATGTTGACACCGGAAGAAGTAAAGACTCTTTTGTCGGATATAGAAAGTGATCGTGTAGAGCGTACTATATCGACAACAAATACAGATAAGTTTGGACAAGCAATCTGTGCGTTTGCCAATGATTTGCCCAACCATAATTTACCCGGATATCTCATCATCGGTGCAGATGATAAAACAGGAAATGTAAGTGGGAAAGTGAATATTACCGACCAGTTGTTGCAAAATTTGGGAGGAATAAAAACAGATGGGAAATTGCAACCGCAAGTTAGTATGACCGTAGAAAAGGTCTCTTTATCCGAAGGTGCTGTAGCCGTGGTAACGGTTCAACCCTGCGAATTTACTCCTGTAAGATATGAAGGTCGCATCTGGATTCGCAATGGCCCGCGCAAGTGTATTGCCAGTGAAGCAGATGAAAAACGACTGTTGGAGAAACGTACCAGCAGGATGCTGACATTTGATGCCCTTCCGTGCATTGATGCCACGATTGAAGATATTGATATAGCTGCATTTAAGCAGATTTATTTGCCGTTAGCATTTCCGGAGGATGTTTTGAGGACTGACAAACGAACTGTTGAACAACAGATGCAGGCTTTGGGGTATTTCAATACGAAATTTAACAGCCCGACATATGCAGGCATTATAATGTTTGGCGTGAATCCCGAACGATTTATGCCCGGATGTTATGTGCAATATGTGCGATTTGATGGGCAGAATCGTGCCTGTAAGGTAAAGAGCGAATATAAATTTTCGGGTAATCTTGTGAAAGTGCTGTCCCAGCTGGATACATTTGTTGATGCGTCAATTACGAACAGAAAACCTGTATTTGTATCGGCATTGCGAGAAGAGTTACGGGTTGATTATCCACATTGGGCAACTCGAGAACTTCTAATGAACGCTATTTGTCACCGAGACTACGAGGGACACGGTCCTGTACAGTTTTATCAATACGACGACCGTATTGAAATAATGAATCCCGGAGGTCTTTATGGGAAAGCTACCCCGGATAATTTTCCATATGTTAATGACTATCGTAACGGTGTCGTTGCAGAAGGCATGAAAGTACTTGGTTTTGTTAACCGATATAGCCGTGGCGTACAAGCTGTTCAAGATGAACTAAAAGCTAATGGCAATGGTAAGGCTGAATTCATACTTAATCTGGGGACTGCATTTCTTGTTATAGAACACCTTTCTGCTCATGCGATAAAAGGTGAGAAGAAAGGTGAGAAGAAAGGTGAGAAGAAAGAGATGAAAAAAGAGTTGAAAGAGGTATTGAATTTAATCAGACAAAATCCGAATATTACTTATAATGAACTAATGGTACAGCTTAATATCTCCCAAACTCCGTTATATCGTCGTATGAAGAAACTTAAAGACATTGGAGTTATAAGACGGGAAGGTGGTCGTTCGAGTGGTAGATGGATCATTCTCAATGAATAAGTTATTCTGTTGGATATTGGTCTAATGTTTATATAATATTTATAAGAGTTTTATTTGCATAGAAAATCACCGATCTAAAAAAGCTACTAAATATGACCGAACTTGAGTTGCAAAGTGAATATGTAATGGACTTCTTCTGTCGCCGTGCAGATGGTATAGGATTCCGCGAGGTGAAAAATAATGCCGTTTCGTCAGATCTCTTTATTCCTGCCAATCTACACGAATTTATAAAGGATAATTCGCGCAAAGCATGGAACAATCTGCTCAAAAAGAGTGAATATAATTACGATGAACAGAAGTTGCTTCGCGCTGTTATGAATATGATACGCGAGAAGATCGAGGCGAGTGCCAATGTCGCAATCTTCTTGAATAAGAATCGTACAATTACATTCGAGGGAGAAACGCTGCAACTCATCTATGTCAGCGGTACAGAGTTGAGTGGCGATGAAGATTTCAAGAAAAACATATTCGCAGCAGTTGAAGAAATGACCTATTCGTTCCATTACGACGGCAAAAAGATATTTGCGTTTCGACCAGATATATCGTTTTTTGTCAACGGAATTTTTCTTGGTTATGCTGAATTGAAGAGTAATTTCACCAATCAGACAGCCAAAACAAACGGTCGGAACAAAATAATAACAGATTACCTCGAGGCCGTGTGGGAATATACTAAAATTGCCAATGGCAATGATGTTTCGCAAACACTTCGCCGACGTATGCTCCGTCCGTTCGAGAAATCCCTCCATCTCGTAACCACAGATATTACAGATACTTATATATTACGGGATCCGGGGCAATTCTTTGATGAAGCAAAACGGGGTTTCCAAGACAATACATTCTCGATTTCTTCATTCCGCCCGATAGTAGAAAAAACATTTAAGCCGTTGCCAATAAAACAATTGGAGCAACCAACCGGATCCGAGACGTACTTCGAGGAGGCGATGCGTTCGTTGTACTCCAAGAAAATGATTGAAAAAGAAATTCTCTACTATAACTTTATGGCTTATACCTATAAAACGATAACCGTAACAGAAAATGGTCATAAGGTACAAAAGAAAGAGTACAAGGATAAATCGGGTCGTCTGATATGTCCGCGTCCGAAGCAGAAATTTGGATGCGACCGTATTATGGATCGTGTACAGGAATTTCTTGACCATGAAAGCGAACCAGCGTATTTCATCAACCGCCTGCGGGCTGATTTGGAGATGCTCAATGCCCAGCAGGATTTAATCGAACGTGTGATTGCCGAGAGAGACAGCTACTGCAACAACAAATATGTCTATTCGCTTTTATTGCAATATGCCGCCGGATTCGGGAAAAGTAATATTATCGGCTGGACAGCATTGCAACTCAAAGACCTGCGCTACAAAGGAGAATGGGTCTATAACAAGATTTTACTTGTCGTGGATCGTTTGCAACTGCGCGACCAGCTTGATTCAATGATGCTTAATATGAACATTGATAAAGCAATGTTCGTGGAAGCAACCGACCAAGACACCTTTATCAAGGCATTGAACGACAAACGCCGCATTATCGTCGTGAATATTCAGAAATTCTGGGAACTTAAAAAAGCTATTGAAAAGGCCGGTGAGGATTTCAAGAATATGCGCGTTGCATTTCTCATAGATGAAATTCATCGCTCAAATACAGACAATGTTCATCAGGAAATGTATTCCGCATTCGATGAACTTCAAGATATCTTTGATGAAGACGGCGGATTCCTTACCAAAGGCTCGGCAAAGAAGAATCTGATAGTTGGTTTTACTGCTACTCCCAGCGACCGAGTATTAGCTCGTTTTGGAGAATTTCATAGAAGTACCAATTTTAATCAACTTTGGCGCCCCTTTGACGCTTATACGATGAAAGAAGCGATTGCTGACGGTTATATTCTTGACCCGACAAAACATATTATTCCCGTACCTGCGAAAATGTACTTTGAACTTCCGAATGGTGTATTGCAGGCGGTAACTGAAGCCATGAATTCAGGACAAGTTGAGCACATTTCTTTTGCAAAAAAGCAAATATATGAGAATACAGACCGTATGACGGCTATCGCCGAATTTGTTGTTAATCGTCTGCTTTCTCTGGTATATGGGAAAATTCGAGGAACGGGAAAAGCTATGTTTGCTGTCAACTCGATACCTATTGCCATACAATATTGCAAAATTATTCGTCGTTTGATGTCGGAAAAGACAGCATCCGGTGTTTTTGCAAAATATGCAGATGCACCTGTAGCCATTGTATATTCTGATAATCAAAAATATGAGAAATGTTCGTCAATGAACAATGGCACAGCAGAAGATAAGGTGATTGATAATTTTAAAACCGCTAAAAACGGCCTTATCATCGTTGTGGATAAATTACAGACCGGCTTTGATGAGCCTAAATTGCATACGTTGTTCCTTGACAAAGAAATTCGAGATATCAATGCCATTCAGACGATTTCGCGTGTAAATCGTACCACGAAATACAAAGAAGATTGCCACATAATAGATTTTTCGTTCGGTAATGTCAATGAAAAGAATATTCGCGAGGCTTTTGCTAAGTTTTGTGGCATGGTTATCACGGATTTTGATCCGCTTCGTGAAAAGGCTATTATTCAGGAGTTGTATCGCGGTTTATTGACACAACCGATATATCTTAAATGGTTTGACCGCTATCGCCAGTCTATCAATAATGAAGAGGCTAATGCAGTGCTATGTCTTGATATGGATGCGGATATTCGTGCGTGGGTGAAAAATATGATTGACGCTCATACACAATATACGCAAGAACTTAGTGCCGGTAATGAAGAAGCTAATTCAACAAATAATGATGACCCTGCAAAAGCTTTACGCAAGTCCATAGGTCGTTATAATTCTCTACTGGTATTATTACAAGGTGTTATTGAACTGGATGTAAAATATACAGAAGCTGTGTTTATAGATTTTTGGCAGCGGTATTGCAATATTTATCGCTCATTGTTTGAGCCGCAAGACCCCATAGGTGCAATCCAAACCACTTTTGATGGAGAGATAGGTTTACTCGTAAGCGACGAAGTGGAGATTGAATCTCCGAAAGAGCCGGAAGATGAACCAGCCAAGCCTAAAAAGGAACAGGGCACTGGAGGTTCTGGCAGCAGGCTGGTATCAATATTTGAGATGCTTGCCCGACTGAATGCAACGGAAGAGGAACGCGAGCAGGAGATGCAATTCTATTTTACCAAGACAAACGAATTCTATGAATTCCTGCAATCGGAAGGAAAGTTTATGGCGATGCTGCGCAGCACCAACTTCACGCGCGATGAAATAGAAAAGGAGTATAGTAAATTGGTTCGCCGCTTCATTCGCCAGACAGAAGAGGTTAAGGTGAAGAAATTAATCGAGGAGAACAAAGAAATGTTCCTTGAAGATTTCAAGATTAGGATAATAAAATAGCATATTGGAAGCAAAAAGTACTACTTCTTTAATTATTAACAATAACGACTATATCAAAATGAATAAAGGTTCAGAATGAGAGGATATGGGATTTACATCTTCATACTCCAGCATCATATGATTATAAAGATAAAACAATTACTGTAAAAAGAAATTGTTAACGAGCTTGTTAGCAATTGAGTTTCAGTGGTGGCTATTACCGATAATTCAAAAACTGGCATTTCTTTGAAAAAGGAGGTTGCCAAATCAGAGTTCTCAAATTATATTATGAGGCACTATCCAAGTTTTGTGTAAATGGGAAATACGGGATTCAGTTTAGAGTTCCGTATTTTTTTATTTTATAGATTTGCAAAATGAAGAGCTTATGAAAGAAAGGAATCAAGTAGTGCCGATGAGATGTTGAACGAGGAGCTCCTTACCCGGTTCAAGACAGAAGCCGATGTGAGCAAGTTTCTGAATCAGTTGCCTGTCTTGTTATTGGAGAAGATGCTTGAAGAAGAAATGGACGCCCGTTTGGGTTATGGGAAGAATTCGATTGCAGGAAACAACACCGGCAATTCCCGGAAAAGGAGTGAGCGGTTCCGATATAGAGGAAGAGATGCGTGAGGATTCTGTTTTGCAAGACTTGCAAAATGTTTTTTCTTGATGTGGTGGTGAAAGCAGTGTAACTTTGCATCGTCAAACAACAAAAAGTTCAACATTTTAAATTTAAAAGTATGGAAACTTCAAAGATTTTTAATCTCATTATTCTTGACGCATCAGGGTCAATGAAAACCATCTACACTCAGGCACTCACAGGTGTAAACGAAACCCTTGACACCATCCGCATGGCACAAGAGGAACATCCTGAACTGCTGCAGTATGTTACACTGGCATCGTTCAGCGCCGGTAAGCACTTTCTCAACCGTATCTATTCAGTGAAGCCTATTGCAGAAGCTCGCAACATCACTAAGGAAGATTATCCTCTACTTGGATGTACAGCTCTCTATGACGCTATGGGCACATGTATCAGCGAACTCCAACAGAAGGTGACTCATGTCGATCGTGTGCTTGTCACCATTATCACTGATGGCTATGAGAATGCATCATGCACATGGACTGGTCACCAGATAAAATCTCTTGTTGAAGAACTCCGTCAGATGGGATGGACATTCACTTACATTGGCGCAGATCAAGATGTAGAGAAAGTAGCCGGAGAGATTGGCATACAGAACTCACTTCGCTTCTCAGCAAATGCGGAAGAGACATGTGCCATGTTCAAGAAGGAATGCCGCAGCCGTAGCAAGTTCTACAATAAGATGGCGGATAAAATGGCATCTCTGGGTACGTGTGCGTCAATGGTCGAAAGCAACGACTTTTTTGCAGATGATGATGAGTCTGTAGTAAGGCCGCACGAACCAGAACCAAAGAAGAAGGGTCTGTTGAACAAGCTATTTGGAAAGAAATAACATAATAACAATTGCGCTGGCAAGGTTTTTCTTGCCGGCGCACAAACAAGAAATAAAGTAATGGCAGTGAAAGAAATACTATTCAAGGAATTACCGTTTCGGCCGGATCACAATCAGGTGTTCTACATCGAGAATGGCTATGATGCAGATGCGAATAACTTCATCCGCAATAATTATTTTGATTTGAAATCCATGTTTGCAAATATAGGTATGGATTTTTACTACCTGCCATACTTATTGAGAGAACATGATATTGAAGCAAAGGTCAGGTACTATGCTCCTTACCTATCCCCAAAACTCCTTGTAACTGGAGTTCGGAGTAATGCATTCGTTCCATATATTTCAGATGATGACACGAGGAAGAACCTGATGCCATCGTTTGTCTTTGAAGGGATGCAGGAAGGATATCATGGTGATGCTAAGTTCTTGCAGGTACTGCTATCAGATATAGATTTCACTAATAATGCGAAATCTCTTGAAAGTCTGATGCGTTTGGTGGTAGAAAGGCGTGAATCATATTATCGGGAGATAATGTGTAACCAACCTTTAGCTCCCACATCATGTCATTCTGCATGTCTGGAAATGGAGTTTATAAATGACAATGAATTGTCGATATCTTGTCCTTCCGAAGATCCTTCTACTCTTAAAGTATGTCGTGAAGAAGAGAGAAATATTCATCGTAAGCAGCATCAAACATCAAACAGCAAAAAAGGATGGTTGGAACGTCTTCTTGGATCGGCTAAGCGTCATGAAGGCAAGTACTCCAGAATGTCTGACAACGAAAACATTCCAGAGAAAACAGAAGAATTAGCCGAGGAACAGAGTCTAATCGAGACGGCAAAAGTCCTGCGAGAACTTCGTATGACCGTTCAGAAGCTCAGACTTGAAGGCGTTTCGTTGATGGCAATACATGAGTTCATAGACAAGCAGGAGCCGTTGTCTCGCATGATAATCACTACGGACTATCGCATCTTCCTTCCTGACTACAATAACATGGAAATCGAGATGGGTGCCTTGCCCAAAGCAATCTATTTCCTGTATCTGCGCTATCCAAAAGGTATAATCTACAAGCACATGCAGGATTATTACAACGAGCTTTTCAATATCTACAAACAACTACGCCCCAATACAGACGAAGCCAGACTCAACCTCACTATTACTAAGGTAGTCAACCCTTTGGGAAATGCACTGAATGAGAATATCGCCCGCATAAGAAAGGCATTCGTAGAGAAATTCGACGAACATCTTGCCAATAGCTACATCATAACAGGTGAACGTGGTTCTCAGTATTTCATTCCTCTCGATCGGAATTTGATTACTTGGGAGGAATAGTTTCATTTTATCAGCTCACATGATGCACATCACATCTCTATCTATAACGATGGTGAACTAACAGTCCCGGTTGTTGATGGATATTGTGCAGATTTATTTGAAAATCTTTCTTTTGTTCAGCATGTTCCAGTATTTTCGGGCATTTTGCATGTGTTCGGCGTAGGTTGATGCAAAATTGTGTGTACCCGAGAAATCTTCTTTAGCACACATATAGATATAGTTGTGGCGTGCGTAGTTGAGGACAGCGTCGATGCCGGCGGGCGAGGGAATTCGGATGGGACCTGGCGGAAGTCCGACATTAAGGTAGGTGTTGTAGGGCGAGGGGAAATTCAGGTGGGCGTTGGTGATACGGCGGAGCGAGAAGTCTTGTAGGGCAAACTTCACGGTGGGGTCGGCTTGCAGAGGGATGCCGATGCGCAGGCGATTGATGTAGAGCCCTGCTACCATCGGTTTCTCCTGTCGGTTATTGGTTTCCTCCTCCACGATGGAGGCAAGAATTGCAACTTCAACAGGTGTCATGCTCAGTGAGTCGGCCTTGGCCCGTCGGGACTGGTTCCAAAAGCGGTTGTGTTCTTTCTTCATGCGGGCAAGAAAGTCTTCCGTGTCCATGTCCCAGTAGACTTGATAGGTTTCGGGAATGAACAGGCTGGGTAGGGTTTCAGGCGTGTAACCCTGGCGGCTCCATCGGGCAGTGTCGCGCAGAGCCTGCATGATTTCTGCCGAGTCTATCATCAATTGGCTGCCTACGTTGCGGGCCAATCTGTCCAGCGTGCGCACGCTGCCGATGACTAAGTTCATCGGTTCCTGTTGACCGCGCAAGAGGCGGTTAAGAAGGTTGTAGGCGTTGTCATCCGGGAAGATGGCGTAACGGCCGGTCTTGACGTGCTTCGGGTATTGCTTTAGGCGGGCCGCCCAGCGCAGGCCGGTCAGGTTGCCGGGTGCAGCTGTCTGGCGCAGTTTGTGGTAGACAGAGTCAGCCGTGTCGTCGCGGTCTATATAGATATAAGTTTTTTCCCCCGGATGGAACTGAGGGGCCAGCAAAAGTCGATAACCGGCGGCTAAACCAAGGACGCAGGCTGCTGCCAAGATGAGCAGGCTGAAGGAGAATGCTTTCTTTTTCGTCATGGAACTCGATGTTTTCTACCCTGCAAAGGTACGCATTTGTCTGAAAAGAAAAAAGAGATGTCCGGGCGGGAAGCATCTCTTTTGTGGAGCCGATAGCCGGACTTGAACCGGCGACCTACGCGTTACGAATGCGTTGCTCTACCAACTGAGCTATATCGGCAGGGTGTTAAGCTTACGGCGTGCAAAGGTACAGCTTTATTTGAAACTGCAAAAACTCTGACCGTTTTTTTCGAAATATTTTTCCGGGCAAATCCTCTACGGCCGCGAATGTAGCCGGCTTTTCGGGAAAAGAAGCCTGCCCTTGAGGGCTGCACAAGTACGTTTCGGTTTCAAAAATATTTTTTGGGGTTACATGAGCCATTTTTTCTGTTACCTTTGCAGGAAAATGGGTGAAAGGAAGACAGATGAACGAACAAGTGCTCCACAAACTGAAGGTGTTGGCCGAGTCGGCTAAATATGATGTGTCGTGCTCGTCGAGCGGCACCGTGCGCCGCGGTAAGGCATGCATGGTGGGCAATACGGTGGGTGGAGTGGGGATCTGCCACAGCTTTGCCGAGGACGGACGCTGCATCTCCTTGCTCAAGGTGATGCTTACCAACTATTGCATTTACGACTGTGCCTATTGCATTAATCGACGCAGCAACGACATACCACGGGCCACGTTGTCGGTGACCGAGCTGGTGGAACTCACCATGGAGTTCTACCGCCGCAACTACATTGAGGGGCTTTTCCTGAGCAGCGGCGTGGTGCGGAACCCCGACTACACCATGGAACGTCTGGTGCGTGTGGCCAAGGATCTGCGGACAATACATCGTTTCAACGGATACATTCACCTGAAGAACATACCCGGAGCTTCGCAGGAGCTGGTGCACGAGGCAGGGCTCTATGCCGATCGCCTGAGCGTGAATGTCGAAATTCCCAAGGAGGAGAACCTGAAACTGCTGGCACCTGAGAAGGATCATCGCAGCGTGTATGCCCCTATGCGATACATCCGGCAGGGAGTGCTGGAGAACCATGAGGAGCGGAAGAAGTTCCGCCATGCGCCACGCTTTGTACCGGCCGGACAGAGTACGCAGATGATTGTGGGCGCCACGAATGAGACGGACAAGGACATCCTGCGCTTATCGTCGGCTCTCTATGGTCAACCCACGATGCGCCGTGTTTACTATTCGGGCTACGTGCCTGTCAATGCCTACGACCCGCGCCTGCCTGTTCTGAAGCAGCCGCCGCTGGTGCGCGAGAACCGTCTCTACCAGGCCGACTGGTTGATGCGCTTTTACCAGTTCAAGGTGGACGAAATTGTGGACGATGCCCATCCCGACCTCGACTTGGAGGTGGATCCAAAGCTGGCATGGGCCTTACGCCACCCTGAGCAATTCCCTGTCGACGTGAACCGGGCCGACTACGAGATGCTACTCCGCGTGCCGGGCATCGGGGTGAAGTCCGCCCGTCTCATCGTGGCTTCGCGCCGCTTCGGACGGCTGGGCTGCTACCAGTTGAAGAAGTTGGGAGCGGTGATGAAGAAAGCGCAATACTTCATCATTTGCAGTGAACTGCCCATGCTGACGGTGAACGAGTTGACGCCCCAGGGAGTGCGCCGCCTGCTGGTGAAGCGAAATACAAAGACCGATAACGATAGACAACTGACGCTGGACTTCGGGAATGGCGAATAGATTGGGCGAGAAGTTTCTCTATTTATTCGCTCAATTGGAATAAAATGATTATTTTCGAAGCCTAATAACAATTCGTTTACCATCTATTGATTTATGAAGAAACTTCTGTTACCCCTTTTTGCCTGTTGCTCCCTGTGGGCTCAGGCAGACAACGCACCCCTGTGGCTGCGTTATCCCGCCTTGTCGCCCGACGGACGGGAGATAGCTTTCACCTACAAAGGTGACATCTATACCGTTCCTGCTGAAGGCGGGCGGGCCGTCCAGTTCACCACAAACCCCAAGCACGATACACATCCTGTGTGGTCACCCGACGGTCGTTACATCGCCTTTGCGTCCGATCGTGAAGGTAGTTTCGACGTTTATGTGGTATCCCGTGAGGGAGGGGCACCCCGACGCCTTACCACCCACTCGGGCAACGAATATCCTGAGACCTTCAAGGACGACACGACGGTGCTTTTTACAGCCTCCATTCGCCCCGACGTGAAGGACAGCCAGTTTCCTTCATCCCTCTTTCCGCAAATCTATGCGGTGAGCACTGAAGGCGGGCGGCCTGTGCTCTTCTCGTCGCTGGCCATGCAGAAACTTTCGTTCAGTAAGGACGGTAGCCGCCTGCTCTATCAAGATCAGAAGGGGTATGAAGACCCCTGGCGCAAGCATCACCAGTCGTCTATTACGAAAGACATCTGGCTGTGTACCCTCGACGGGGAGCGTTCCTATCAGAAAATAACCAACTTTGCCGGCGAAGATCGCGAACCCGTGTGGGCACCCGACGGCCATTCCTTCTATTATCTGAGCGAGGAGAGTGGCAGCTTCAACGTATGGAAGGCTGCGGTCGGCGGTTCGGAGAAACACCAGCTGACGTATCACTCCACCCATCCCGTCCGCTCGCTCACCGTGTCTGCGGATGGTCTGTTATGCTATACATACGACGGCGAGCTCTACACCCTGCGCGAGGGTGAAAAACCGCGAAAGGTGGCCGTTTCCATCGTTTCTGACCGTCTGGAACGCGACGTAGTGAACCAGTTGCTGCGTGGTGGGGCGACAGATATAGCTGTGTCGCCCGGTGGCAAGGAGGTAGCTTTTATCGTGCATGGCGATGTCTACGTTACCTCAATGGAGTATGAAACTACCCGTCGCATTACTGACACGCCCCAGCAGGAACGTAACCTGAGCTTCAGCCCCGACGGCCGCTCACTGGTCTACTCCGCCGAGCGCGATGGTGTGTGGGGTATTTATATGGCTCGCCTGACCGACAAGGAAGAGAAGCTTTTCACCTATGCTGTCGGTGTGGAGGAAGAACCGCTGGTGGTTTCGGGACGGACGTCCTTCCAACTCACCTTCTCACCCGACGGTAAGGAAGTGGCCTTTCTCGAAGGTCGTACCACGCTGTGCGTCATTAATTTGAAGTCGCGCAAGGTGCGGACGGTGCTCGACGGCAAGTACAATTATTCGTACTCCGACGGCGACCAGACCTATCAGTGGTCACCAGACAGCCGCTGGTTTCTGGCCAAGTACATCAGCGTGGGCGGATGGAACAACACCGATATCGTGCTGGTGAAGGCTGACGGTAGCGGCGAAATGACGAACCTGACCGAGAGTGGATATTCCGACAACAATCCGAAATGGGTTCTGGGTGGCAAGGCCATGATTTGGTCGTCCGACCGTGCGGGCTATCGTAGTCACGGCAGCTGGGGAGCGGAAGACGATATGTATATCATGTTTTTCGATGCTGAGGCCTACGACAAGTTTAATCTCTCCAAAGAGGAGTTCGCCCTGATGGAAGAGGCAGAGAAAGAAGAGAAGGAAGCGAAAGAAAAGGCTGAGAGAGAGGAAAAAGACAAGAAAAAAGATAAAAAGAAGGCCAAGGATGAGAAGAAAGACGAAGAAGTGGAGCCCCTCGTCTTCGACTTGGAGAACCGCAAGGACCGCGTCAAGCGGCTTACCATTAACTCCTCGCACATGGGCGACGCCGTACTGACGCCCAAGGGTGACAAGCTGTACTACTGCGCTGCCTTTGAAGGCGGATATGACTTGTGGGAGCGCAACTTCCGTGATAATTCTACCAAACTGCTTATCAAGAATGTGGGCGGCGGCAGTATGTCCATCGACAAGGACGGCAAATACATCTACCTGCTCTCCGGTGGAACAATCAAGAAAGTCACCGTTTCCGAAAGCAAGGTGGACAACGTGAGCTTCGCTGCTGACTTCCGTTACCGGATGGCCGAAGAACGCGCCTACATCTTCGAACACATTTGGCGTCAGGTGAAAGACAAGTTCTACGACCCCGATCTGCATGGTGTCGATTGGGACGGCTACCGCAAGGCCTATGAACGCTACCTGCCGCACATCAACAACAACTACGACTTCCAGGAAATGCTGTCCGAACTGCTGGGTGAGCTGAACGGTTCGCACACGGGTGCACGCTACAGCGCACAGATGTCGGCACCGACAGTAGCCGAACTGGGCGTCTTCTTCGACGAACAGTATCAAGGCGATGGCCTGAAAGTGGCCGAGGTGCTGAAGCAGGGCCCGCTATCCAAGGCCGGTTGCCGGGTGAAGGCGGGTTGCCTCATTGAACAGATAGACGGGCAGCCGGTGAAAGCAGGTGAGGATTATTTCCCGTTGCTGGCCGGTAAGGTGGGCAAACGCGTCATGCTTTCCGTCTATGATCCCGCTACGGGCAAGCGCTTCGACGAGCAGGTGAAGCCTGTGTCACCAGGTACCGTTTCGGGCCTGCTGTACAAGCGATGGGTGGAGCAACGGCGTGAGATGGTGGACCATCTGTCTGGCGGACGTGTGGGCTACGTGCACGTCAAGAGCATGGACAGCCAGAGTTTCCGTGAAGTCTACTCCGAACTGCTGGGACGCTGCCGCAATAAGGAGGCTGTCATCGTGGACGTGCGCCACAATGGTGGCGGATGGTTGCACGAAGACTTGGCCGTGCTGCTCAGTGGCAAGGAATATCAGCGTTTCGAACCGCGTGGGCAGTACATCGGCAGCGACCCCTTCAACCGCTGGCTGAAACCTTCGTGCGTATTGATGTGCGAGAACAACTATTCGAATGCCCACGGTTTCCCCGTAGTCTACAAGACGCTGGGTCTGGGTAAACTTATCGGTGCCCCCGTGCCGGGTACGATGACCGCCGTATGGTGGGAACGTCAGCTTGACTCGTCGCTTGTCTTCGGCATTCCGCAGGTAGGTGTGAAAGACGAGAACGGCCGCTACCTGGAAAATCACCAGTTGCAACCCGACATCGAAGTCTACAACTCACCCGAATCGCAGCTGCGCGGCGAAGATACCCAGCTGGAGCGTGCTGTGGAGGAGATGCTGAAGCAGTTAGACAAGCAGTAGGCGGCATTCGATGCAGACCGTTTTTCAGTTTGATAATTCCTTCGACGGCCTGCTGACGGCTGTCTTCGAAGCCTATGCGCGGCGCACCTTCCCCGACGTCTTGTCGGTGGAGGGTGAGCCGCTTCCGCTTTTCCATGACGAAGCGTTCACGGTGGTGACCGACGCCGAGAAGGCCCGTCGCGTCTGGCGCGGGCTGGAGAAGAAGCTCTCGGCAGGCGCCTTGCGTTGCCTGACCCGCTGCTGGCTGGCCGAGGAGGCAGAAACGCCTATCGTGCTCTTCCGCTACATCTGTAAAGTTATCGACGCGCCGAGTTCCATTGAGACGAACTTTGCCGATCCCGACGTGCTGGCTTTTGCCCGCATGTGGAAGCGTGTGGAGACGGAAAAGTGGCATCTCATCCAATTCATCCGCTTCCAGAAGGCGGCGGACGGTATCTACTTCGCCGCTGTCGAGCCGGTGAAGAACGCTCTGCCGTTGGTTGTCGACCACTTCCGCGACCGTCTGGCCGACCAACGCTGGCTAATCTACGACGTGAGTCGCGCCTACGGCTTTTACTACGACGGAAACGAGGTGCGCCACGTCACCTTCGACGACTCCGACATCCCCGCTGCCACCCACCTGCTCACCGGTCGCCTGAACGAGCACCTGATGGATCCCGACGAGCGCCTCTTCCAGCAGCTTTGGCAGACGTATTTCAAGGCTATTTGCATCCGCGAGCGACTCAATCCGCGCAAACACCGTCAGGATATGCCCGTCCGCTACTGGAAATACCTCACCGAAAAGCAGTAATTAACGGCGAGTATAGCCGAAACTTGTTTAAATGGGTGCATTCGTCCGGTTAAATTCTTTGCCATTTGTTGAGAAAATGCGATATTTGCCGTGCCAAAATCAAAAGCTGTAACAATATATAAGATATCTATGGAAAAAGTGATTATTAATTCGTATGAAGAATTCGAGAAGCTGGTAGGCCAGCAGATTGGTGTGTCCGAATATGTGCAGATTCCGCAGGAGCGTATCAATCTTTTTGCCGACGCCACACTGGACCACCAGTGGATACACGTCGACACCGAACGTGCCAAGGCCGAAAGCCCCTTCAAGAGCACCATTGTGCACGGCTATCTGACCCTTTCCATGCTGCCCTATTTGTGGAACCAAATTATGGAGGTGAACAATCTGAAGATGATGATTAACTATGGCATCGAAAAGATGAAGTTTGGCCAGGCCGTCCTGTCGGGCCAGAGCATCCGTCTGGTGACAACGCTTCAGTCGCTGACCAATTTGCGCGGCGTGGCAAAGGCCGAAATCAAATTCACTATCGAAATCGAGGGCGAGAAGAAAAAAGCGCTCGAAGGCGTGGCTGTCTTCCTTTACTATTTCAATTAATATCAAACTTACAGATGCGTATCTGCATAACCTACAGATGCGTATCTGCCAACTTACAGATGCGCATCTGCCAACTTACAGATGCGTATCTGCCAACTTACAGATGCGTATCTGCCAACTTACAGATGCGTATCTGCCAACTTACAGATGCGTATCTGCCAACT